>NZ_OY780958.1:3900000-4172846 GCF_963675985.1 uncultured Roseibium sp. | reverse complement strand
GCGGATTGTAGAAGGCGCCGATGCCGTAGGTCACCGGCCGCGGGAAGAAGATCGGGACCGGACCCGGCCGGTACCAGGGCCGATAATACCAGCCCGAGCCGTAGACGAAGGTCCCCCAGGCGAGGTAGCCGGTGAGGTAGCCCATGGTGTAGCCATACCAGACCGCACCCGGTTCGGTTTCATAGATGCGGACATAGGTCGTGTTGTAGACCGGCGAACTCGGCGGGATCGTGTAGATCTCGTCCGGCACGGAGGTCGCCACCTGGAACGGGCCTTCCGGGCTGTCGCCCACGAACCAGACCCCGTCCTGGAGGACGTAATATTTGGCGCCGACCTGGATGACCTGGTCGTTGGTGTTGACCGCGTAGGACATGGACGTGCCCTCGATCTTTTCAAATTCCGGGTCGCCCGCGTAGGAGACATCGGCGCTGACCGAGCCGACCTCGACCCGGGCCGTGCTCGGAATGCTGGCCTTCAGCCGTGCCTGGGCCGCCTCCGACGTGTTCGGGACGGAGGCGCGGACGGAATAGTAAGGCGCATCTTCGGGAATGTTCTGGAAGTCCGCCGGCAGGTCCGGCGTGGCGAAGGTCCAGGGCCCGTCAAGGGAGGCGGACTTGTACCACCGGCCCGAGACCAGGATGTACCAGGTCTTGGTCTCCTTGAGGAAAAACACGTCGCTGTCCGTGTTGGAGGCCCATTCCAGACCCGTGCCGGGCACGGGCTCCAGTTTTGGTTTCCCGTCGAAGACGATCATTTCCGCCGGCTTGTCCGAATAGACCACCTTCGGCGCCTTGCCGTCCGGGAACGGCTGCGGCGGGATCGCCGTGCGGGTTTCCTTCCAGTTGTCGTCGTCGGGCAGGCTCGTGATCGGACCGGGAAGATCCTGCACCGGGCTCCAGCCGCTCGTCAGGTCGTTGCTGGTCAGCCAGGAGGTCTCGTCGCGCAGGTAATAGGCGCCGTCCTCTTCCAGCTTCAGAAGGTCCCAATTGGTGTTGACGACGAACTGCAGCCCCTGCACGCCCTTGATCGGAGCGAGCACCGGTTCGCCTTCCGTTTGCAGCAGGATCGAGGGTTCGTTGGCGATGAAGATCGGCGGGGCTTCCGAATTCAGGCCCTTGACGTCCTCCATGCGCTTGTATTCGGCAAGGCTTGCCGTGATCCGCTCTTCTTTCACCGTGATCGGCCCGGTCGGCAGCAGCTTGCCGACCTGCAGGGTGAGGTCGGTGAGGGCAGCCCTGTCCAGGGCGGAAAAGTCGATCTCGGTCACCGCGATGTCGCTGACGATGACAGTGCCGTCCTCGCCGTCGAGGGCCGACTTGCCGTTCAAGCCGATCACGCCGAACACCGGCTTGGTCTTGTCGTCCTTGAGGTATTCGGCGGCAACCAGCGCCTTGAGGGAGGTGAAATTGTCCCATTCGGTGAATTGAGGCTGGTAAAGGACGAGCGTAGCGCCGCCGTCTGTCTGGAAGCTGCGCGGCCAGCCGGTCGTTTGCTCCGGCTCTGTCAGGGATAGATAGCTGCCGCTTACAAAACCGTTCTGGCCGTTCACGGACACTGCACACCAAGCGCCGGTATCGTCACATTGGCCCATCTCGACGGAGGTGCCGCTCGGAAGTGTGCCGAGGGAGGCAAAGCCGGTTCCGGCCCCTGGCGGAAATTGACGTTGGCCGTGGTGACGGCTGTTGCCGCGAGAACGGGCTGCACGAACAGGAGTGCCGCTAGAAAGGTTGCGAGGAAGGACCTCATGAATTGCTCCATTACTCGAACATTCGGTTCTCGATGCGTGCCCTTAAGCGGGCGGCGCAGGTCTATCAGTAGGTTCAATGGCGTTGAAGCGCCGAGGCCCGACCACAATAAGTTGTTCTTATGTAGTCACTATGGCCCAACGGTAGTCCTTAGAAAAGGGTGGAGATCATACGGAAGATTGCGGAGCGGCTGTCCGTAGCCGGTGAAACAGCGCAACTGGAAAACCCGCTCATGCTGGTTTATGGGCACATTTGCATCTTCCGCCGAAGGCCCATCGATTTTGCCCGGGCGGGATTTCAGAAACTTGACATTTATACTCAAGTATTTTTAGAAGTGCGTTGATTGAGCTTAAGGCTCGATCTCCAATCATCGGTGCGAGCAAGCCTGTTGCCAGCCAGCACTTCCTCGCCTGCGTATTGACCCGTCTCCCTCTTTAGGGAATATGCCGTTTGATAGCTGCGGGCCGTCAGATGAAGGTTTGCCCGTAATGTGCCACCTTGTGAAATCCTGCGTTCTTTCGTTGTTCCTGCTCCTTGGTTTCTGCCTGACGGCTGAGGCTCAGGACGGAGGGTCATCCGATCGTTTCGACTTGCAGCTGAACCGGTTGAGCCCGTCAGGGCAGGGATGCCTGATGACGTTCGTGGTTCACAATGGATTATCCGGCCCCCTCGATAAATCCGCCTTCGAGATGGTGATTTTCAACGGCGACGGACTGGTGGAGCGCATGACCGTGTTCGACTTCGGTGCGCTCCCGGAGGGCAAGACCGTCGTCCGGCAATTCGAAATGCCGAACGTGGCCTGCAAAGGGATCGGCCGCATTCTCGTCAACGGCGCCAAGGCGTGCACGGGCGAGGGGATTGCGCCGGATACCTGCATCGGCGCGCTCAAGACGGACAGCAAGGCGGAAATTCCTTTCGGAAGCTGACACGGATCGGCAGTCCGGAAGCGGGCAAGCCTCTTTCGAAAAAGGTTTTTTCCCGCCTGATGCCTATCCCTTTTTAGACAGATCGCATTTAATGTCCCTTCGTGGCGAAGCGGACGGCTGACACGTTCCGCGCTTTTGTCTTTCAAGGGGTGGGACGTGACGCAACCGGCAACGAAGACGATCCAGGCCATCGTCTTCCCGACGATGGCCGCAGTCGTGGCCGGTTATGTCATGGTGGCGGCGGCCCTGGCTGGCCATCCACTGCCGCCCGCTCTCTGGGTTCTGGTTTTCGCGGTCTTTTTCATCGCCAGCTTTCGCTCCCTGAAGCGCGGCGGACTGATCGTCATTGCCATAGCCATCGCTCTATCCGGCCTGGCATGGGCCTTTACGGGCGAAGTCAGCCCGCAAGGCCTGTCGAGTGCGGGGTTTCTGTTCGTCTTCCTGATGGTCATGCAGCATATGGCCGATCTTGCGGCCCGCTCACCGAAGATCGCGGAGGCGGCCGAACTGATCGTCTCCCGCCCGCCCGGCCAGCGCTACCTGTTCGTGACCTTCGGCACCCATGTCTTTGCCCTGTTCCTCAATATCGGCGCGGTGATCCTGATTACGACCCTGCTGTCGTCCCGGCTGAAGGGCGCGAGCGAAGCCAGTCAGCGGTCCCTGGCGATCGCAAGCTCCCGGGGCTTTGCCTCCACGGCGCTCTGGTCGCCGGTGTCGCTGTGCGCGCTGATCACGTTCACCCACGTGACCGGTGTGACCTATGCGCAATTCGTGCCTTACGGCATCCTGGGCATGCTGTTCTTCCTCCTGACCGGGTACTTGCTGGAAAGAGGCCGCCGCTCCGCCGTCGTCCATACCGAAGGCCTGTCCCTGGACGACACGTTCAAGCTTCTCAGGGTTGTCGGGCTTGCCGCGGTCCTCGTCGTCGGCGGTCTGGTGTGGGTGTCCGTTTTCGACGTCCGCCTGATCGAGGCCATGTTCAGTGTCGTCTTCATCCTCGGCGCGATCTGGACGGTCCTGTTCGTCCGTGCCGGCCATACCAATGTCCCGTCCCTGGTGAAGGATTACGCCAGTGCCACTTCGGGACTGGCAAACGAGACGGCGATCATATCCGGTGCAACGGTGATCGGTGCGGCCGCGTCGAGCCTTGTCGGCCAATGGGTCGGGTTTCAGGGCGAACTTTCGGCCGTTACCGCAACATGGATCGCGGCCCTGATCCCCGCGACCGTTTTCGCCGCCGGCCTGCTGGCGATCAATCCGGTGGTGACAGTGACGGTTCTGGCCAGCTCGCTCAATCCCGTCTGGCCGGAGGCTGCCAAGATGATCCTGGTGCTGGCCATGTCCTGGGGCTGGTCCATTTCCGGCGGCGGTACGCCCTTCACCGCCAATGTAGCCATCGCCGCACAGAAATTCGGTCAGACCGGGTTCACGGTTGCCATGAAATGGAACGGGATGTTTCTGGCGCTCATGCTTGCCGTCGCCACGCTGGCTGCAGCGTCCGGAATGATCTGGCTTGCCGGCTGATTGGCCACCACAGCCTAGCCGTTCAGGATGTCCCGGATCTCGTCGAGATGCAGCAACCGGCTGCTCTGATCGCGGATGGCAGTCAGGATCCGTTCCGCGGCGCCCGTGGGTTTTTCATCCGCCCGGTGCAGAACGAACCATTGCCGGACGATCGGAAGGTTCTTTGCGTGGATCAGGGCGAGCCGGCCGGATTTCAGCTCTTCCGCGGCCGTGTGGATGGAGATCAGCGCAATGCCCAGACCCGCGATGGCTGCCTGCTTGATGGTCTCGTTGGAATCCATTTCCGTGTAGCTGAACGGCTGTCCCTCGCCGAACTGGTCGAGAAAGCGCATGGACAGGATTCGCGTACCGGATCCCTGTTCGCGCATCAGGAAGTGCTCCGCGAGCACCTGGTCCGCGCTCGCCTCGCGAACCTTCGTCAGCGGATGGTCGGGACTGGCAATCAGCACGTGGGGGTGATCGCCGATGCTGTAGGCTTCGACGCCCGGCTGGCGCGGCGGACGGCCCATGATCGCCAGGTCGATCTGGCCCGTATCGAGGGCGGAAATGATGGAATCCCGGTTGCCGATCTGCAGCACGACCTCAATGTCGGGAAACTCCTTCTTCAGGCTGGCGACGACCGACGGGGCGAAATACTTGCCCGTGCTGACCACACCGAGAATAACCGTGCCCGAGAGGCCCCGTTTCAGGCTGTCGATGGTCTGGACCGCCTTTCCAAGTGCGGCGGACGCTTTTTGGAAGGCCGCAAGCAGTATCGCGCCTTCCGCCGTGACTTCGAAGGTACCGTGGCGGTTGCGGGTTAACATCGCGCAGCCGAATGTCTCGTCCAGCGCCTTCAACTGGCTGTGCACGGCCGGGGGGGTCAGCGCAAGCGACTCCGCGGCACTACTTATCGACCCGCAATGGGTGACGGCCTCAAGAGCCCGCAACTGTTTGAAGGTAAGGGCGTTTAGCGATGTCATTCAAAAAAATTTAATCCATCTTCTGAAACTTTAAATTTTCCTAACAGTCGAAATCGGGAATATCAAGGCTTGTCACATGAAAGGACGGGAGGCCTTGGCAATGACAATGACCGGCAACACGCCTCTGGAAGGGGTGCCGGAGCGGTTTCAGGCTCCGATGAATGCCCTTTGCGAGGTCGCTCGCGACCTCTCCAGAAAGATCGCGCTGGGCCCGTTGGCCGGCGAACTGGGCGCCGAGGTCGGCAGCAACCTGGGCGGCGATACCCAAAAGGCGCTCGACGTCCTGGCAGACGAAGCCTTCGTGGCCGCTCTGGCCGGTTCCGGCGTCCGCTGGTACGCCTCAGAGGAACGCGACGACGTTCTGGAAATCGACACCGATGGCGCGCTGGCGCTGGCGATCGACCCGCTCGACGGCTCCTCCAACATCGATGTGAATGTCTCCATCGGAACGATCTTTTCCCTCTACGAGGCGAAAGACGATCCGGAAGCCTCCTTCCTGCGTCCGGCGACCGAGCAGATCGCGGCAGGTTACTTCATCTACGGGCCGCAGACGGCGCTCATGGTCACCTTTGGTGACGGCGTCCGCTACTATGTGCTCGACCCGGAAGACCGGGATTTCAAGCTGGTCGATGCGGCCCTGACCATCCCCGCCAAGTCCACCGAATTCGCCATCAACGCGTCCAACTACCGGCACTGGTCCAAACCGATCCGGGCCTATATCGACGACTGCCTGGCCGGCGACCAGGGCCCGCGGGCAAAGAACTTCAACATGCGCTGGGTCGCCTCCCTGGTAGCGGAGACCCATCGCATCCTGAGCCGGGGCGGGATCTTTCTCTATCCCGCAGATGCCCGCCCCGGTTACGAACAGGGCCGCCTGCGCATGGTCTACGAATGCGCACCGATCGCCATGCTGGTTGAACAGGCCGGCGGCAAGGCGACGACCGGCCCGGACCGGCTTCTGCCCAAGGCGGCCGAAACCCTTCACGGCCGCATTCCCCTGGTGTTCGGGACGTCCGACAAGGTCGACCGCGTGGCCGCCTATTACGATCTCCCCGACCAGGAAGTGTCCGCCCTTTTCGGTTCCCGCGGTCTCTTTCGCGGCTAAGGAAATTTTCAATGTCCAAGAAACATCCGATCATTTCGGTCACCGGATCATCCGGAGCCGGCACCACCACCGTCAAGACGACCTTCGACCAGATCTTCCGCCGCGAGGGCATCAACGCCGTGTCCATCGAGGGCGACGCCTTTCACCGTTATGACCGCATGGCGATGAAGGCCGAACTGGAAAAGCGCAAGGCCGCAGGCGACGCGACCTTCAGCCACTTCTCCTATGACGCCAATGTGCTCGACAGGCTGGAGGAGGTCTTCAGAAGCTACAGCGAGACCGGGACCGGCATGACCCGGCATTACATCCACGACGACGCGGAAGCGGAAAAGCGGGGTGTGGCGCCCGGCAACTTCACCGAATGGGCGCCGCTGGAAGAAGGCTCCGATCTTCTCTTTTACGAGGGGCTGCATGGCGCCGTCGTCAATGACGAGATCAACCTGGCCGCTCTGGCGGACCTGAAGATCGGAGTCGTTCCGGTGATCAATCTGGAATGGATCCAGAAGATCCACCGGGACAAGGCAAGCCGCGGCTACACCACCGAGGCCGTCACCGACACGATCCTGCGCCGAATGCACGCCTATGTGCACTGCATCTGCCCCCAGTTCATCGAGACGGACGTCAATTTCCAGCGTGTGCCGGTGGTCGATACCTCCGACCCCTTCATCGCCCGCTGGATCCCGACCGCGGACGAGAGCCTTGTGGTGATCCGCTTCAAGAACCCGCGCGGCATCGACTTCCCCTATCTGACCTCGATGATCCACGACAGCTGGATGACGCGGGCGAATTCCATCGTCATTCCGGGCGGCAAGCTCGACCTGGCGATGCAGCTCATTTTCACGCCGATGGTCAATCGGCTTGTCCACGAATCCAAGCGTGCGTGAGGAAGTATCGATGAACCAGCAAGCCAAGATCACCGCGTCCGAAGACCTGATGGCCAATGCCGTCCGCGCGCTCGCCATGGATGCTGTCCAGGCGGCCAACTCCGGCCATCCCGGCGCGCCCATGGGGCTCGCCGATGTCGCCACCGTCCTGTTCAACCGCTTCATGAATATCGATCCGGCGGATCACACCTGGCCCGACCGGGACCGTTTCGTGCTCTCCGCCGGCCATGGGTCGATGCTGCTTTATGCGATCAACCACCTGCTCGGTTACGACGACATGGACATCGGGCAGGTCAGGAATTTCCGCCAGCTCGGTTCACGCACCGCCGGCCATCCGGAATACGGTCACGCCAAGGGCATCGAGACCACCACCGGACCGCTCGGTCAGGGCATTTCCACCGCCGTCGGCATGGCGCTGGCGGAGCGGATGCACAATGCCCGCTTCGGCGGCGAACTCGTCGATCATTACACCTATGTGATCGCCGGCGACGGTTGCCTGATGGAGGGCATCAGCCACGAGGCGATCGACTTCGCGGGCCATCTCGGTCTCGGCCGGCTGATCCTTTTCTGGGACGACAACAAGATCACCATCGACGGCAAGACCGATCTTTCCACCTCGACCGACCAGAACAAGCGGTTCGAGGCGGCCGGCTGGCATGTGCAATCCGTTGACGGTCATGACAAGGACGCCATCGCGAAAGCCATTGAAACGGCCCGCGCCGATGCCCGGCCGTCCATGATCGCCTGCCGGACCGTGATCGGTTTCGGCGCGCCCAACAAGCAGGGCACGTCGGCTACTCACGGCGCGCCCTTGGGGCCCGAGGAAATCGCCGCCGCACGCGAAACCCTGCACTGGCCCCATGCTCCATTCGAAATTCCGGACGAAGTCTATGCCGGGTGGCGGGACATTGCCGCGCGTGGCGCGACGGCGCGGGCGAAATGGACCGCAAGCCTGGAAACCTCCGGGAAAGCGGAGGCCTTCGAAGCCTCTCTCGATCTGCCGGACGAGAAAGCCCTCGGCACGGCGATGACGGCCTACAAGGACAAATTGCTCGCCGACGCGCCGAAGGTCGCGACCCGCAAGGCGTCTGAAATGGCGCTGGAAGTGATCAACGCGACTCTGCCGAACACCATTGGCGGCTCGGCCGACCTGACCGGCTCCAACAACACCCGTACCAGGGACATGGTGCCGGTGAGCCGGGACAATTACGGCGGCGACTATATCCACTACGGCATTCGCGAGCATGGCATGGCCGCGGTGATGAACGGCATTTCGCTCCACGGCGGCTTCGTGCCCTATGGCGGCACCTTCCTGGTTTTTGCCGACTACTGCCGCCCGGCGATCCGCCTGTCGGCACTGATGGAACAACCGGTCACCTATGTCATGACCCACGATTCCATCGGTCTCGGCGAAGACGGCCCGACCCATCAGCCGGTCGAAACGCTGGCCGGCCTGCGTTCCATGCCGAACCTGAACGTCATTCGTCCGGCGGACGCGCTGGAGACGGCGGAAGCCTGGGAAATCGCCGTCTCTTCCGAGGCGACGCCAACCATGCTCTGCCTGTCGCGGCAGGGCCTGCCGATGGTGCGCAAGGAACGGTCTGCCGAAAACCTGACCGCCCGAGGGGCCTATCTCTTGCGCGATCCGGACCGGCGCGACGTCACCCTGATTGCCACCGGCTCGGAAGTCTCGCTGGCGCTGGACGCCGCCGACCGGCTCGCCGAGGACGGCATCCGCGCAGCGGTCGTCTCGGCACCCTGTTTCGAACTCTTCGCGAAACAACCGGCCGCCTATCGCGAAAAGGTTCTGGGCGCGGCCCCGCGGGTCGGCGTGGAGGCGGCCGTCGCCGACGGCTGGCACCGCTGGCTCGGCAGCTGGAGCGCCTTCGTCGGCATGGACGGCTTCGGCGCATCCGCTCCGGCGGAAGAACTCTATGAGCACTTCAACATAACTCCATCCGCGGTCGTGACGGCTGCGAAATCACTGCTATCCGCTTGATCGGATCAAACCTGACCGGGAGGACTTGAAAATGGCGCTTATCACGCTTCGGCAATTGCTGGACCACGCCGCTGAGAACGACTACGGCGTTCCGGCCTTCAACATCAACAACATGGAACAGGGTCTCGCCATCCTGCGTGCGGCCAAGGCCTGCGACGCGCCGGTGATCCTGCAGGCGAGCCGCGGCGCGCGCTCCTACGCCGGCGACATCATGCTGCGCCATATGGTCGAGGCGCTCGCCGAGATGAACCCGGACATCCCGATCGTCATGCATCAGGATCACGGCAACAACGAAGCCACCTGCCTGTCGGCGATCCGCTACGGCTTCACCAGCGTGATGATGGACGGTTCGCTGGAGGAGGACATGAAGACGCCCGCCTCCTACGACTACAACGTCGCCATCACCAAGCGCGTCACCGAGGCCGCTCACGCGGTCGGCGCCAGCGTCGAGGGCGAACTCGGCGTTCTGGGGTCTCTTGAAACCGGCGAGGCCGGCGAGGAAGACGGCTCCGGCGCGGAGGGCAAGCTGTCCCAGGATCAGCTGCTGACCGATCCGGATCAAGCGGTCGACTTCGTGCTGGCAACCCGGTGCGATGCGCTGGCAATCGCCTGCGGCACCTCCCACGGGGCCTACAAGTTCTCCCGCAAGCCGGACGGCGAGATCCTCTCGATGAAGACCATCGAGGCCATTCATCAGAAACTGCCGTCCACCCATCTGGTGATGCATGGCTCCTCGTCGGTGCCGCAGTACCTGCAGGACCTGATCAATTCCAACGGTGGCGACATGCCCCAGACCTACGGCGTGCCGGTCGAGGAGATCGAGCGCGGCATCAGGATGGGCGTGCGCAAGGTCAATATCGACACCGACTGCCGCATGGCCATGACCGGCCAGTTCCGCAAGGTGGCCGAGGAAAAGAAGGCCGAATTCGATCCGCGCAAGTTCCTCATCCCGGCGATGGATGAACTGGAAGCCCTCTGCCGCGACCGCTTCGAGCGTTTCGGCACCGCCGGCAATGCCGCAAAGATCAAACCACTTTCGCTGGACGAGATGGCCAAACGCTATGCAAGCGGCGCGCTCGATCCGCAGATCGCAACTTCCCGGGCCGCCTGACCAGTTCGGAAAAGCAGGCCTATTCAGAAAATATGAACAACCACGGGAATTGAACCATGAACGCTCCGCAACCGTCCGGAAAATACTCTGCAGGCGTGAAGGAATACCGCGAAACCTATTGGGAGCCGAACTACACGCCCAAGGACAGCGAAATCCTCGCCTGCTTCAAGATCACGCCGCAGGCGGGTGTGCCGCGCGAAGAAGCCGCCGCCGCTGTTGCCGCTGAATCTTCCACCGGCACCTGGACGACCGTCTGGACCGATCTCTTGACCGATCTGGAATATTACAAGGGCCGCGCCTACGCCATTGAGGACGTGCCCGGCGACGACGAGAGCTACTACGCCTTCATCGCCTACCCGATGGGCCTGTTCGAGGAAGGCTCGGTCGTCAACGTCTTCACCTCGCTGGTCGGCAACGTGTTCGGCTTCAAGGCCGTCCGCGCCCTGCGTCTGGAGGATATCCGCTTCCCGCTGTGGTTCGTGGCGACCTGCGACGGCCCGCCCCACGGCATCCAGGTCGAACGCGACAAGCTCGACAAATACGGCCGTCCGTTCCTCGGCTGCACGATCAAGCCGAAGCTGGGCCTGTCGGCCAAGAACTACGGCCGTGCGGTTTACGAGGCGTTGCGCGGCGGTCTCGATTTCACCAAGGACGACGAGAACGTCAACTCGCAGCCCTTCATGCGCTGGCGCGACCGCTTCGAGTTCTGTCAGGAAGCCATCGAAAAGGCCGAGGCCGAGACCGGCGAGCGCAAGGGCCATTACCTCAATGTCACCGCGCCCAACATCGAGGAGATGTACAAGCGCGCGGAGTTCGCCAAGGAAATCGGGACGCCGATCATCATGTCGGATTACCTGACGCTGGGCTGGGCCGCTCAGGCGAGCCTGTCGCGCTGGTGCCGGGACAACGGCATGCTGCTTCACGTCCACCGCGCCATGCACGGCGTGATCGACCGCCATCCCAAGCACGGCATCAACTTCCGCGTCCTTGCAAAGATGCTCCGTCTGCTCGGCGGCGACCACCTGCACTCGGGCACGGTCGTCGGCAAGCTTGAGGGCGACCGCGCGGCAACGCTCGGCTGGATCGACCTGATGCGCGACAAGTTCGTCGCCGAAGACCGCTCCCGCGGCATCTTCTTCGACCAGGACTGGGGCCAGATGCCGGGTGTTCTGCCGGTGGCTTCCGGCGGTATCCACGTCTGGCACATGCCGGCACTGGTCGCCATCTTCGGCGACGATGCCTGCCTGCAGTTCGGCGGCGGAACCCTCGGTCACCCGTGGGGCAACGCAGCCGGTGCGGCCGCCAACCGCGTCGCGGTCGAGGCCTGCGTCAAGGCGCGCAACGAAGGCCGTGAGCTGGAGAAGGAAGGCAAGGACATCCTGACCGCCGCCGCCCAGCACAGCCCCGAACTGAAGATCGCCATGGAGACATGGAAAGAGATCAAGTTCGAGTTCGACACCGTCGACAAACTGGATGTCGCCCACCGCTGATCCGACAGCGAACACGATGACCAGGACCAAATTCAATCCCGAAAATTAGGGAACAAGACCATGAGTGACGTACACGACTACAGCTCGAGACTGTCGGACCCCAACAGCCGCAAGATGGGCACTTTCTCCTACCTGCCGCCGCTGACGCCGGAAGAGCTGCGCAAGCAGGTGGAGTATATCGTGGCCAAGGGCTGGAACCCGGCGATCGAGCATACCGAGCCGGAGAACGCTTCCTCCAACTACTGGTACATGTGGAAGCTTCCCATGTTCGGCGAAACCGACGTCGACGCCATCTTCCAGGAAGTCGAGCTCTGCAAGACGGCCAACCCGGACAACCATGTCCGCCTGGTCGGCTACGACAACTTCAAGCAGACCCAGGGCACGTCCATGGTCGTGCACCGCGCCGAAATAAAGGCCTGAGCCAGGGCGGGGGCAGTGCCGCGCGCTGCCCCAACACTCCGAACAATTTGCTGACCGCCAGAGTGAGTTGACCATGAGCGACATCGATCCCAAGCAGTTCCGTATCGAGGCGGAGCCTTATTACCGGCCGGTCGGAAACGAGATCGAACAGTTTTCCGCCGCCTATGACGTGCGCATGCCGGTCATGCTGAAGGGGCCGACCGGCTGCGGCAAGTCGCGCTTTGTCGAGTTCATGGCCTGGAAGCTGAACAAGCCGCTGATCACGGTCGCCTGCAACGAGGACATGACCGCCTCCGATCTGATCGGCCGGTTCCTGCTCGATATCAACGGTACGAAATGGCAGGACGGCCCGCTCACCATTGCCGCCCGCATCGGCGCCATCTGCTATCTCGACGAGGTGGTGGAAGCGCGTCAGGACACCACTGTGGTGATCCACCCGCTGACCGACCACAGGCGGCAGTTGCCGCTGGAGAAAAAGGGCGAGGTGGTCAATGCCCATCCCGATTTCCAGGTGGTGATCTCCTATAACCCCGGCTACCAGTCGATGATGAAGGACCTGAAACAGTCCACCAAGCAGCGCTTCGGCGCCATGTCCTTCGACTATCCCGTCAGCGACGTGGAAGTCGAGATCGTGGCCCATGAAGCCGGCATCGACCGGGCGGTGGCCGAACGGCTGGTCCAGGTCGCCGAGCGGTCGCGCAACCTGAAGGGCCACGGCCTGGACGAGGGCATGTCGACCCGCCTGCTGGTCTATGCCGGTCAGTTGATTGGAAAAGGGATCCCCGCGCAGGCGGCCTGCCAGATGGCGCTGGTCGAACCGCTCACCGACGATCTGGACATGCGCGATACGCTGCAGGCCGCGGTCAGCACATTCTTTCCCAAGATTTCCAGCAGCGAAGATCAGGCGGCATGACGGTCGATCTCGGCGACTATCGGGAAGAGCTGGTCAAGGCCGCTCCGGACCTGGAGGAGACCCTGGACGGGCTCTTCCACGAGTCCGCCCGTCTCATGTCGCCGGCCGGTCTCAAGGACTATCTTGACGGCGCCCGGGCGCTGATTTCGCTGGGCAAAGGGTCGAACCTGCTGGTCAGCTATCTCGACGAGATGCCCCAGGTGGTCAAGGAATGCGGCGAGGACGTCATTCGCGATGTTGTCGGCGCCACCCTGAAGCTGTCTTCCATGGTCTCGGGCGAAATTCTGACGCTGATGATCTCGACCCTGCCCGGCGCTGCAAGGCGGTTCGGCGATGCCGATCTTTTGCGCGACTATCTGCAACTGCTGCACCGTCTGGCCGCCCGTGCGCCGCGCGGCCTGCGTCCCATGTTCGGCGTGCTGGAGGAATTGCTTTCGAAGCTGACCCTGTCCGGCCTGCGCCGCTGGGTCGATTTCGGCGCCGAAGCCTATCGCCGCGATCTGCCCAAGCAGGCGGACTATTTCGGTCTGGTGAGCGAGGACTCGCGGGCCGTGCTGAAACAGGAGCGCCGCGGCACGCTCTTCATCGATTCCCAGCGCCGGCTGAACTTCTATCTGAGGGCCTTCTGGGCACGCGATTTCTTTCTGCGTCCGAGTGCTGCCGACCATTCAGGGTTCCGCCCGTTCATCGAGGAAGGCGCCCTGCATCTTCCCGACGCGGTCGATCAGTTGGGCGACGTTAGTGGCCTCGATCTCTACCGGGCCATGTGCGCCCACATGGCCGCGCATATCACCTCCTCGGACAAGGGACTGAGCCAGCAGGCGCTCAGCCCGGCGCAGGTCTTCTTCGTCGGCATGCTGGAGGATGCCCGGATCGAGCATTGCGCCATCAGGCAGTTTCCCGGATTGAGGGATCTGTTCCGGTCCCTGATGCCGGTTTCGCCCAAGGGCCATTACGAACACGACAGCATGTATCTCCTGGAGCGGACGGCGAAGGCCCTGCTCGAGCCGGGTGTGCGGACCGGTGACCTGGCGATCGACTCCCTGGTCGAACAGTTCCACATCAACATCGGCGCCAATGAGCGCGAAACCATGTTCTCCTGGGGGCTGGGCGTCGAGCTTTACAACCTCCTGGCGGAACGCCGGGCCGTTCCAAGCCTGCGCATCCTGGAAACCTTGAACATTCCCTATCGCGACGACAACCGCTTCGTCTGGACGATGGACGACTACGACTGGTCGGACAGCACGGCCTATCAGCCGGATCTTCAAAAGCAGGTGCGCCGCAATGTCGGGCTGATGGAATTCATCAACGAGGTGGATGTGGAAACCGCCGGAGACGATGCCCAGGAAGTCTGGGTACTGTCTTCCGAGCTCTTTCCATACGAAGACGAAGGCGTTTCCTATAACGATAGGGAAGGCAGGGAGCCTGTCTCCGATCCGTTCCACTACGGCGAATGGGACTACAAGGTCCAATTGAGCCGTCCGAGCTGGGCCACCGTCTATGAGCGCCGCCAGGGGCGCGGCGATCCGGAGGCGATCGATGCGGTGCTGACCGCCCATAAGGGCATCAGCCACAGGATCAGGCAGATCGTCGACCGTTTGCGGCCGCAGGGGATCACCCGGCAGCGGCGGCTGGAGGACGGCGACGAGCTCGACATCAATGCCGCTGTCGATGCCATCGTCATGAGCCGGATCGGCATGCAGCCCGATCCGCGCATCACCATGCGCAATGTCATCAACCGGCGCGACCTGGCGGTGGTGATCCTGCTCGACCTGTCGGAATCCACCAACGAGACGGTGCGCGGCGCGGACAAGACGGTGCTGGAACTGACCCGCGATGCCTCGGCCCTTCTGGCCAGTGCCATCAACGGCATCGGCGACCCCTTCGCCATCCACGGATTTGCCTCCGATGGTCGCCACGATGTCCAGTACTACCGGTTCAAGGATTTCGACCAGCGCCTCGATGCGGATGTGAAAAGCCGGTTGGCGGGGATGAAGGGCGGTCTTTCCACCCGGATGGGCGCGGCCATGCGCCATGCGGCCCATCATCTCGCGCAGCGCAGCGAACAGCATAAGCTCTTGCTGATCGTCACCGACGGCGAGCCGGCGGACATCGACGAACGCGATCCGCAGTATCTGAGAATGGATGCAAAGAAGGCGACGGCGGAGCTGCAGCGGATGGGCATTTCCAGCTACTGCCTCACCCTGGATCCGGAAGCGGATCGCTATGTCTCGCGCATCTTCGGGGCCAACAACTACACGATCGTCGATCAGGTGGAGCGCCTGCCGGAGAAGCTGCCGAGCCTGTTCGCCAATCTCACGAAATAGATCGCTTCAACCGGGAGGGTCACACCCATGACATCCAGTACCATTATCGCTCCGTCCGTGCTGTCGGCGGACTTTTCGCGTCTCGGGGACGAGATCGAGACGGTCGTGTGCGCGGGCGCGGACTGGATCCATCTCGATGTCATGGACGGACATTTCGTTCCGAACATCACGTTCGGGCCACAGGTCATCAAGGCGGTGCGGAACAGGACGGACAAGGTGTTTGACTGCCATTTGATGATCGAGCCCTGCGATCCCTTTATCGAAGCCTTCGCCGATGCCGGCTGCGACATCATCACGGTGCACGCCGAAGCTACGACCCATCTCGACCGGTCGCTGCAGGCGATCCGCAATCTCGGCCGGAAGGCCGGCGTCTCTCTCAATCCGTCGACGTCGGAGAACGTGATCGAATACGTCCTCGACCGGCTGGACCTGGTGCTGCTGATGACGGTCAACCCCGGCTTCGGCGGCCAGGCCTTCATTCCTTCCGTCGTGGAGAAGGTCCGGCGGATCAAGTCGATGATCGGCGACCGGCCAATCGACATCGAGATTGACGGCGGCGTTACACCGGAAACGGCCCCTCTGGTCGCGGCTGCGGGCGCCAACGTTCTGGTCGCGGGCTCGGCCGTGTTCAAGGGCGGCGAAGAAGGTGCCTACAAGGCGAACATCGCCGCGATCCGGACTGCGGCGGATGGCGCGCTGCAAAAAGTGGCCTGATTCAAAACGGCTGCGCCGGACGGAAAATCAAGGAGGAAAAGCATGCTGATACCGAACCGACTGCTGATGGGGCCGGGCCCTTCGAATGTGTCCTCCGATGTCCTGTCCGCCTTGGCGCAGCCGACGATCGGTCATCTGGATCCGGTGTTCCAGACGATGATGGAAGAGGTGAAGGACCTGCTCCGTTATGCGTTCCAGACGAAGAACGCCATGACTTTCCCGGTCTCGGCACCGGCATCGCTTGCCATGGAAGCCGCTCTCGTCAATCTGCTGGAACCCGGCGACACCGCCATCATCGCCCAGAACGGCGTTTTCGGTGGCCGCATGGCAGAAATCGCCGAGCGGGCCGGAGCCACCGTCATGCTTTTGTCCTTCGAATGGGGCAAGCCGATCTGTGCTGAAACCGTGGCCCATGCGGTCAAGGCCAACCCGCATGCCAAGCTGCTCGCCTTCGTTCATGCCGAAACCTCCACCGGTGTCGAATCCGACGCCGCGGACCTGTGCCGGATCGCAAGCGGCGCCGGCATGTTGAGCGTGGTCGATACGGTGACCGGGCTGGGCGGCATTCCTGTTGCCGTCGATGACTGGGGTGCCGATGTCGTTTATTCCGGCACCCAGAAATGCCTGTCGGTTCCCCCGGGCCTGGCGCCGATCACCTTCTCCGACAGGGCGGTCGAGGTGATCCGAAGCCGCAAGACAAAGGTCCAGTCCTGGTTTTGTGACCTGAATCTGGTGCTCGGCTACTGGTCCGGCGAAGGCGGGCGCTCCTATCACCACACCGCGCCGGTCAACGCGATCTACGGTCTCCATCGGGGCCTTGCCGATCTCAAGGCGGAAGGACTGGAGGCAAGCTGGGCCCGTCACCGGTCCATGCACCAGCGGCTGGCAAAGGGAATGGAGGATCTCGGCCTGGAGCTTCTGGTCGAAGCACCGTATCGTCTGCCGCAGCTTAATCCGGTCATGGCACCCGGCGATGTGGATGAGGCTTTCGTCCGCTCCCGGCTGCTTGCGGATCATGATATTGAAATCGGCGCCGGGCTCGGTAGTTTGGCCGGCAAGGTCTGGCGCATCGGCCTCATGGGGCAGACCGCGCAGGCGGAAAACGTCGACCGGTTGATTGGCGCCCTCGGCTCCGTTCTGGCGGAGGCTCGCAGGCGCGCGGTCGCGTGACAATGAAAAATGGGAGTTTGAGCAATGGCAGCGATACCACCGGTCTGTGACTTCGGATGGAAAGCACCGGAGTTCAAACTTCCGGCGACCGACGGGCGCGTGTTGAGCCTGTCCGATATCAGGGGGCCGAAGGGCACCCTGATCATGTTCATCTGCAATCACTGTCCCTATGTGCTTGCCGTGCGCGACCGGATCATCCGCGACGCGCGTGACTTGATGGTCATGGGCGTCGGCGTTGCCGCAATCAGTTCAAACGACGCGGAGACCTATCCGCGCGACAGCTTCGAGAACATGCGCAAGGTCGCCGAAGAAGAGAATTTCCCGTTTCCCTATCTCTATGACGAGGACCAGTCGGTAGCGCGCGCCTATGACGCGGTGTGCACGCCGGACTTCTTCGGCTTCAATGCGGATCTCGAACTCCAGTACCGGGGACGGCTCGATGCCTCGCGCAACGCGGCCGGACCGGCCGACTTGCGCCGGGACCTTTTCGAGGCGATGAAACAGGTGGTAGAGACGGGTGAGGGCCCGCGGGAACAGATCCCCTCCATGGGCTGCTCCATCAAATGGAAGGAAACTGCGTGAACAAGGTTTTCGGAACCTCGGGAGACCGGTGCGGCTGGCCTCAGGCAATGCTGTTCGACCTGGACGGCACCCTGATCGATTCGGTCGCCGATATCGCCACATCGGTCAATCTTTTGCTGGCTAAGGAAAACCTTGTGTCGCTCTCCGTCGACGAGGTTCGAGCCATGATCGGCAACGGTATGGCGAAGCTGGTGGAGCGGGCGTTCAAGGCACGCGGGATCGATCTTGAAGGCGATGGCCTGATCGATATGACCGGGCGGATGATGGACATCTACAAGGACCATCTGACCGAAGAGACCGTTCTTCTGGAGAGCGCCGAAGACATGCTGCGCGCCTATTCCGCTGCGGGCATCAGGATCGCGGTCGTCACCAACAAGCCCGAAGCCTTTTCCCGGCGCATCCTGGAGCATTTCGGTCTTGGCGATGTCGTCAATTGTGTGGTCGGCGGTGACACCGGACCGGAGCGCAAACCCGCACCGGACATGCTGCTGCACGCGGCTGCCGAACTGGACCTGCATGCCTCCAGGGCAATGATGGTCGGCGACAGCCCGGCGGATATTGGCGCGGCCATTGCCGCCGGAATGGTCTCCGTTGCCGTTCGCGGCGGCTACACGAATGTCCCGGTCGATGAACTCGGCGCGGACGTTGTCGTCGACAGCCTGAAAGATCTGCCCGCGGCCATCGAGAAGCTGAAAGAGCCGGCCTGAAGGCGGCAGAGAGAGTGGGCATGAGAACGGTAGTCACGCCCGGGATCTATACCGCGGACGACAACTTTGCCGGCGCGGACTGCATTTTGGACAATCTCAATCACCTGTTCAGGCCACAACCCGCTTCGGCGCACCGCTGCCCGACCCTGTACCCGGCCTGCTTTCATTAGGCGATGTAATAATTTATACATCCGACGATTTTTGCCAGAATTCTGCCGAAGAGCCGGAAAAATGCCTGTATTGTCTCACCCGTACTTTCATTGTGAAGCCGCCGCATTCGGGCATGCCGCGGTCTGATGGCTTGCACTGCCCCGAAGAACATCTGCGCCGGTATCTGACGGAATCTAATTTTCGTTACAGCAATCGCATAGAGCTTGGCGTTAATGACAAAATGCGTGCGGATCGCGGATTGCATGCTATCTTTGGAAGGCATTTAACGTACCAAACAACTGGTGCGTGAGGGAGTAATAAGGATTGGCAAGCACGGCGATTAAAGAACCGGAGCTTTGGAGACGTCGACTCTATGTGCCTTTCTACAAGGTATCGGAGGCGGCGCGCTATACGCATTCCTCTAGCAATACCGTGGCCCGTTGGCATCGATTGAGCGTACTGCCTACTCGTCAGGTGCGTGATGATCTTAGTTACATGCAACTTATTGAGCTCGCCGTTGTAGCGGCTATGCGCCGAGCTAAAATTCCTCTTGCAGAGATCAAGGCTGGAAGGGATTATTTTGCGCGTGCCTTGGGGACAGAATACCCATTTGCTACTTATAGTTTCAAAGCAGATGGGAAACGAATTGTGATGGATTACCAAGAGATTGAGCCCAAGACCGGTCTTGGTAAGCTAATTTATTCGGATGGGCAATTGGGCTGGAAAGAAGTGGTCGAACTTTTGCTCCAAGAGTTTGACTATGAGGAAGACGGACTGGCCGTACGTTGGCATGTCGGCGGCATCAAGTCGCGTGTATTAATCGATCCTCAATTGGCATTCGGATCACCGAATGTCAGTGGTGTAGCGACGTGGGCTCTAAAAGAGAGATACAATGGTGGGGAGAGCGTAAGCGATCTAGCGAATGATTTTGATCTAGAAGAGCAGTCGGTAATTGATGCTCTTAATTTCGAAGGCATAGAGCCTGATTTTGACCGTGTGAGCTTGTGGGTGAACTAACATTCTATTTTGACGTAAATTTTGGCAAGCGCTTCCCAAAAGCGCTTTTTTCATTACGCGCTCCAGTTAAAATAGAATGGCATATTAATCAACGTTTCCCAATGAACATGCCAGATGATGAATGGCTGGAAATCGTTGGAATGAAGGGCTGGATAGTATTCAGTCACGATAGAAAATTCCACAAAGAAGCAACGGAAACAGCCGCAATATTGCAGCATAAAGTCGGATGTTTTTATCTCCCTGCTGCAAATGGATCGCCGTGGTATAAAGCGCATGCACTTATACGCAATTTCAATCGTATACGTACCTTAGCAGAGAACACAGCTAAACCATTTATATTCGATGTGAAAACGAATGGTCGCATTATTCCGGTGAAATTCGATGATGGAAGACAAAAGAAAATAGAATAGTTCTCAGGAGTTGCGCAGTAATTAATTGCGTTAATTCTAAATAAATACTTTAAATATAAGCTAAATCATTTCGCGAATAATTTGCAATATAAATACGAATAAGAGAAAGAAATAGCTGTAAGGTAGAGTTTCACTTTGTATGATGTATCCGAGTCCTGACCTGTCAGGGCAGAAATATTGGGAGGAGCGGATGGCTAGCGAATTAGAGATCTGGGCGCGTGTCGAGCGGCAGTCTATCAGGGAGGAGATGAATTGGTTCAAAGCTGGCGCTAAGCTGCAATCACCAAGCGGAGACGATATAACTGCTTCAAAGTTGGAAGAGCTTGAAGTTCGGTTGGAACACGTCTGCAAGGCCCTAGGTGAACCGCTTGACCACTCTTGATTCCTGAGATCAATGCAAAAATCAGAAGAAGTAGCCCGGTTAGTGAGCCGGGCTTTTTTCATTGGGTCATATGTCACGATAACCACGAGCAGTGTGCAGACACTCCGCGTATGTATCGAGAATCCACTTTCGATCAGTTCCGTCTTTCGGAGAGCCATTAAAAGCGGTCTTTCCTTCTGCTGAGCCGATGCATCGGAACAGCTTAAAGGCGACTTCTTCGACAGAATTCTCTCCGATATGAACAATTGGTTGATCAGCCATGATTCTTTCTCCTGATTGCTGTGGGGCCATACCACACTCAAAACGCGTGGCGCGTCAATTATAACATCGCCTTCCATTAATCCCCGGTCTTCCCTTTCCAGTTCCGGCCTTCCTGCGCTATGCGTGGGGTCCACGCGCGGGAGTTCATCGGTCATGCTGGAAGGTCTGGGGCTGCTCGGCCTGTTCCTGGTTTCCTTTCTGGCGGCAACGGTGCTTCCGGCGCAGTCGGAAGCGCTCCTTGGCGGCCTGTTGCTGGCGGGAACCTATTCCCCGGTCACGCTCGTCGTCGTTGCCAGTATCGGCAACACGCTCGGGTCGGTCGTCAATTGGATGCTTGGCCTTGCGGTGGAAAAATTCAGCGACCGGCGCTGGTTTCCGGTCAAGCATCAACAGCTCGAACGCGCCTCGCGCTGGTATCACAAATACGGCCGCTGGAGCCTGCTGATGAGCTGGGCGCCGTTCATCGGCGATCCGCTGACGGTTGCCGCCGGCGTCCTGCGCGAACCCTTCTGGAGCTTCTTTCTCCTGGTGGCGATCGCCAAGACCGTGCGCTACATCATCCTGGCGGCGGTTGTTCTCAACCTCGTCTAAAGCCCGAACACCCAGCGACCAATGGTGGCGGCGATGACGAAGACCACGGCGATGCTGATCACATCGAGCAGGGCACCCGCGCGCAGCATCTGCTGCGAGGTGACGGCGCCCGAACCGTAGACGATGGCATTGGGCGGGGTGGCGACCGGCAGCATGAAGCCGAGCGAGGCGGCCAGCACCACCGGCAGGGCCAGAGTGAGAGGGTCTGCACCCATGCCGACGGCGGCAGCCCCGGCGACGGGCAGGAAGACGGCGGCCATGGCCGTGTTGGAGGCCAGCTCGCCCAGATAGACCACCACTACCATGACGGCGAGGATCAGAACATTGGCGGGCAATGTTTGAAGCGCGCTCATCCCGGCGCCGATCCAGTCTGCCAGCCCGGTGCTTGCGATGGCGCCGGCCAGGGACAGACCGCCGCCGAACAGGATCAGGACGTCCCAGCGCAGGCTCTTGATGTCGTCCCACTCCAGCAGGAACCGTCCCGCAGACCAGCGGTCGGGAAGGATGAACAGCGATAGAGCGCCGATCATGGCGATGCCCGCATCCGACAGAGGCAGACCGGGAAGCAGATCGGCAAGGAGAGGCCGCGTCAGCCACAAAACCGCGACGATGACCATGACACCTGCGACCAGATATTCCTGCTGCGACATCGGGCCCAGATCTTCTGTTTCGCCAGATCCCGATGAGAGGCCGGTCCCCAGGAAGGAGGAGGGGACCTTGAAGGTGACCTTCGTCAGAAGGATCCAGGACAGGGGCAGGAGCACCAGAACAACCGGAATGCCAACCAGCATCCATTCCGCGAAGCCGATGCGGATGCCATACGTCTCAAGCAGAAAGCCGGCGAGGAGCGCGTTCGGCGGGGTACCGATCAGGGTGCCCATACCGCCGATGGTGGCGCCATAGGCAATTGCGAGCATCAGCGCCGGGGCGAAGCTGTTCCGGAGCTCGTCCGGGCGGTCCGACCCCTCGCTGCACAGAGTGACGACGATCGACTGGGCAATCGGCAGCATCACCATGGAGGTCGCAGTGTTGCTGACCCACATGCTCAAAAAAGCCGTGATGCCCATCATGCCGGCGATGATCGCGGGCGGGCTCTCGCCGACCCGGCGCAGGACCTTGAGGGCAAGGCGTCTGTGAAGCTGCCAGCGTTCCAACCCTCTGGCGAGAATGAAGCCGCCGAGAAACAGGAAGATCAGGGGATTGGCGTAAGGTTGCGCCGCGCTATCGAAGGAGCTGATCCCGAGCAGGGGGAACAGGACCAGGGGCACGAGCGCCGTTGCCGCAAGCGGCAGCGCTTCGCTCATCCACCAGATCGCCATCAGCAGGCCGACACCCGCCACTGCCCAGCCCTCGGCCGTGAGGCCCTGCGGATGCGGCAGGGCAAGGATCGCGACGAGCGCGATCATGCCGCCGAGGAGACCGGCCTTTTTCGAGGTCACCACAAGAGAGGTCGGGTAAGAATCAGCAGGCATCATTCTGGCCAGTCGTTTGCGGGCGGTCGTGTTGAGCTCGAAAGCACAACCGCAACCTAAAAGGTGACAGTCCCCGACGCCAGCGCACCTTCACGGCTTTCTTCAAAAGGATGCAACAAAAAGCCCCGGCAGCCGAGCTGCCGGGGCCTGTCCCGTTCAAGCGATGCGGATATCAGGCCGCAGCGTTGTAAACGCGATTGCAGACAAACGGCGACGCCTTCAGGCCGGACAGTGTCTTGGCACCGGCCAGAACGCCGAGATCGGCAAGCGGCTCGATCAGGATAACCAGCATATAGGCCGCTCCGAAGGAGGTGACCGACGCGATGTTTTCCGCGCCGAAGCCCTGTCCGTAGAACGCCCAGAAGGCGACCCAGGCGACGATGCCGCCCTGATAGGCGGTCGAAAGCACCAGCGCCTGCTTGTATTCGATGTTCACGTAGGGCGTGTCGGCCGGAATGATCCGCTTGGCGATCTGGCTGATGGCAAACAGCGGCACCAGTAGCGTGGTGACGTTGATACCGTATTGCGGCAGATCGAACGGCGCGAAGAACAGGCCCTGCAGGAGAAGGCCCGCGGCCAGGCCGATCGCGGCCGGTCCGGCGCCGAACATCAGGTAAAGAGTCGAGCCGAGAATCAGGTGAACTTCCGAAACGCCGACCGGATAGTGCGGCAGGATCTGGAAAAAGCTGAAGACAAGCGCTGTCGCCATGACGCCGCGGCTGACAAGGGCGGACACTCCTCCGTCATTGCGCACCGTGTTGAAGGCGAATTTGGCTGCCATGCCGAGGGAGGCTGCCGCCGTTGCGTAGCTGAGAACGATCTTGGCGCCGTCGACGATGCCGGGTTCGATATGCATGTTGTTCTCCTTTCCACACCCGCCGTGTGGGAGGCTTAAAAGAAGACGCAGGCGCGCGCCGGTTGGTTGATGGCAGGTCTCCTGGCTTGCGGCTCATCACCTTGCCCGCCTTCCCGGTTTTCGAAAACCAGTGGCCCTAGGGCTTGGCGAACCGCTCACAGTTGCGGGGGCAGCCACGGTCTTGGTCCCTGCTGGGTACGCCGCACCGTGTTCCCTTTTGATCCGCCGCGTCTTCTGCTTGGCGGAACCATCTCCGCTGAAAGTGCTGGAAACGGATGACGCATGCAAGTTTTTTCACGTACGTGCTCTCGTTTGGCCGCTGGAAACAGCGAAAAAATCGACCGAGTGTCAACGACACCGGACTGTCGCCGAAGGTTCATATGAGCGACATACGGCATTCATCTGAAAACCATACGAAGCACGGGCGATATCGATCGCGCCGCCGGAACCACGCCGGCCGACGGCGCATACAACTTGTGACCGGGGCCGCCGGCCTCATCGTTTGGGAGCATTTATCATGGCTTTTCGTAAGACCGTCGCCAGCGTCGTCGCTGCGGCTGCCCTGCTTGGCACGTCGACCGCTTCTTATGCTGCGACCGAGATTTCCTGGTGGCACGGCATGAGTGGCCGGAACGGCGAAGTCATCAACCAGATCGCCGAGAAATTCAACGCCAGCCAGGATGTCTGCCACCTGACGCCGGTGAGCAAGGGCACCTACGAGGAAGCCCTGAACGCGGGCATCGCGGGCTTCCGTGCCGGTGAGCAGCCGAACATCCTGCAGGTCTTCGACGCCGGTGCCGCCACGATCATCAATGCCAAGGGTGCTGTCATCCCGGCTGAGGACATGATCAAGGCCGCCGGTCATGACTTCAACCGCGAGGATTTCATCGACGGCGTGCGTTACTTCTACGCCGACAGCGACGGCAAGTTCATCGGCATGCCGTTCAACTCGTCGGCTCCGATCATGTACATCAACGACGAAGCCATCAAAAAGGCCGGCGTTGAAGCACCGAAGACCTGGGAAGAGTTCGAAGCCATCGCTCCGAAGCTGAAGGCCGCCGGTTACGTGCCGCTGGTCCAGTCGCAGCTGACCTGGGAGTTCACCGAGAACTTCTTCTCCCGTCACGATCTGCAGTTCGCGACCAACAACAACGGTTACGATGCCGTCAAGGGCACCAAGATACTGGTGAACTCCCCTGAGCAGAAGATGATGTATTCCAAGCTCAAGGACTGGTACGACAACGGCCTGTTCGGCTATTACGGCGCCGGCTGGAGCGACAACCAGAAGCCGTTCGAAGAAGGCAAGGTTGCCTTCTGGATCGGCTCTTCCGGTTCCTTCGGCGGTCTGAGCAAGACGGCCCAGATGCCGTTCTCCGCAACCTTCCTGCCTTACTGGAATTCGATCGAGGGTGCCGGCACCAACACCTTCATCGGTGGCGCGGCCCTGTTCGCCTTCTCCGGCAAGCCGAAGGCCGAAAACGACTGCACCGCAGCGTTCTTCGAATTCCTGACCTCCCCGGAAGTCCAGTTCTTCTGGCACAAGTCGACCGGTTACGTGCCGATCACCAAGGCGGCGTACAAGCTTGCTCAGGAAAGCGGCTACTACAAGGAAGTTCCGCAGGCCGAAGTCGGCATCAAGCAGCTGATGCTGCCGGGCGGCAAGTGGTCCAAGGGCTACCGCATGGGCTTTTACCCGCAGATCCGGGAAGTCATGGAACGCGAATTCAACAAGATCTTCGCCAACGAGACCTCCGTGGACGATGCCTTCAAGACCATCGAGGACGAAGGCAACAAGCTGCTGGAGCGCTTCGCCAAGACCGCCGGCTGACCGGACCGGTTGAAAAACGCGGACCGGGAAGAGGGCTCTTCCCGGTCCGTATGTCCTGAATTTCCGTCCGGAAATGTGAAAGCGTGCACATGAAACGCGTCCAGTTCTCCAGCGCTTCCCTGCCGTATCTCTTCCTGCTGCCGCAGGTCGCCGTCATCCTGATCTTTTTCTACTGGCCGTCGGTACAGGCGATTCAGTCCTCCTTCTATCTGGAGGACCCGTTCGGTTTCAGTGCGACCTTCGTGGGCCTGGACAACTACAGGGACGTTCTGGAATCGAGTGAATATGCCCGTATCGGCAACTTCACGATCGTCTTCACGCTGCTTGTCACGTTCCTGTCCTTGTCTACGGCGCTGCTTCTGGCGGTCAAGGCGGATGCGGTGATCCGTGGTTCTTCCACCTACAAGACGCTGCTGATGTGGGTCTACGCGGTGGCGCCCCCGGTCGCTGGCCTGATGGGCGTGATGTTCTTCGACCAGCATATCGGCCCCTTCCTGAAAGTCGCCGCCTTCTTCGGCTGGGACTTCAAGCTCGGCCTGAATTACTTCGACACCGCCTTCGCCATGGTGACCATCGCCGTTTGGAAGCAGATCCCTTACAATTTCATCTTCTTCCTGTCCGGATTGCAGGCCATTCCGAAGTCCCTGCGCGAGGCCGGCGCCATCGACTGCCGTTCGGGCTTCCGCCGCTTCCGGACCATCATCCTGCCCCTGCTGGCGCCGACGGCCTTTTTCCTGCTGATCATCAACATGACCTATTCGCTGTTCGACACCTTCGGCATCATCGACGTGGTCGTGAAGGACAAGGCGGCCAACAACCCGATCACGCTGGTCTACAAGGTCTACATGGACGGCTTCCGGGGCGGCGACATCGGCGGCTCCTCGGCCCAGTCGGTGATCCTGATGGTCATCGTGTTCGTGCTCACCATCTTCCAGTTCCGCTTCATCGAGCGGCGCGTGCACTACAACTGAGGGCGCGCCATGTTCCGTCTGAAACTCTTCGATCACCTCATCCTGATCATCGGCTCGGTGCTGATGATCGGCCCCGTCGCAATCGCCTTCCTGACGTCCACCCACGAAGCGGTCGAAATCCACCGCTTCGGGCTGATGGCGAGCTGGGGCGGGCACTTCACCGACACCTATTCCAAGGTCCTGTTCCACGAAGGCGGGTTCACCGGCCAGATCACCGGCCTGCGCATGCTGTGGAACTCCATGATCCTCGGAGTCGGTTTCGCCGTCGGCAAGATCGTGCTGTCCATGCTTGCCGCCTATGCGATCGTCTATTTCCGCTTCAAGGCGGGTACGTTCTTCTTCTGGATGATCTTCACCACGCTGCTGCTGCCGCTGGAAGTGCGCATCGTCCCGTCCTACGAGGTCGTGCAGAAGCTCGGCATGCTGAACAGCTTTTCGGGCATGATCGTGCCGCTGCTCGCCTCGGCGACGGGCACGTTCTATTTCCGCCAGTTCTTCAAGTCGGTTCCGGACGAGCTTCTGGAAGCCGCCCGCATCGACGGCGCCGGTCCGTTCAAGTTCTTCATCGACATCCTGGTGCCGACGTCGAAGACGATGATCGCCGCGATCTTCATCATCATGTTCGTCTACGGCTGGAACCAGTATCTCTGGCCCATGATCACGACCAACGACGAGGTGTATTTCACCCTCGTGCGCGGCATCAAGCAGATCCTTCTGGTTTGGATCGGCTCGCAGATCCCCGATTACAACGAAGCTTTCGCCCTAGCGATCCTGGCCATGCTGCCCCCCGTCCTGGTGGTCGTGGTGTTCCAGAGCTGGTTCGTCAAAGGGCTGACCGAAAGCGACAAGTGAGCAATATCCGATGGCAACGATTACTCTCGATACGGTCCGCAAGGTTTACGCAGGCGCGGTGGAAGCGGTCAAAGGCGTGTCTGTCGACATCGCCGACGGCGAATTCATCGTGCTCGTCGGCCCGTCCGGCTGCGGCAAGTCCACCCTGCTGCGCATGATCGCAGGTCTGGAAGACATCTCCCACGGCGAGATCAGTATCGGCGACAGGATCGTCAACAAGGTCGACCCGGCGGATCGGGACATCGCCATGGTGTTCCAGAATTACGCGCTCTACCCGCATATGACGGTCTACAACAACCTGGCCTACGGGTTGCGTAACCGGAAGATCGCGAAGGACGAGATCGACCGGCGTGTCAAGGACGCCGCCCGCATCCTGGAGATTGGTGAATATCTGGACCGCAAGCCGCGAGCGCTTTCCGGTGGTCAGCGTCAGCGCGTCGCCATGGGCCGGGCCATCGTCCGCGAACCGGCGGCCTTCCTGTTCGACGAACCGCTGTCGAACCTGGATGCCAAGCTCCGGGTGCAGATGCGGGTGGAGATCAAGCGCCTGCAGAAGGCACTGGGCACCACCAGCGTCTATGTCACCCACGACCAGCTCGAGGCCATGACGCTTGCCGATCGGCTGATCGTGCTGAACGGTGGCGCCATCGAGCAGATCGGCGCGCCGGTGGACGTCTACGACAAGCCGGCTTCCACATTTGTCGCGAGCTTCATCGGCTCGCCGGCCATGAACCTGGTTCCGGTCCGCTCCGAAAACGGCCGCCTGCAAGCGGAAAGCGGAACGGGTCTCGATGCGCCGAACCTGCACGGAGCGGACCGCTATCTTCTCGGCGTTCGTCCCGAGCACCTGGAAATCGGCAGCGAGAAGACGCAGAGACCGGACAAGCTTTCCATGGAATTCACCGTCAACGTCCTCGAACCGGTCGGTGCGGAAAGTTACATCTACGGCCAGCTCGACGGCGCCGGTCCGGAACTCGTCGTGCGTGCGCCAAGCCATGCGCGCTATGACCATGGGACAGTGCTCTATCTGAATGCACCGGTAACCGACATGCATTTCTTCGACGCGGAAAGCGGTCGCCGGATCGAAGGCTGAAACAGCGGCTGCAGGCGGATTGGTCAGGCCAGTGCCCGGAGGCGGAGCATGGCAACAATGCCGAAGGCCGGCCCAATGGCCATGATCACGAAGACGGCGGGCCAGCCGATGGCGGCCGCCAGCACCGGTGTCGCCTGAACCGTGAAGAAGGTCAGGGCGAAACCCAGCGCAGTCTGGAAGGTCATCAGGCTGCCGGTCATTTCCGGTGGCGAATGGTCTGCGACGAGGGCGGAGAACTGCGCCGAATCCGGCAGGATGGCAGCCCCCCAGACAAGCACGCAGATCATCGTGATCCACGGTGGGCCGCCGAACGTAGCGGCGGTCGCCAGCGCCGCGCTGCCGCTGAAGATCAAGGCCCAAAGGGCAATGGTTTCCTTGCCGAGGCGGTCGGCGAACACGCCTGCGACGATGCTGGTTGCGCCTCCTGCCGCAATCGCGCCGAAGGCAAGCAGCCGCCCGAAGACCAGCGCCTTGTCTTCCGCCATCGATGCGCTGAACGACAAGGTCGCGGCCAGGCCGATCCACGCCCACATGGCGTAGAGCTCCCACATGTGGCAGAGGTAGCCCGCATAGGCGAGCCGGACCTTCCGGCTGGTCCAGGCGAGCGCGATGGAGCGGAACCGGAAGTCTCCGGCCGCCGCATGGAAGGGACCGAGTTTCGTTGCCAGGCACAACAGCCCGCCGATCGCCGCCGCAAGCGAGGCGACACCGACGCTCCAGCGCCAGTCGGCGCCGCCGGCAAGGGCCAGCAGATGGGGTGCGGCCGAGCCGAAGGTGAGCGCTCCGACGAGCGCTCCGACCAGAAAGCCCCGGTCCCGCTGGCCCCAGCCGACGATAATCTTCATGCCGACCGGATAAACGCCCGCCAGCATGGCGCCGGTGATGAACCGGGCCAGGATCGCCAGATCGCCTCCGGGTACCGTAATCAGAAGCGTGGCATTTGCCGCCGCCGCGATCACGGCCGAAGCCGCGAAGGCCCGACGCGGATCGAACCGGTCCGGCAGGCCGAAAATGGCGGAAACGAGCGCGCCCGCGACAAAGCCGATCTGGACCGCGCTGGAAAGAGCCGCCTGCCGGAAGTCCGAAATCGGATAGTCCGCCACCATGTCCGGCAGGATCGCCGCCGACATGAACCACAGGCTCATGCCGGCGATTTCAGCGAGCATCAGGAAGAACAGAGACCGGTATTTTCCTGTGAGGGGAGGCGTCGCGCCGATATCAGCCATCGATCCCCAACTCCCGCCGCAGCTTTTTCGTCAGTTTTGCCGCGACAAGACCGTGGGCTGTGGCGAGATAGGTTTTCAGGTCCTCGTCGGAGAGCGCTCTATCGTCCGTCACCTGGACCCATTTTGCCCGGGCGAGATAAGGCGCCGGAACAATGCCGGCTTCTTCGGTGAGCATCATGTAGGACAGGTCTGAACACTTGAAGGAGATCCGCTGGTCGGAGCCCTTGCCCCAGCTGGAACAGACCGCAAAGATCTTGCCGCCGACCTTCCACACAGAGGCATTCCCCCACTGAACCACGTTGGTCGTGGCCGGCAGACCAGCGCAATAGGCATCGAATTCGGAGCGGGTCATGGGATGCGCACTTTGGATGTTTAGTCGGAATGCGCAGACTGTGCAGGTAGTAAGATATCACCGCAAGTCCGCACGCCTGTCTTGTCGTTGATTTGACGGGAACTTGAAGTCTCAGAGCCAAGTCGCCATATTTGTCTCAGACGAGGGGTGAGACACACCCCGTCCGGATGCCTAGTTCAGGGTCCGGGAGCAAGGTCGCTTTAAAAGGACTTTGACAATGACACGCATGTCGGCGTTTTCCAGCCCGTTTCTGCTCGGGTTCGATGACATTGAACGGGTGCTCGACCGGGTTTCGAAGGCCGCCAACGACGGCTATCCGCCCTATAACATCGAGCGTCTGCCCAAGACCGAGGATCAGGGTGACATCATCCGGATCACTCTGGCTGTGGCCGGGTTCACCCGCGATCAGCTCGATGTGTCGGTTGAGGAAAGCCAGCTTGTTATCCGCGGCCGTCAGGTCGATGACAAGTCGCGCCAGTATCTGCACCGCGGTATTGCCGCCCGCCAGTTCCAGCGTGCCTTTGTTCTGGCCGAGGGCATCGAGATCCTCGGCGCCGATCTGAGGGACGGTCTTTTGTCGATCGATCTTGCACGACCGGAACCGGAACGGGTGATCCGGAAAATCGAAATCTCCAGCGGCGAATGACCCAACCGCCGGAAAAGGAGAATGGAGAGTACCTGATGCACGACCCCAATACCCCCGACCGCGCGGATCGCGGCGATACGATGTTCGACATCAGCAAGGATGCGCTGTCGGATCTCGGAAACGGAACCTTGGCTTACGTCCGCAAGATGCAGCCGGCCGAACTGGAAAGCCTCTTTCCCGGAATGCCGCCGCTTGAGGGCAATTCCGGCCTGTGGGCGCTGCTGAACGCCGACGGCACGCCGATCCTGCTGGCCGACAATCGTGAAGCGGCCATCGCCAATGCTTTCGAGCAGGAACTGGAAATGGTCAGCCTGCACTGAGTTCGCAGGCAGGATACCAAAACCGAACTGAAAGACACCGGCCGCGAGGCCGGTGTTTTCGTTTGGGGGCAATGCTCCCTCAAGCGTCATTGCGCGGCGAAGTCCGGGCAATCTACTCGCCCGTCCGCTTGCTGGAGCGATTGCGAAAGAAAGAGGACGTATTTCATTCCCTGCTTTCCCGACTCGTGGTGAGGTGGATTGGATCACCCGGACTTCGTGTTCGCCATGTGATGACGGCAGAGTGTTGAGAAAGGCTGTAAGTTCCAGTCCGCTTTTGTTACGGGCGGAATAGCAGAATTGATGACGAAATCAGGGTCTGTCATCACCCTCAGACCGTTTCGGCCTGCCGTCTGGACGGTTCCTTCGCGGGTTCCCGGTTTTCCGGAGCGGCTTTGTCCGGTCCCTCCGGCTTGTGCAGCTTTGCCGGCGGCTTGCGCCAGGGTTGGCTCTTGAACCACGACACCGTGTAGGCGACAGCGATCAGGGCCGCGAAGCCCAGCACGTTGGACAGGATCTGCGGCACCCATTCGCCGCGGCCCCACACCATGTCGCGCAGGATGCCGGCCGCCTGGGCGATCACCAGGCTCGCCATGAAGACGGCAAGCGATTGCTGGCCGACCTTCTGGACCACGCGCACGAAGGTGCCCCATTTCCGGCCGTGGCCGTAAAGGCGCCGGCCGTTCTCGCCGGCGGCCAGCCACGCGAGATAGGCAAGCGCCAGGAAATGGATGTAGCGGAACAGTCCGAATTCGGTCTTCCTCCAAAAGGGTTCGATCGAATTGCGGATGTCGTCGGCCCACTGCACATTCAGATGGATTCGGAAATAGGCGAACGGGAGGGTGACCAGCAGGATGACGATGGCAAGTGTCACCAGCGTGCGGTTCACCGGCGGCGCCGGTAGCCAGCCACGCATGAAGGCGAAGCCGGTGAAGAAGACGAGCTGCCAGGCGAACGGATTGAAGAACCAGGGCCGATCCGACCAGGGTTCCGCAGGCAGGCTGAGAAAGCCGAGGTTCGCCATCAGCCATAGGCCGATGGAAAAGGCGAAGGTGGCCGGCACCGAATAGCTGGCAATGAACATGATGACCGGTATCAGACCCAGGATCACGATGTACATCGGCAGGATGTCGAAATAGTTCGGCACCCAGGTCAGGCTGAAGAGGCCCGGCAGCGTGACCTTCGAATTGTCGAACAGATGCCAGAGATTGAGCGAGCCAACATAGTCCTCGGTCAGACCGCAGCAGGTTTCCAGAAATCCGCTTTCGTGCAGTGCGACCAGACTGACCGCGATCACGAAGAACTGGCCGATATGCGCCCAGTAGACCTGCCACATCCGATGCACGATCCGGGCAGCACCGATGCCCCAGCCGTGGGTCTCGAACACCTTGCCGAAGGCCAGCGCCGAGGCCATGCCCGAACAGAAGACGAAAATTTCCGTCGCATCGGAAAACCCGAACCGTGCCGGGATCCAGAGGGTCCACCAGTTCCAGGGAACATGGGCGATATAGATGATGAACATGCCGATCCCCCGGTAAAAATCCAGGCGGGGATCTCTTGGTTTCTTTGCAACGGTCGTCTGGGCGTTCACGATACGTGTGTTCCTGGGTCCCTTTTGGGAAGCCTGCGTTAAGTTTGTGTCGAAACCGGGATATTCGTCAGGCTGGCGTCGCGCGCAAGCGTTCATTTTGCATGACCAGGGACGCGCGCTGCATCCGGTCGCAGACCTCCAGACGCTGTTCGGCGAACCGGTCGAGACCGCCGCGTTTAAAGGTGCGGTCTTTCAGGAGTTTTTCCGCGTCCTCCGCAAGGCCGGCGCGAATGGCCGCATCGATCGTTATCCGCTCAAAAACATCGCGCTGGGCATGGGAGCCGCCGATCGTCGGCAAGGCGTCGCGGGCCGAGGACATCATGGTGAAGGCGGAGGCGTAGTTTCCCTTCCGGTATTGCTCCAGGCCCATGGCCGCGGGCAGTCCGGCCTCGGTCGAGATCCGCTGCATATCGCCTTCTTGCCGCGTGCGCCGGCGCAGGTCGGCAATCAGACGTTCGGTACCCATCCTTCGGCCACCGTTCAGAAGCGCGAGCAGATAGTGCAGGTCGGCGAAGACATTGCAGCCGTCCTCGGCGCGCTTATCGGAAAGGGCGGCCAGTTCCTCCCAGCGCCCGCCGACATTGACGCCCTCCAGTTCCAGCCGCATCAGCAGCGATGTGCCGTTGGAAATGTCGCGGAAGTCATCCGTGTGGTCCTGCCGGATCTTGCGGTCGTAAAGATCGAGAACCTTGTCGATTTCGCCCCGATCCAGGCACATCAGCGCCAGATGCCACCACACGTGATAGCCGAAGTTGTTGCAGTGGGCCCAGCCGTCCGGCCGGCTTTCCAGCCAGCCGATGCCTTCCTCCGAGCGGCCCGTCATGTCATGCACATGGGCGACCGCGTGCAGGCCCCAGGCATCGTCGCTGCGAAATTCCAGCCCCCGGCGGCCAACGGCCTCCGCCTCCCGGTAGGAGCCGGTTTCCTCCAGCGCGAAGGAACGGCAGCCGAGAATGTAGCCGTAGCTGGGATGACCCTCGTCATACTCAGCCATGACCCGCTCGATGGAGGTACGCATGCCGTTTGAATCGCCCAGGATGAAGCGGATGGCTTGTGACAGTTTCAAAAGCAGGGCATCGCGGGGTGCCTTTTCCAGCGCATCGTCCAGAAGATCTGCGGAATTGGACGGCCAGCCGTCGAGCCAGGCCCGAAGCGCCGACGTGACGACGGCCTCGCGCGGCGTGACTGGCCGGACCTTCGCCGCGCTGGCCGCGGTTTTCCAGGCCTCTTCGGCAGTGTCGTAAAGTTCGCGCCGGGCAAGCAGCAGGCAGAACAGACCACGGGCGGCATGGCCGAGCGCGAATTCGGGATCCCGTTCAAGCGCATCCTGGAGATGGCTTGCCGTCGTCGCCCCGTGGGCAAGAAAGGCATTGACCGCGGATGTCCATGCGGCCAGGGCCTCTTTGTCTTCGAGGGTGATGTCGTATCCGAATTGGTCTGTCAGACGCATTGGCTGCCCTTTGTTGCGCTCGCTCTTGTCCATCGGCAGCAGAGCCGGGACCTCAAGCTATAGAGCTCGCGCCACGGTATTGGTGGCGCTTCGAAAAATTGTGCACGACAAAAAGAACCGCAGTCGGACGTTGAACTGCAACACACAAAAAGGTGTTGGCGACGTGTGCGCGGGAGACGTTATTCAGTCTCATTAGAAAATCATGCTGCTAATTCCTTGCGTGGGAGAATGGCATTTCTTGTCGCGCGAAACGGAAAAGCCTAGGTCGTCTGATATGCAGACTCTTTCCGTATCCACGTCCCAAAGGACGGTCCTGTTCGTTGCTCTGAGCGCCCTGGCATTGGTCAGTTATGGCGCGTTTCTGGCTGCCGGACCCAAACACGCGCTGGCGACCCTGATCGGCGGCCTGGCCGGGCTTGCGCTCTACCATGCCAGCTTCGGCTTCACCGCGGCCTGGCGCCATCTCGTGACCGAACGGCGCGGCACCGGGCTTCGGGCGCAGTTCGTGCTGATCCTGCTGGTCTCCGCGGTTTCCTTCCCTCTGATCGCCTGGGGAGAGGACTTCGGCATGCGGACGGGGGGATTCGTCTTTCCCTTCGGCTATGCTGCGGCGATCGGCGCCTTCATGTTCGGCTTGGGAATGCAGGTTGGCGGCGGCTGTGCGTCCGGCACCCTGTTTACGGCCGGCGGCGGCTCGACGCGGATGATGGTGACGCTTGCGACCTTTATCCTGGGCTCCGTCCTGGCAACGGCCCACATGCATTTGTGGGGCAAACTGCCGAAACTGCCGTCCTATTCCCTCGTGCAGGATTTTGGCCCGATCGGAGCCTTTGCGATCACGGCCGCAGTCCTCGGGCTGATCGCCTTGCTGACGCTTCGGATCGAACGGAAGGCGCATGGCAAGATCCTGCCGTCTCGCAAGACCGATTCCGTTCTGACCGGTCCCTGGTCGCCCATGCTGGGCGCGCTCTTGCTGGCGGTGGTCTGTATTTTGACTTTCATCGTGGTCGGTCGTCCCTGGGGGATCACCTCCGGTTTCGCCCTTTGGGGAGCGAAGGCGTTTCATGCCATCGGCATCCCGGTGGAAACCTGGCCCTACTGGTCCTGGCAGAAAGGCGCCCTGGAACGCTCCGTCCTGACCGACATGACCTCGGTGATGAATTTCGGCGTCATCCTGGGCGCCATGGCGGCGGCGGCCCTTGCCGGCAGGTTCATGCCTGTCTGGCAATTGTCCAGGCGCGATCTCCTGACGGCCATCGCCGGAGGTCTGCTCATGGGCTACGGCGCGCGTCTGGCCTACGGCTGCAATATCGGCGCCTATCTCGGCGGTCTGGCTTCCGGTTCTCTTCACGGCTGGCTGTGGCTGCTGTTCGGCTTTCTCGGCAGCCTTGTCGGCGTCCGGCTGCGACTGAAGCTCGGTATGGGCTGAAGACGGGCACCCCTGCCGCGGCATGATCGGATGATGGCCGCTGCGGCGGCCGACCTTCAAATCAGAACAAGCGTCTGATGGTCTCGGGTTTGCCCTGCAATCCGGGGGGCGTTCGCTTGCGTGTCCGCGGCCGCGTCATTCATGGTGAATGAGGGCGCAAAATGACGCGACTTTGTCTTCAAATCTCATTATGTAGAATGGAGAGCCCATTCGCGAGGACTGTCGATAGTCCTTTCTGGAAAGTCAGCAAGCGGTATGATCCATCTCCTGTTCAGGTCGCCCATTTCAGACCCGAACGGTTTGCCGAAACCGATTAAGACAGCAGAGAAATGAAGCAAGACACCAAGCTCAAGATCGGATGGTATTTAAAATCTACTGATATTCATTCCGCTTCAGCGCGATATCGATGCTTCTATATGGCACAGGCCCTGGAAGACCTTTCCGTCGAGAACGCGTTCTATCTGGACGAAACCGAAGTTCTCAAGGAACTCGACAGTCTCGACGCCCTGATCGTCGTCAAGAGGATCGATGTCTCGGTCGTCTATATGGTCTCGGAGTCCTTCCGCCGGCGCAAGGCGGTCTATTTCGATGTGTGCGACGACTTTCTCGCACCCGGTTACAAGGCGAGGCCCGGCCCCTGGCAACTTGCCCTGTTCGGTTCGATCGCCCCTTATCTGAGCGGTATCATCACCACGGGTCCGGCCATGGTCGAGCGGATCCAGGAGTATCTCGACGGTTATTCGACCAAATCGGTTCCGATTCACATTCTCAAGGATATCGCGGAAACCCAGGAAACCGTGCGCTCGGTGACGGAGTATTTCCGCAATTCCAGCGCGGCGAAGGTCAAACAGCCGCCGCCAAAGCCGGGCAAGGCGCCGCCACGCCCGTTGCCGCCGGCGCCTCAAGAACAGTCTCAGCCTCCTCAACCGGAATCGCGGCCCTCCGCCGCCGCAAAGCTGAAGTCGTTTTTCTTCCCCTTCGGTAAACGTGTGGAAAAGCACCCGTCAACGCCCGCGAAGGCCATGAAGGCCGCCCCTGCGGAAGCGGTTGCCGCATCCGGTCCGGTGCGCAAGAAGATCCTGTGGTTCGGCAACTACGGCTCAAATCACGGCACCTTCGGCATCGTCAGCCTGTTGAACGCGGTACCTGCCCTCAGGGCCTTGCAGAAGGATGTTCCGCTGGAGCTGGTGGTCGTCAGCAACAACCGTACGGTTTTCGATGCGGTCATCGGTCAGCTCGACGTTCCCTCATCTTATCTCGAGTGGTCCGTGGAGGCCATGGCGGACGCCATGGGACAGGCCGATGTCGCTCTGCTGACGAATGGCGATGACAGATTTTCGATGGTCAAGTCGTCGAACCGCGCCCTGCAGGCCCTGGCCTCGGGTGTCCCGGTCATCGCGAGTTCCAACGGCGCCATGGCCGAGTTGTCGGACTTCGTCGTCCTCGATGATTTCGAGGCCGGTCTGCGCCGGTACCTTGGTGACCAGGGGGCGGAAAACAGCCGACAGGACCTCCTTAAATACCAGGCGGTCGCAGCAGAATATTCCGCGCCGGTCGTCGCCGCAAAATGGCGCGACATTCTGGTTGCCGACGTCCTCGCCAAGCGGGACCTGAGGCCAAAGTCCGGCGCGACGCTGTTCATTTTGAGAGAACAGTCCCTGGGCATATTGAGCCCCGATGTCCTCGACAGGATTCTCGCCGCCGATGAGGCTGCGGAGTTTATCGTCGACAGTCAGGTCTTCCAGAAGGCGCCCGCACTTCTTGACTGTTTCATCCGGCACCGCATTATTCCGTCGGTTGTCGCGACCAGCGAAATGGACAAGGGTGTGGCCTCCCGTATGGCCAAGGTCAAACTGGTGGTCCTGCCAGAAGAGAAGTCCAAACTCGTCAAGGACTTTACCAAGGAAGGTCGGCGAGAAGGCGTGGCTGTCACCACGCTGAAGGACTATTGCGCGGCACTGGGGCCGTTTCCCGAACGGCTGAACGAGACCGGCAAGACGAAATGGGTTTTCGTCACCCACCAGAATACCAAGGGCTGGATCCTCGATGCGATCTGCCGGGAAATCGGCTCCCGGCAGCCGGACAGCTGGCATGTCGCCTACAATCCGCCCAAGCTACCCGACGCGGAAAATTACTTCTACTCACACTATTCGCTTTACCTGAAGCACACGCGGAAGAATGCCAAGCAGATCGGCGGCGCCCGCAATTTCATCTGGTTCACCCATCCAAGAGAAGACAGCGCGGAAGAAATCGCGGAGCTTGTGGATGCCTTCAACAAGGCGACCAAGGTCATTTTCGCCTGTTCCCAGCATCTTGACCTGTGGCTCGAGCGGGGCCTGAAGCCCGAAAAGGGCTGCGTCGTTCTGGGCGGTGCGGATCCGAAGCTGTTCCTGCGCCATGTGCGAACGGGCAAGACCGTCGGCATTTCCGCATCCTACTACGACCGCAAGAATCCGGATCTGCTTCTTGAGCTGGTCAGGACGCAGCCGGACTGGTCTTTCATCCTGATCGGCCGGAACTGGGAGGAGTATGCAGGGTTCGAGGAGATGAAAAACGCTCCGAATTTCCAGTATGTCACGGCTCCCTACGCCGATTACCCGTCCTGGTACGCCAAATTCGACGTGCTGTTGTCGGCCTCGACCCTGGAGGGAGGCCCCATTCCGCTTCTTGAGGCGATGATGGCCAATGTGGTTCCGGTGGCGAGCCGGACCGGTTTTGCGCCCGATCTCATCCGCGATGGCGAAAACGGCTATCTGTTGGACATCGATGCAAACGCATCCGACGTCGCAAAGCTGATCGAAGCGGCTTTCGATCTGAAGACGGACGTGCGCGAGACGGTCGTCGACTATTCCTGGGATAATTTCGCAACAAAAATTCTGGAACTGGCAGAGTGAATTCCAATCGCGACCTGATACGGGACATCAAGACGCGCCGATTTCTGGCCGATGAACTTCCGGACCTGCTTGAGAAGAACCGGCAGGCAATCGGTTCCTGGCTCTCGCGGGCGGGAGGCGAGGCCGATCTGCAGGCGGTGCCGAAAGACCGGATTTATCTGATCTGCCCGATTGCGGTGTTCGAGGATGTCGCTGCCACGCCTGCTCTCGGTCAGGTTCTGCAGTTGGCGCTGCCGGAGTTAAAGGTGATCGTTGCACTGCCGACTGAAGCCTCCCTGGAGTGTTTTCAGGCCAATGCGGAAAGACAAGACCTCCATCAGGTGGTGACGCCGGTTCTGGAAAAGGACCTGCAACCGGCCGTAGACGGATTGGAGACGGAAGCGGTTTTGTGCCTGGTTCCGCGGCTTTCGGTTCTGGCGACGGGCTTCATTGCGGCCCTCAAAGCGGTTCTCTCCGACGAGGGCGAGGACCGTTTCGACGATACGGGGGCCGGTGTCTGCCGCGCTAAGGCATGGATGGGAATCTTGCCCCGTTCCCAAGCGGCTGTGGATGAAAGCAGCCTTCCGTCGTATCTTGGCAAAACGCCTGTTCGTGCGTTGTTTGGCCGGTTGGTACGCCTGTTCGGGGCGAAATCCCCGTCGTCCGATGACCTCGCGACGGAGCATGTCAGCCGGGTTCTCAACGGTCCAGATGCGATGATCCTTCCCTTCGTCGGAAAAGCCTCTCTGTCTTCCGCCGACAAGGCGATCTACAGCGAGGCCTTCGAGGCATTCGAATCGGGATCGGTCGAATGGGAAGGCGCCCGTGACGTGCCGGTGGTGACGGAAGAGAACGAAACGTATTTCCGTGAGCTCGACGACAAGCTCCTGCCGCTGGTTAATGCAGGCGAGCAAGGCGTTCTCGATATCAGTACTGGCGACACCCGCCAGCCCGATGACCTGCAACTCACTTACCGGCAGGATCTGGGAATAGCGGACCAGGCCGGCAATTTAGGGATCGTCATGCCTTTGCGTGCGATCGGAACGGTCGGCGTCGCGGGTCAGGCCGTGTTTCGGACCGAACAGGAGGTCCGCGTTTCCCGGTTTCATCTGCACGTGCCGCCGCAGGATCTTCAGGCTCACATGGTGACCTGTTACCTGAACCGCGGCGGCGGCGGCAATGCGATGATCCGGAATTTCGCTAAGGGTATCGGCTGTGAGCTGCGGTATGCGGAAGACGAAACCGGGTACCGGCCGGGCGTGCCCATCGTCTGGGGGGTTCTGCGCGGCAGCGACACCGTCGTGCAATACGCCAAGGACAACAACCAGTATTTCTTCTACATCGACCATGCCTATTTCAGCCGCGGTCATGGTGTGAATTACCGGATCACGCGAAACGGCTACGAGGCGGGCCCGATCAGGGAATGCCCGCCCGACAGATTGTCTGCCCTCGATATAGAGATGCAGTCCTGGAACCGAGACGGGTCCGTCATCCTGGTCTGCCCGCCGACCGACTATTTCATGAATGCCCATGACTGCCATGACTGGCTGGAAATGACACTGGCCACTCTGAAGAGCCATACGGACCGGGAGATCGTTGTTCGGGTCAAACCGCAGCCCGGCGAGACCGTCGAGCCGATCGAGGATGTGTTCCGCCGGTCTTTCGCCCTGGTGACCCATTCCTCCAACATCGCGATCGAAGCCGCCATCGCCGGAGTTCCGGTTTTCGTTTCAGAGACAAGCGCGGCCGCCCCCGTGGGCCGGACCGACTTCAGCCTCATCGAAAACCCGGTTTATCCGGATCGAACGCCTTGGCTTCAACACCTGGCCTATAACCAGTACTCGATGACGGAACTGGGCGACGGGACTGCCTGGCGCATGTTGCGCGAATTCGAAACCCGCCCCTTCGTCTGACGGAAACCGGAGTATCGCAGTGGCAAAGACTTCAGCGTTGATCATGGCCGGGTTCTTCGAGGCAGAGGCGCAGAGTGCATTCGACTATCTGAAAGACGTCAAAGCGCCGAAGGGGACGAAGAAATATCTCTACACCAACGGAAAATTCGACGGTCGGAAGATCGTCAAGCCATTGAACACCGAAGGGTCCTATCCCGCCGAACTCCTGCGGCTCTATAACAGCGCGCTCTCGGTTCGTTCAGAGGACGCGCGTCAGGCCTACATGCGCGATGGCTACGCGGTCTATGGCCTGCACAGATCCGCGTCCGAACGGAAATTCGAGAAAATCTACTATCTCCATGCTGCCGTGCCGGACGACGACATCCATCAGGCGCTGGCCCGGGACTGGAAGAGCCTCCCGGTCGAAATGATGCGCTCCGGCGGCGGGGGATATGCCATACGGCTCGATACCGGGGCGCCAACCTGCCTGGAGACGATGGAGGTCGCGCGCGAGCTGTACCTGTGCGGCGCAGCCCACGCCTTCGAGACGGACGCCCTGATCCAATGCCTGTCGCTTGAGCCGGAGCAAATTGCCCTTATCGCCTAGGTTTCCGCGCGGCCCTGAGCTCTATCGTCTTCTCGAAGATCCGCAGCACCTGGTCCCGCAGGGCATCAGTCGAATATTTTTTCGTCAGTTTTTCCTGCGCCCGCTTGACCTGACCGAAACGGGCCTTGGGATCGGCCGTCAGTGATTGCAGCGCGTTGAACCAGTCGTCCTCCGTCGCCGCCAGAATGCCGCAACCGTCGGAACAGCAGTCGTCATAAACGGTTCCCCGGCTGGCAACCACCGCCGCGCCAACGGCGGTGTATTCCACCCACTTCGTGTTGGCCTTCATCAGGTTGAACATGATCGGTGTGAGCGGACAGATCCCGATATCCCACCCGTACTTGGAAAACTCCTCAAGGAACTCGTTGTAGTTGGCGATCGGAGGGGCGCTCTTCACCCGCGACTTGAATTCCGCAAGTTCGGGCGGGGTCGGGATCGAGCCGAAGAATTCGAATTGCACATCCGGATTGGCGCGCAGGTAGCGGGCAATCGCCGGGAGGACTGGAACGAGATTATGGGAGTGGTCGGCGCTGGCCATGTAGCCGACCTTTCGCACAGGTCTATCGACGGCCGGCGACAACACCTTGGCTGAGCAATAAATCGCCCCAGCCTTGATCTGCGCCTTGGCGCCCTGGGAGGCAATCCGGTCCTTCAGTCGGGTGTTGGATGCGTAGATCAGGTCGGAGCGGTTCAGAAGCGCCTTGACCGTTGCAATCCGTTCCGGCGCGTTGTGGTAGCGGAATTTCTTCTGCCCCAGGTTCTCCGGCACGTTGAGCAGATCGTCGTCGACCTGGTAGAGAACGGGAATTTGCTTCTCGTTGACCCAGTCCAGGAACAGGTCCAGGTGCGGTCCGCTGTACCTGCAGAAAACGATGATCGTGGGATCGAAACTCTCCAGCTTCTCCTGGATATAGGGACGGTTATCGTCGCTGCTGGCCGGCTTTGTTCCGTTGTCGGAGATCGACTTCTCGGTCAGGATCTCCATTTGGGTCCGGCCGGTTTCGATAATCGGGGCAAGCGGTTTGATGAAACTCAACTGCAGGGTCGGGATGAACCCGTTTGCAACATAAAGGATGCGTTGCCCGTCCAGGAGGGTGTCCAGCTTGCTCGTACGGTTGGTCCGTGCCTGCTCCAGCATGTCGAAGATCTGGGCACGATGGGCCGCGGGCGTGTAATCGCGCGCGAGCCGTTCCTGGGCCTTGCGCACGCAGTCGAAGCGCGCCTGCGGATCGGAGGCCAGCGCCTTGAGCGCGGCGGGCCATTGGTCCGGGGTGTCGACAAGAACGCCGCATCCGTCGGCACAGCAAGGGTCATAGGCCGGATGCCGGGTTGCGATCACCGCGGCACCGCATGCGGTCAACTGGACCCAGAGATCATTCGATTTGCCGAAGCCGACGTCCGTATCGGCGAGCGGGCACAAGCCGATATCCCATTTCATTCCGGCCAGGTCTTTGAGTAAATTCTTGTAGGAACGGGACACGGGTATCGTGCGGACGCGATCGCCGAATGCCGTCAGCGGTTCGGGCAGGGGCAGTTCGCCCATGTAGTCGAAGCCGATTCCCGGATTTTCCTGCAACAGCGCGCAGACGGCCGGAACGATGACGTCAAGATCGTATTGGTAGCCGCTGCAGATATAGCCGACCCTGGTTATCGGCCCCGGTTCGGCGGAAACCGCGATATCGCTCGAGCAGGTCATCGTGCCATGGCTCAAGTGCGCGCTGTTACCGAGCTGGGCGATGCGGTCGTGCATCTGCGGTGTCGAGCAGTAGACGAGATCCACGGTATCGAGCGCAAATTTCACGTTTGCCAGCCGCTTGGTACGACCGAGGTGCCGATACTCGCGATTTGGCGCCTTCGGCGGAACATTGAACAGCCGGTTGGTCGCATACTGGACGACCGGAATTTTCCGGTCCCGTGCCCAGTCCACGATGAAGTCGAGTTGCGGGCCGCGGTACTGACTGAGGACAATCGACGTCGGATCGAAACGGCTCATGCGCGTGTCGAGGTAATCTTGAACCGATTTTTCCGCCAGGCTCGCGATCATGTGTTTTTCATGCAGGACATCGATCTCGAGTTCGGACGGTTCCTCCAGCTTTTCCAACGGATCGAGGAATGCGGAATGAAGATGCGAATCGAGGCTGTCTTCGACGAACAGCACCCGTTCCTTTGCCCGGACGCCGCTTTTCACCGGGACGGCGATCTCGACGGATGGATCGAACAGCTTCGCGAAGCGTTCATAGACGACCATCGGATCCTTCGGCATTCTCAGCTTCTCAAGAAACTTTTCCTGGGCGCTGATGAAACGCATCGGATGGGCGACCGCTTCACGGCTGAAGTCGATCCAGTCCGATAGGGTCGATATGTGGGTCAGGCCTGCATAGTTGTCCGCATCCATCACACTGCCCGCATCGCTCCAAACGGCGGTCGGGATACCGGCCAGAACCATGTCGATGAGGACCGAAGACGGAGCAGAAATGCCGTAGGAGTAACGGGGCAGGTCGACCTTGTAGATCGGGTTGTTGTTGATCGTCACGTTGCCGGGCAGCTCGATATTCTGCTTCAGCACATACTGGCCGCCGGGATGAGGCCTCAGGGTAACCTTGCGCCCGTTGGTTCCGAGGTGGCTGCAGAAGTCGGAGAACACCGACATGAAATCGAGTTTGAAGTCACCGGAGACATTCAATCTGACGGAATGCAGGTTCTCGCAGATGATCCCGCGTTCGATGCGATCCGTGGCCAGGTTGCGGGGCGGTGTCATCTGTAGAATGGCCGATGGCCCGGTGACATATATCTTCGACATTTGCGGCGGCAGAAGAGATTTCAAAACCGAAGGTGGGCTCCAGGAGCAGACGATATCCGCTCCGAACGCCACCTTTTGCCCATGGGCGCGGTCATGATCGCGGCTCTGCAGAAGGCCGACCGATTCATAACCGTGCTGCAGGTTGACCTTCAGGAACGAGGCCGGGGCATTCAAGAAAATGTCGTGGGTCGGCTTGTGTGCCTTGAGGTTGGATTCGCTTGCGGCAACGAGAACGCCCGATTTGCCTTCAAGGTGCGGCATCGCGCCCGCGGCATCGTCGATTTCGATCCTGACAGCGCCGGTCGCTTCGCAAATCTCGGACAGCTCCTGGCCCCAGACCCCCGTCTTGTCGCGAACATGGAAGTTCTTGATGACCAATATGACGGTCTTCATTCCAAGATCGCGCGCGGTCATGAAAACGAGAGGACGGATGATATTCACGTCCTGAAGAAGGTTTACCAGAAATACCGCATGGCGTTCGGACATTAAGCTGCTACTCCCGTGGACAGGCGGTCATCGAAATTATAGACAAGTGGTAGCCTGGATTTTTCTGAATAGACGCAGGGCAGGCCGGGAAACAAGGCCTGAATGGCCTTTATAACGGCCCGAATGGTGGATGGCTGTGTCGTTATGAAGGCAAGGGAGGAGCCCAGGTTGGGTTGAACCCAATTGCAGGAGCTGAAATCAGGCAGAAGCTGCGCGAGCCTCAAACTGTACCGGGTTCCGAAAAATCCGTCTGTTACCGGAACAAAGTTTTTGGCGACATCCGCGCCAAGCAGCTTCATGCATCGTCTCGACAACAGAATTTCAGGATCTTTTTCCCCGTTGTGATTTCTGAAAGACACGTCCCAGTCCATTGGCAGGGCACAATAGGGGCTTGCGACAGACAAGGCCGACAGTCTTTTAGCCAGTCGATGAATCCGCCACGAGGAAACGCTGCCATGAATAACCGCTGCAAGCGGTCGTGTCATGTCGATGGTCTCATCGTCGGGCGGATCGGGTGTGAACCGGTTCAGGAATGCGACAAGCTTTTCGCCTTCCGAGGCGGGCGAGGCGACATCGGATAGCAGGCGATTAAATGCGGGTAAGGTGGTTTCCCTGAGGGCCATGGAGCCGGACTTCGCATCGCGCAGAAAGGTCTGGGCATTGCGATAGACGAAAGGGGCGAGACGGTCGTAGAGCGGATATCCGGCCGACAGGACCTGCGATCCGGTACAAAGGGCCGTTACGGCTCTGTTCAGTGACTTCGTGGTGCTGAAGGCCTGATAATTGACCGGCAGGAAACTGGCCGTGCTCTCGTTCAGCATGTCCCGTTCAAGCTGCACGCTCCATTTCGACAGTTCGTAAGCCACCGGCAGCCGCTTCAGCATCTCGAGGCGTTCAGGCGTCATCGCCCTTCGGTTCGTCAGGATGTCGAGTTGGATCTCCAGACCACGATTGCGCATTTCCGCGAGCATATCGCTGAATGCGACAAGATCCTGCAGGCCCACCGGAAAATGCGGGTTGTCGCCGATCCCGAACCACAGGACCCGGATCCGTCCCGTCCGTATCACCTCATCCTGCTTTCGGTTCAAAGTCTCGATCAGCCTGGCGGGTGAGAAATCGGGATTGAAGGGATCGTTCACCACATGAAAGGGAAGTGTGCTCCCGAAGGCGTCCGTGACCCCGCGGATTTGGCCCGAGGCAGCGATTACGAAATTTGCCAGCTTCAGAAAATGGCCGAGCCAGGACCGGTATCTGGTAAACCGGCTGTCCGTGGTGTGGGAAAACCAGTCGTCGAACAAATCGACGCCGAACGGGATACCGGACGCGCGCAAACGATGTGCAATTACGAGAGACGCTGCATCGTAGCATTTGCTGAAGATGTAGATGTCATGCCGAAAGTGTTCACGTCGCGAGAATTTGGAAAGGGGCGCGATGTCGAGGCGATGGCCCGCGAGCGTGAAGATGGATTTCAGCCGCTCGTAGCGAATGCGAACGCCGGCGTTTTTCAGTTGTTCCGATGAGCCGACAAGGATGCAGACATTCATGTGTCCAGCATTCTTATGACGATATCGTTCGGATGGAATTGCGCACTCTCGGACGGTGCCAGGCCTGAAAGAACCTCGAACGGTGTCCGGTCAACCGGGGGCAGAACGTCCTTCGTCACGCCCGCGCTGACTACCGAGGTTCCGATCTGCCGCAGACCTTTTCCATAGGCAAGGCTGCCGATCTTGAGAGCCACGTCCGAAAGGTTGTCCAAAACCGGAGAGGCCCCGTCCAGTTCGGCGAGGGTCGTCTTTTTGGTCAGGAACAGGTCGCCATGGTTGGCAAAGACCGGATAATCCTCCCGGAGGAAGATGCCCTGGCATCCAGGTTCCCAGACCGTAATCGATGCAGTTCTGTCCGCGATCGGTCGGTTGAGAAAATATCCATAGGAGCGGACTTCCAGGCGTTCGACATTTTTCGCGGCCTTGACCTGCTCGACAAGCATGCAACTGGCCGATGCAACATCCGGTTCGCTGATCATGCTCCCCAGAAGAGACAGGGTCCGGGGATCGTGAAGAACTACCGCGGCGCTCATGACCAGGACCTGATCGCCGGTCATGCCGGCGGCAGCGGACATCAGGGCAGCGCCGGGACCGCTCGTCTCGGGCCGGAGGGACACCCGGAGGGAGCAGGGCGCATCCATCTCGCTGACCGTTGCCACCATCTGCCGGGCTTGTTCGTCTTCTTCAGGGACAGACAGAACAACGTCGCAGATGTCGATCCCGTCCTGGAGAAAAAGTGCCTGCAGGGCGGTCCTGAGCGCATTTTCCTTAGCCGAGCAGGCGATGAAAACAGATATGCGCGGCCGGATCTCGGGACGTGCGCCCGGCAGGCTTGTTTCCGGAGAAAACGGCATCAGCAGCCGGGCTTCGTCCGGATGCGAGAGGGTCTCGAACCGAACGGCCAGGCAAAGGGCATCCCCCGCATCGGACGCGGGCACATCATCCACCTTGGAGGCCGAGGCGTCCGTCAGATCCAGGGTCGGAAAATTGCCGGCCGAGAGGGATCCGGATTTGAGGGACGGATCGGCCGGACTGCGGGTCAATGACCATGCCGGAACAGCCGTCGGCGCGTCCGTCACCGCCAGAATCGTCGGGCGATTGGCGAGGATTTCGCGCCAGTCACCGGCGACCATAATACCGATCGAGGGAATGCAGTCTGCCGCCAGGGTCAGACTCCTATCGATACCGGAAGATCCCCTGCCACGGAAATCCATCGACAGGGGCGTGTCGGATCGCGGCGATTCCAGAAGAGACTTGACCAGTTCGGCCTCGCCTGTCGCCGCATCGTCCGCCAAAATTTCTTTGGGTAAAATCGGAAGGTTGAAGCAAACGGCCGTCCAGAGCCGGATATCTGGCCGGAAGATCCGTTCGGAACCGATGGCATTTCCGGTTTGGACCTGGATCTGGTCGATCGTCCAGTCCGGCGCCGGCTGCTCGAACCGGGCCGCGAGGTACCGGGTAGACAGGTCGGCAAGGTTTTCCAGATCGGACCGGGCTTCGCATGTGGCCAGAAGCTCGCCGTAATGGGCACCTCCTCTGCAAAGGGACGGAAATGGCAAAAGCGACAGGGCCAGCAGCGCGCCGCCGGCCGAATTCACGCAGATCAGCACAGGGAAGAACGGATTTGTCAGCGGTACGTCCAGCACGACCGGGCCGCTCTCCAGAATGGGGCGTTCAGCCAGGAGAGACAGGCGGCCCAGCCTGAGCGGATCTGCCTGAAACAGACGGATCACCGGCGCCGATGCGGGATCGTTAGCGGGCGCTCCGTTCTCCAGGCGTATGCGCAGGGTCATGTCCGCTGCATGCCACAGGTCCAGAACCGAAACATCAGTCTTGCCAGCGAATGCGGGAAAGACAAACGCCTCGGATCGATCGGTGAATGGGCCCGTCAGGTCCCAGGCTTCAGCATCGGCATTGTCTGCCGTAAACCGGAAGCTGGCTGTCAAATCTGAACCCATCAACGCGCAGAAAGCGGCCAGAGGGCCCTTGAGTTCGGACGGGTCCGCATCGGAAGCTCGGCCGATTGTTCCGAGGAATGCGTCGCCCAGCTCTATCTGGCCGGGTTTAGACGTCGGACTGAAGACCGATCGCCCTTCCCAGGGATTGGAGAGGGGGCGGACCAGGGGAAAAGAGACCGGGATGATCCCCCCGGTCGCCGGCTCATTCCGCCTGTTCACCGCATGCTGTTTGGAAAAGCCCTTATTGAAGCGTTTGCCGCTTGCCAACATATTCCGGCCGGATTCGGTGGAAAGGATCCTTTTCCCCTCCTCCGAACCAAAGATTAGACGCCCTTCGTTGCGGCCGTGCTGCTCGTAGTGCACCAAAGCAATCTGGCCCGCCTTTTTAACGTCTTCATGCAGGAAATAGTAGGCTTTCGCACTGAAACCGGGCCCTGGATCCCGCCCTTCGAGATGGCCATACTTCAGATAATGGATAAGCGGATCCATTTTACTGCGGCGGACGTCTGGATTTTTTTCCAGGTACCAGTATTTATCGAATAGATCGCTGGTGCTTGCGATTTTATATTCTCGCTGCAACCTGTTGGAAAATCCAACAAGGCTCAAGATTTGCTCGATGGCGCCACGGAGAGCTTTTTGGGTCATGGATGGTTTTTTCATTTAAACTCTCGCGAAACGTCAAAATTCATTGCCAACTGCCTGATGTGGGAGCGCATCGGATCGGTCATTTGTTTCGAGTTTGTCAGGGACCTTCTTTGCACGAACAACCCGGGAAGACCACCATGCTTTTTGGGCCAAAAAAATTGAAAACGGCAATCTGCAGCTCTGAACTGCGGTTCCTCCGAAGTCTGCAGTCCCTCCTGTTTTATCGAAGCGCGTTTTCAGAATACATGGGTGTCACATGTCTGACGCGGAAACGCGTGTTGCAGCTACAGCCGCAACGCGCGAAATTCGCCAGGTAATTGCACTTTGCCCGGGCGCGGTCATGCCGGTCCCTGTCAGCGAGACAGGATTGAGGTCACTATGTTGCGGAGCATGCCGCTTTCCGGCTCTTTAATTTTCTTCGGCGGCTGCATGATGCAATCCCAGCCGCGCGGGCAAGTGGCTACATGTTTGTAGCCAAGGTCTTCCAACCACTTCTTGGCGGCATAGGGTTCCTCGTCCGGAAGGCAAACGTCATTCTGTTCAATGATGATCAGAGGAAGGTTCTTCCGGACGGTCTGTTCGCCGCCCATGAGCACCTTGCGTTCGAAACCTTCCACGTCGATCTTGATGTAATCGACATTCTCGAAGCCAAAGGAATCCAGTTTGAAGACCGGATATTTCTTCATTTTTCCTTCGACAAAATTGTGCGTGCCGCCGCTCATTTGCACCGTCCCTTCGGTGTCTCCGAGCGCGCAGCAGAAATGTGTCACCTTCTTAAGGTCTACGTTATAGGCAAAATTCTCTTTCTTCCGGACATCAAATCCATAAGTGTGTTCAAAATGTTTCTGAAGATAACGAGAATACTCGCCGTCTCTGCAGCCAATATCTAATGCAACTCTAAAGTTTTTAATGAATGGAAAAGAAGTATCAAATGTTATTTTGCAATGGTGATTTGGGTAGTTCTTGTTTCCATCGGGGGAATAAAGGAAGTCTTGGTCAAACCATTCTTCCTTGTATGGGTTTTCTTTGAAAATCGAAGGTTTGATCGGGAGGCGCATGTTAATTCTTTCGTGTTCTTTAGGGTAGAGTATTGTGTTGGATTATGGCTAGCAATAAAGCCATCGATACGGCAAATTTTTTCTTCTGTTCTCCCGGGGGCGATGCGCCGGGCCGGATAGCTTTGAGTCTTCAGCAGTCCGGCCGCAGGATACCTTGGTGTCGTGCGGGTGAGGCAAGCCTTTTGACCCACGTCAATCGATTTAGCTGCTGGGAAGTTCCCGAGAGCCTTTCGTATCCGGAAAATGCTGTCGTCGCCGTTTATGCGTCGCGAAAAACCGGAGCGGGAATACTTTTCAAATCAGAGCCGGTCAGTTAGAAAATGGTGAAGTAGATCATCCTACCTCAGCCCTTGCCTTCACCCATCCGCACCTTTGAGCACCGCTAGACACCTATGGCCATTCAGAAATTGTTTCGACAGCCTTTGAAGCACGTTGTGGTAACAACTTTCCATGAGGGGGGGTACCGGGAATACGGCAAGAAATGCCTGAATACCTTTTTGGAGAAGTGGCCCGAGGACGTTGAGCTTATTGTCTATGCCGAAGATGTCGACGTAGCGGAAACGGCGCCCAACTTGACGGTGCTGGATCATACGGCTGTGTTGCCCAAGCTGATCGAGTTCCGCAATCGTTTCGGCAGTCACCCTTTCGCAAATGGGTTCAGTCCGCTGGGCGATGGAAAATTCGACTTTCTCTGGGATGCGATTCGTTTCACCAACAAGGTTTTCGCCGTGACCGACGCCATTCGCCGCACCAAAGGCGTCGCCGATCAATTGATCTGGCTGGATGCGGACACGATTACCCATAGCCCGGTACCAAGCAGCTTCCTGGACGAACTTGCCCCTAGGGAGACCCAGCTGGCGACGTATCTCAACCGGAAGAATTATCCGGAATGCGGTTGGGTTGGCTACAATCTGAAACATGAATTTATCGACGAGTTCGCTCGCCGTTTCGATGAGATCTATCTGTCCGGCGAGTTTCTCGAAATTCAGGAAAACCACGACAGCTATATTTTCTGGAAAATCGTCCAGGATATGGAACGGGAAGGACTGGCGACTTTCAATCATATCGGCGACAGTACGACGGTCGGCCATGTTTTCATCAACAGTGAACTTGGCGCTTATCTGGATCACCTGAAGGGTCCCAGAAAGTCGATCGGCCAGAGCCAGGCACGGGATCTGAAGGTGAAACGGAAGGAATCCTGGTGGAAGCACGCCGGCTAACGGGTCATCCGGCAGGTTAGAGGAATAGGCCGCAGCTAAAGAAAACTCCGTTTGGCCGTGGAAGTGTTCTTACTGTTGCGCACCTGCCAGGCAGTCCGCCAGAAGGTTTGCCTGCTTCCGTCTGTCACCGATCCTGATGCTGTTTTCAATGCCTCCGAGGGCGATTCTCGCAGCTGTCGACGGATCGCCGGCAAGCCTGATGATCGCTTCTTCCCATTTATCTGACGTGTGTTCCACCATCAAGCTGTCGGTGCCATTATGGGCGTATTCCTTGAATACTGAGGTGGGTGAATAAACGCCGGCTGCCCCAACGAAGGCATGTTGATGGAGCTTGAGGTTGGAGCGGGCGTCATTGACCGGGTTCGGTACATAAGGCGCTAGGGCGATATGAAACCGTTGCTTCCTCAGCCAAACTTGAAAATCGTCGAAGAACTTGTCGCCGAGATGGGTGACCTGGGGGCCGGATGCGATCAGATCCTCGCCGCGCTTTCCCATCAGCGTTGTGAGATGAAGCCGGGGTTCTTTATCGAGCGCCGCGCGAACGCCCGGTGCAATGATCTGGAAGTCGTTGTAATGAGTACTGGAACTCAGAAACGCCATCCGGATCCTGCCACTGTCGGAAAAATGTCCGGCGTCCGTCGACGGGTCCATGTGCGCGGGCTGAATATACAGGCCCGGGAATTCGGGGCAACGGTCCAGGATTTTTCGGCTCGGGGCCAGGAAAACGTCGATATGGGGATGGATGGCATCGAACTGCTGGCTCAGAAACCGGTTCAGACGGGCCTTGTAGTCCTGGCGCTGGTCCTCGTCTTCAAGCATCGCCCAGATGTCGTCGTCCAGAAGATAGGCTATCCGGGTATCGGGCTGCTGCCGCATCCGGGCGATCAGGCGGATATCCTTCTCTGTCGCGTAACGCACGATCACCAGGAGCCGCTTCCCGCTGTTCAGATCGGTCAGAAGAAGGCAATGCTGACCGGCTTCCCGCAGCTCGATCGATCTTTCAGCGAGGTCCTCGCGGACGACTTCCAGATAGTGATAGCGCGTCGGAAAGGCTGTCTTTGGCCGCCCAAGGGCATGGTCATAGGCATTCTTGAGATATCTGACGCTCAGCATTTTGACCGCGGCTGTAGCCTTTTCGCCCACCGGAGAACGCCGGGGGCGACTTGGTGACGAGTTGACCACCGCATGGAATGCGGGTAGGAGTTCCTAGTCGTCAAGGTTTGATACGGCACCACTTGCGAAGGTGGAAGATGAACCGGCTAGGTATCATACTTATACAAACTTTGTCATCCGGCGTTTCGACAGATTCAGGCAGAAAAGCATGCCGTCTTTAGGCGTCAGAGGTTTGACGATGCCATCCGTACTGAGACAGCACCTGACCGTGGTGGCCGCTCTGGTCATCCGCGAAATGTGCACGCGGTATGGAACGAAGTTCGGCGGTTATGCCTGGGCCATTATCGATCCGCTCGCATTTGTGGTGCTGCTGTCCATCATCTTTTCGGCCGTTGCCAAAACGCCGGCTCTCGGGACCAACTTCCCTCTGTACTTCGCTTCCGGCTATATGGCCTTCTGGATCTACAGATCCATGGCGGACCAAGTCGCGACTGCGGTAAAGTCCAATAAAAACCTGCTCAATTATCCGGTGGTCAACCCCTATGACACCGTCTATGCAAGGGCGATCCTGCAGATCCTGACCCAGTTTCTGGTTTGCATGATCATTTTTACTGGTATCGGTTTCGTCATCGAGCCCCTGCCCCGGCTCGACATGTATCCCATCCTCGAGGCGACCGTCCTAGCCCTCATGCTCGGCATGGGAGTGGGCATGGTGAACATCGTGGCATTCCATATGAGCCCGACCTACCAGCAGATTTTCAACATCGTCAACCGGCCGCTTTATCTGCTGTCCGGGGTGTTTCTTTTGCCTGATCGTGTGCCCGAGCCCTATCGGGAGTGGTTGTTCTACAACCCGATGATTCATATCGTGGCAAAGTTCAGGCAGGGGTTTTATGGAACGTACCGTGCGCAGTTCATCGATATGCCCTATGTGATTACCTGTGCGTGCACCATCTTTTTGGCGGGTTTTTTAGCGATGAAGATCTTTGACTCTGCGATAAGGGAGCAACAATGATCCGCTTGGAACACGTTACCAAATTCTACAAGCACCGGGGACAGAAGCGGTATATCGCGAAAGACGTGTCCTTTACGGTGCCGCGGGGAAACAGTATCGGCCTGATCGGACGAAACGGCGCCGGAAAATCGACGCTGCTCAAGGTCATAGCCGGAACGATCCGGCCGAATTCCGGGCGAATCCTGCGTTATGCGCGGGTTTCGTTCCCGCTCGGCTTTGCCGGCAGCTTCAATCCCGCTCTCACGGGTGAGCAGAATGTTCGCTTCGTTGCGCGTATTTATCAGCATGACACCAATCAGCTGATCGACTATGTCCGTGATTTCGCCGAACTCGGCAAGGCATTCTACATGCCGGTCAAAACCTATTCCTCCGGGATGAAAGCCCGTCTGGCGTTCGGGGTGAGTATGGGGATCGAGTTTGACTACTATCTCATTGACGAAGTCACGGCGGTCGGCGACAAACGGTTCAGGGTGAAATGCCGTGAAGCGTTTGAAAAAAAGCTGGAACACTCGGACATCATCATGGTGTCGCACTCCGTCGGAAACCTGAAAGAATACTGCACTACGGGAATTGTTTTGGAAGGCGGAGAATTGACGTATTATTCAAATATTGATGATGCAGTTAAAGTTCATAACGAAAACATGAAATTCGAGTACCGTCCGTGAAAGTCAAAAGGCAGCTGTTGAAATGTCCGAAGCTTTAAAAGTGCCTGACAATACCGAGGTCTCGGTAACCGACAAGGCCGAAAAGCTGGAGAAGTCCGGGCTGGTCGACGTTGCCAAGGCCAAGCCTCCAAAGGCAAAGAACAAAGAAGTTGCAGCGCCCCTGAAGAAGGCGGGACTAGACCCCCGCACCTTGCTCGATTTCGCGAAGGTCCAGAAGCAGTGGATGTATCCGCGAAATCTTAGATATTTTATTATCATAGCATCATTTGTTCTGCTGGTGGCAGCGCCGTCGTTGGTCGTCTCCGTCTACATGATGTTCTTCGCTAGTAACCAGTATCAGAGTACCGCCTCTTTCGCAGTCCGGAATTCAAGTTCCTCCGGAGGCGCGACCGATCTGCTCGGCCTGGTGATGCAGAGTGGCGCCGACACCACCGTCTCAAACAGCTACATCCTGAACGACTACCTGCAGAGCCAGCCGTTTCTCGAAGACGTCATGAACCACTTCGACATGGACCGGATCTATTCCAGCAGCGACTGGGATTGGTGGTTCAGGATGGGAACCGATCTGCCTGTTGAGGCCAAGCTCAAATACTGGAAGAGCAAGATCGAAACCAAATTCGATCAGGCTTCCGGAATCATCGTTGTCGACCTTATTGCTTTCACGCCGGACGATGCCCGGAATATCATGGCGTTCGTCGTCGAGAAGAGCGAGGAGCTTATCAACAATCTGTCGGAATCCGCGCGCCGCCAGTCACTCAAGTCGGCCCAGGAAAGCCTGGCGACCGCAGAGGTGCGTTTGAGAACGATTCGCAGGCAATTGCTGACCTACCGCGAAACTGCGCAGGAAATCTCGCCGGAAGACAATGCGAAGCTCGCCTTCCAGATGATCGGCGAGCTTGAGTCCCAGATCACGACCAAGCAGACCACATTGAAAACGCTTGATGGTTATCTTGATCCTAAGTCTCCGCGTATGACCATGTTGAGGCAGGAAATCAAGGGCTTGCAGAAGCAGCTCGATACCGAGCGTCAGCGTCTTGGAGGCGGGGCGAACACCGCTGCGGCTGCAGCCTCGGCCGATTCCTCGAACGACAATTCCATTCCCTACCGGATCGGCAGCTATTCGGACCTGGAACTGGAGAAGCAGTTCGCGGAAGAATATTACACGACCGCCCTGGCAGGCCTTGAGAAAGCGAAGGCGGAAGCCGCTGCCAAGGAACTCTATCTGGCGACCTTCATCCCACCGACACTTCCGCAATATGCCGAGTATCCAAAACGCTTTATCTACAGCATCTGCACGTTTCTGCTTTTGGCAGGCATCTGGTTATTCGGTGCATTGACATTCTACAACATCAGAGACCGGACTTAATTATTTTGGTAAGGTTTCAAGAAAATCAACGGTTTCGTCGGGAATGTTCTGATTGAGATAGGTATTATTTGAATGCCTTGCTCGGAATATGCCCGTGTGTTAAGTGCGGAGTCCAAGGGATCGGATCGGAAGTATGAGGATGAATAAATGGAATTTATCGTAAATAATATAAAAACCCATGTCGAAGAATAATGTGAGTTATTTAGATGAATATCTTAATTTATATGGAGCCCTGGATAGAAAAAAGTGATCCGAGCTACAGGGTGAATTCTTTCCTCGTCGATCAGAACCGCATTATAAATTGCTTTTTAGAGCATGATCCGAATAGCACGATTAAGTGCCTCGTTGGGGAAAATATCGATCTAGAGCATTTTCCGATCACTCCAGGTCATAACCGGCAGCAGAAAAGTAGTTCCGGCACTCAGTAGGGGTGAATAGGTCGATACCTGTAGCGATGGCCTGCCAGAGGTCGTCTTTTGTTCTCGCGGCGGTTTTCTTGAGGAAGCTCTTGAGTTTCGAAAAGGCCATCTCGATCGGGTTGAAGTCGGGGCTGTAGGGAGGCAGGAAGCGCAAGTGAGCGCCGACAGCCTGGATCGCCTCGCGCACAGCCGAGGGTTTGTGAGCAGGCAGGTTGTCCATGACGACGATGTCCCCCGGCAACAGAGATGGCACCAACACCTGCTCGACATAGGCCAGAAAGGCTGGGCCGTTCATCGCACCATCCAGGACCATTGGAGCCGTCATGCCGCCCAGCCTGAGCGCACCGACGAATGTCGTGGTTTTCCAGTGGCCATGCGGGACCGGTGCTCGACAACGCTCGCCCCGCGGCGCCCGGCCTCGCAAGCGTGCCATCTTGGTATTGGCTCCGGTCTCGTCGATGAAAACCAGGCGTTCGGGGTCAAGATCGGTTTGAAGTTCGAACCAGGCTTTCCGCCGCCGAAGAACATCAGGACGTTGTTGCTCGCTTGCGTGTGCTGTTTTTTTTGAAAGTCATGCCGTGACGATCAAGTAGACGCCAGACCGTGCTTTGGGAAACACGCAGCCCATGGGCCTTTTCCAGATACTCAGCCAATTCGGCCAAGGTGATATCTGGCGTCGCGTCGATCAGAGCCAAGACTTCATCTGAATGGGCTTCCATCCGCCCCGAACGGTTGTCGCCGCCTTGCCGGGCCGGATCGACATGTCCTTCTTGGAACCATTGATTGACCCACCTGATCGCCGTCGAAGGTGAAACACCAAATCGTTTGGCTGCGGACCGGCGAGACATCCCGTTTTCGACGGCAACAACCAAACGGTGACGCAGATCAGTCGACAAGGCGTGTGACATAGAGGCTGGCCTCCTTCGCCAGCCCGTATTTTGAATCAGATCTGAAGCCAGATGGGAATCCTATTTCGATTCAGAATGTTCGGAAAATGCTCTAGTGCCGAAGGGTTTCTGTTTAATGATGTTGATTTGAAGTCCGGAGCTGCCAATTCTGAGTTAACGTATCACAGCTACGTCAGCTTATTCGAGAGTATGTTCTGTTCAGCGGAACTAAGCCTCAAGAAGATTGAAATCACCGATGGAAATATATCTTTCGTATATAACAATTCAGTTATGAATGACAACCATTACAAACTCATTGAACAGGTGCACGATGGAGCAGTTGAGTTTGTTGAGAGTTGGTTGTCCTCATTCCCGGATAAATGGATACAAATGGACATCGAGCCGGAAAAACTTCTGAAAGTAGCAATCGCTTATTTCTCTGATCCTCAATATAAAGAAGCCCGTATTTTGGATGCCATTGAGTTTGACAATCAAATGGGATCTGCGAACAATATTACCTTTTTACCGAAAAGCGTGCAGATAGTAAAAGACGCTATAGATAACGGTGATTATTCAATACTGGAACAATCCTACAGTTGGAAAGAAGGGGTCCAGTCAATGATCAAGCACGTGAAAAATGAGCCTATAGATATATCTATATCATCGAGCATATCTAAATTAATTAAAACGATCTAAATTAGAAAAATATGGTTATTATGCAAGTGCTCTGATCCCCGAAAACTGGATCGTTTTTGACTGGAGTTTTCCGCGCTAGGATCCCGGCTGGGAGAAGGAGCGGAAGCGATGAAGGCATGAAGTTCTCGGACGCGCAAAAGGCGTTCATTCTGAAGCAGGGCGATGACGGCGTGCCGGTGGCGGAGATCTGCCGGAAGGCCGGTATCAGCCAGGCGACCTATTTCAACTGGAAAAAGAAGTACGCTGGACTGTTGCCCGACGAGATGCGCCGGCTGAAGCAACTCGAGGACGAGAACAATCGGCTCAAAAAGATCGTGGCGGACCTGACACTGGACCGGGAGATGCTGCAGGACGTCATCCGCCGAAAGCTCTGAGGCCTGTCCGGAAGCGCAAGCTGGTCGACGGGATGTTGGTTGATTGGGGGATATCCATCCGGCGAGCCTGCAAGGTTCTAAAGTTCGATACCTCCACCTACCACTACAAGTCCCGCCGCACTGGACAGGCCGGCCTCGAACTACGGGTCAAGGAGATCTGCGAGACGCGGGTTCGCTACGGCTATCGACGCGTCCACGTATTGTTGCGCCGTGAGGGCTGGCTGATTAATATGAAGAAGACACGCAGGATTTACAATGAGTTGGGCCTGCAGCTCAGGAACAAGCACCCCAAGAGAAGGGTGAAAGCAAAGCTTCGGGAGGATCGCCAGGAGGCCGTCGTGCCGAACGATGTCTGGGCAATGGATTTTGTCCACGACCAGCTGGCGACTGGCAAAAAGCTGCGCATCCTGACCATCGTCGATACCCATTCACGGCTCTGTCCGGCGACTGACCTGCCACGGGATTTTTCCTCCACCGTCGATTAGAGTCCGATCCAACTTGAGGACGGACAATGAAGCGAACACGTTTCACAGACGAGCAGATCATCGGCATCCTGGCCGAGCACGAGGCAGGCGTGAAGTGCGCGGACCTGTGTCGTAAGCACGGCATGTCGGAAGGGACCTTCTACAACTGGAAGGCCAAGTTCGGCGGCTTGACGGTGTCGGAGGCGAAGCGGCTGAAGGCGCTCGAGGATGAGAACGCCAGGCTCAAGAGGCTTCTGGCCGAGCAGATGCTTGATCTGGCGGCAATGAAGGAGCTGGTATCAAAAAAATGGTGACGCCTGCCGTGAAGCGCGAGGCGGTCGCGCACCTGAGGTCCCAGCTCGGGCTCTCGGAACGGCGGGCGTGCCGGATTTCCGGGGCAGATCGCAAGATGGTCCGCTACCAAGCGCAGCGTGCTCCGGATACGGAGCTGCGCGGTCGGCTGCGGGACTTGGCGAATGAACGTCGCCGGTTTGGCTATCGACGGCTCTTCGTCTTGTTGCGCCGCGAGGGCGAGCCTTCCGGGATCAACCGGATCTATCGGCTCTACCGCGAGGAAGGGTTGACGGTCCGCAAACGGAAGGCTCGGCGCAAGGCCGTTGGAACACGGGCACCGATCCTGGTCGAGGCACGGCCAAATGCGCGCTGGTCGCTCGATTTTGTGCATGATCAGTTCGCCAACGGCCAGCGCTTCCGGGTGCTCAACGTGGTGGACGACGTCACCCGTGAATGTCTCGCCGCGATCCCGGACACCTCGATCTCGGGGCGCCGTGTCGTGCGTGAACTCACGGCCCTGATCGAGCGCCGCGGGAAGCCCGGAATGATCGTCAGTGACAACGGAACCGAACTAACCAGTAACGCCATCCTGCGGTGGTGTTCCGAGCACGGGATCGAATGGCATTACATCGCGCCGGGCAAGCCGATGCAGAACGGCTTCGTCGAGAGTTTCAATGGGCGGATGCGGGACGAACTGCTCAACGAGACCATGTTCCGCAACCTGGCTCACGCCCGTATCGTGATCGCGGCCTGGGCCGCCGACTACAACACCGAACGCCCGCATTCTGCCTTGAACTACCAGACCCCGGCTGACTATGCGCGAACGCTGACCACTGCAATCGCCCGGCCCGCTACGCGAGATGAAAACTCCGCGCGTTGGGCGATTGATCAACCTGCGCCGATCGGCGTAAATACCAACCAGGCTCCGGTCGCGGCTGGGTGAAAGTTCAGTGGCAGGTCATGATGGCTTCAACAAAACCCTGGCTCCGTTGCATATCTACGAGAAAGTTCGTAAGGAGCGATGAACTGCGCGGGAATTTGAAAACATGAGCATAACGAAACGCGTGATTTGGCTCGTTTCTTATCCGAAGTCCGGAAACACCTGGTTCCGTTTTATCTTGTTCTATCTGAACCACGGCCGGCAACCCGAGGATTCGGTTGAACTTGACCGATTCATGAATTCGCGAATGCCTCCGCCGAAAGGCCATCCGCGGTACATGAAAAGCCATGCGACCCCAGAGAAGCTGCGCCGGTATTTCAAGAAAAGCATCGGGGTCGTCTATATTTACCGGCACCCGCTCGACGTGCTGCAGTCGACACTCAACTATGCCTTGTTGACCGGGGAAATATCCGCGGCGGAAAAGGATGCCTGGGTCGACACCTACATCGAGACCGAAGGGCATCCCGTCTGGCTTCCCGACCCGCACAATGCGGGGACCTGGATTGAGAATGTCACGTCCTGGCTGGATGAGACGGAGCTTCCGATCCACTATGTCAGCTATGAGGACACCCTTGCGAATCCCCGAAAGGCGATCGAGGATGTGGCCCGGTTTCTGAACATCCCGGTGGATGAAAAACTGCTCGACGAATGTGTCGAAGCAACACGGTTCGAAGAGTTGAAGGCGTTCGAGGGCCGCGAACTGGATGCCGCAAAAGAAGTCGGTAAGCCGCTGGGCCGCTTTTCGGCCGGTCGGCGTGTGGAAGCGCATAGCAATCTTGGTGTCCGCTTTTTCAACAAGGGCACTGCCGTTTCCTGGAAGACGGCAATCTCTCAGGACGCGTCAGAGCGGGCCTGGAGCCGATTTTCCGAGGCGGCCACCCGGCTGGGCTACAAGTTCGACGAATGAAGCGTTTGATGGCGCCCTTGACGCAAGCTGTCGTTGTTGCGGTTGCTATTGCGACGATGGAAATTCGCTGAGCGCGTCGAAGACCTGCGAGAGGCTTGTTTGCAGCTTGGGCGCGGTAAAACCAAAATCCCGCTCCAGCTTGCCGCAATCGAGCCTGGAATTTGCCGGGCGTGACGCCTTGGTCGGATAGTCCGCCGTCGAAATCGCCTGGACCGCTGTCACGGGTCCGCCGCGCTTCCCGCTTTCGGCAAAGATGGCCCGCGCAAAACCGCACCAACTGGTCTCATCCGATCCGGCCAGGTGATAGACCTGCCCCAGTCCGGCTGTTCCGTCGTTGCGCCAACGGTCGGCAATGGCCAGCAGACCATCGGCAATCTCGAAAGCGGAGGTGGGGTTGCCGTACTGGTCGTCGACCACCGTGATTTCGTCGCGAGTTTCCGCCACACGCAACATGGTTCTCAGGAAATTCCTGCCGTAGGGACTATAGACCCAGGCGGTGCGGACAATGACATGATCGTTCGTGGCTGCACGGACCGCCTCTTCGCCGGCAAGTTTTGTCCGGCCATAGACACCGATCGGGTTGACGGGATCGTCCGGCAGGTAGGGACGGTCAAGCGTGCCGTCGAACACATAGTCCGTTGACACCTGAATGATCTTGGCCCCACAGCCCGATGCTTCCTCGGCGAGGATACCCGGCGCAATGCCGTTGATCTGCATTGCAAGCTCGGGTTCGTCTTCCGCCTGATCCACGTTGGTGTAGGCCGCCGCATTGATGATGACGTCAGGCTTGACGGTCCGAACCGCCTCCCGGATCGTTTCGGAGCGCGCGAGATCGAGCAGGATGTCGGTTCCGGCTCTGGCCGCGAACACGAGGTCCAGATCCGGATGATCCGCTGCACGGTCCGCGAGGCATCTGGCGACCTGACCTTCTTTTCCGGTGACCAGGATTTTCATTTCGCGGGCTCTGACGCTTTCAGGGAACCCAGGCGTTCGTAGCCCTGCTCCTTGCGGATTGGCCCCCACCACCAATCGTTGTTCAGATACCAGTCGATTGTCGCTTCAAGGCCGGTCTCAAAGGTTTGGGACGGTGTCCAGCCGAGGTCTCGCCTGATCTTGCCGGCATCGATGGCATAGCGGCGGTCGTGCCCCGGGCGATCCGTGACCATCTTGATCAGGTCCGCGTAGGATGCACCGTTTGCCCGCGGACGCTTTTTGTCCAGGATCGCGCAGATGCCGGTGACCACGTCGATGTTCCGGCGCTCGGCATTGCCGCCGATGTTGTAGCTTTCGCCGGCAACGCCCTTTGTTGCCACCAATTGCAGGGCGGCCGCGTGATCGTCGACATAGAGCCAGTCTCGGACATTCTCGCCTTTGCCGTAGACGGGTAACTCGCGCTCATCCAGCGCGTTCAGGATCACCAGCGGGATCAGCTTTTCCGGAAAATGGAATGGACCGTAATTGTTGGAGCAATTCGACAGCACGACCGGCAAGCCATAGGTCTCGTGCCAGGCCCGCACCAGATGGTCGGACGAGGCCTTCGATGCCGAGTACGGAGAGGACGGTTGATAGGGCGTTTCCTCGGTGAAGATCCCGCTGTCGAAAGGCAGGTCGCCGAAGACTTCGTCCGTGGAGATGTGGTGAAAGCGGAACCGGTCGCGTTTTTCCCCCGAGAGGCTTTCGAAATAGCCTCGTGCCGCATTCAGCATCTGGAACGTGCCGACAATGTTGGTCTGGATAAAGGCGCCGGGCCCGTCGATGGACCGGTCCACGTGACTTTCGGCCGCCAGATGCATCACGATGTCGATATCGTAATTGCGCATCGCGGCGGCGACGGTTTCGCCATCGCAGATATCGGCTTGCAGGAATGCGTAATTCGGAAGATTGTCGACCGAACGCAGAGACGCCAGATTGCCGGCATAGGTCAGCTTGTCGAGATTGACGACAAAGTTGGCCGGGTCGCTTGCAAGCCTTCGGCAAACCGCGGATCCGATGAAGCCGGCACCGCCTGTGATCAGAAAACGCATGAACTAGCCTTCGTAAATAAAACCCGTATCCGTCTCGGAAAGGAGACCGGCTGCGTGGTCCTTGTCCGAAAGGACAACCTGCGACACATCGAAAGGCCAGTCGATCCCGATTTCGGGATCATCGAACCTGATCGAGCGGTCGCAGTCCCGGGAATAGAAATTCGTCACCTTGTAAAGGAACTCCGTGTCCGGTTCGAGCGTGACGAACCCGTGGGCGAAGCCCTTCGGTACCAGGAGCTGGTTCCATTTTTCGGCCGACAACTCGACACCGACCCATTGCGCATAGGTCGGCGAGCCCTTGCGGATATCGACGGCCACATCGAAGACGGAGCCACGGGTCACGCGCACGAGCTTGTCCTGCGCAAAGGGCGGCATCTGAAAATGCATGCCGCGCAGAACCCCTCTCTCGGCGGAATAGGAATGGTTGTCCTGGACGAAATCCAGATCGATGCCGGCATCGGCAAACGTCTTGGAATTATAGGTTTCGGAAAAGAAGCCACGATCATCACCGAACTTGTCGGGAAGGATCTCGATGACGCCGTCCAGTCCAAGGGGGCGGAACTCCGGCATCAGCGCTTCTCCTCGACACAGCGGCGCAGATAGCGGCCATACTCGGTCTTGCCGAGTTCCGCAGCGCGGGCAAGAACCGCGTCCGGACCCAGCCATCCGTTTTGAAAACCGATCTCTTCGAGGCAGGCGATCTTGAAGCCCTGCCGGTGCTCGATGGTCCTGACGAAGGACGAGGCTTCATGCATGCTGTCGATCGTGCCCGTATCGAGCCAGGCATAGCCACGTCCGAGCAACGAGACCTTTAGATCCTTGCGCTTCAGATAGGCCATGTTGATGTCGGTGATTTCCAGTTCGCCGCGCGCCGACGGTTTGACCGACGCGGCAATATCGACGACGTCATTGTCGTAGAAGTACAAGCCTGTTACCGCCCAGTTCGACTTGGGCTGCTGTGGTTTTTCCTCGATGGACATCGCCTGCCTGGTATCCGGATCGAAGCTGACCACGCCGTACCGCTCCGGATCGGCGACCTGATAGGCAAAGACCGTCGCCCCGTTCTGTTGCGCTGTGGCCTGTCGGCACAAGGCAGAAATACCGGCGCCGTAGAAGATGTTGTCGCCGAGGATGAGGGCGCAGGGGCTGTCCCCGATGAAGTCGCGGCCGATGATGAAGGCTTCTGCCAGTCCGTTGGGCGAAGGTTGTTCCGCGTAGGAAAGACTGATGCCGAATTGCGATCCGTCTCCAAGCAGGGCCTGGAACATGGGCAGGTCGCGCGGCGTCGATATGATCAGGATGTCCGAAATGCCCCCCAGCATGAGAACGCTCAGGGGATAGTAGATCATGGGCTTGTCGTAGACCGGAAGCATTTGCTTCGATACCGCAATTGTCAACGGGTACAAACGGGTTCCACTGCCGCCCGCCAGAATAATGCCCTTCAAGAAAATGCTCCGGAGTTACTGCAAAACACTTTGGTGGCTCCTTGATGACCCGATCGGGGCGAACATTGCAAGCTCCTACCTCATAATTCGCGACCAAATCGGAAATATTTCGGTGCGGGGCCGATTTCTCAGGCGATCGAAGTGCGAGACGTCCCTGATTGGGCAAATCCGATGTCCCGGGCCATTGTCCTTGCGTGATCTGCATTCTTGACGCGTCAAAAAAATTTCGGTCTATGTACAATATTATAACCGCTGCAAGAGCTTGGTAGCCAGTGCTATCCAATCGATCGGAAGAAGAGAGCGTGAATTAAGTGTCAAACTTCATCGAGCAGGCCAGAGAAAGTATTTTGGGAGATTGGGGCAATTTTGATTCCATTATTCGAAAAGAGCTTTTCAATAAACAAGGCACGGTTCCTCACGCTAAGTATAAGTCTATTCGGAGTGCTTTGAGGCGCAAGGTTGAAACAGAGTCGGAAAAGCAGCACAATCTCCTCAAAATCTTTGTCGATCAAGAATTTTCCTTAAAAGATGTCAATAGGCATTTGTACTTTGTTCTTTTTGATTTTTGTATTGAGTCATTGATGTTTATCAGGGAGAGCAGGGCGTTAAGCAAATTCGGAGACATGGTCCCCACCGAAGGTTTCCTCGCCAAGATGACCGAAATACTTCAGAGGGAGAAAACCGTTCGCGGTAAGCATGGGGCCTATGTTTACTGGATGGCGGTCCTGCATTACCTGAATAACAATCACGCTGAATCGTTCAGGCTATTTCCCCTAGCGGATTCATTTCCTCCGGAACAGTTTGTTCTGGACCGCTACATGATCGGCTCGCGGACCGTGATCCCGAACATAGATCATGTCCTCAATAAAAGCCCGCTTATCGAGTTTTCCGAAGAGCTGAATTTCGAAAAGAGAGAGCCTCTTGGTTCGGAGGAACTGATTCTCCTGACGTGCGCGGATGAGATTTATTTCGAACGGCTCGGAGATATTTATCTGGAGAGCTTTTCGAACCTGACGAAGAACGTCCGGCTGCATATCCACATCATGCGGAAGAGTGACAAGCCTCTGAATCTGGACAAACTGAAGAACTGGGAAGGCCTCAAGGTCGATGTGACGTATTCGGATGCGACGCCTTACCATGAAAAAAGCTGGTTTACCGTCGCCAGATGGCTGCTTCTTCCTGCATTGCTCAAGACATACGAAATGCCTGTCCTCGTGACCGATTTCGATGTCTCATTTGATCCCGAAGGGTTTTCCAATTATGTCGATGTCTCTAAAGACTACGACATTGCGCTGAATATCAACAAGTTCCCATCGAATTACATGCCCTGGAACACGATCAATGCCAATCAGGTATTCGTAAACAATACGGAATTGGGTGCGCTGTTCAGTTCGGCGCTCAGGGAGGTCTCTCTTCGCTGGTACGATGTTCGAAGGGGAGACCAATGGTGGATCGACCAGAACATTCTGTATGCCTGCTATCGGGATTTGATGCGGTCCTGTCACTCAATGAAAGTGATGAATAACTTCAAATACCCGACGATCAAAAGAATTGTTAAGGAAAAGAAAGAATATCTTGAGAGTGATGGAAAGAAATAGGGCGCTACTTTCTGAGGCCTTGCTTTGAACGAGAAAAGAAGATCATCCTGCTAATCAGGCGCGGCTGTTAGCAGATGTGATTGTGGCCGCTTGGTGCTCCAATGCCGTGCTTATCCGGAATTCTGCCCCATCAGGTTGCGTTCCCTGAGTTCCGCATTTGCCTTATCCAGCAGGTCCTCGGGCAGCGGCTCTCCCAGTACCCAGTCTGCAAAGCGGTTCAGCCCGGTCTGCAGATCGACCGCCGGGCTGTAACCCAAATCATCTGTCAGGGCTGTGATATCCGCGCTGTTGTGGCGGATGTCCCCTATCCGGTATTCTCCGGTCACGATGATGTTGCTGGAGCCCTTGAAGGCGGAATTCAGCATGCGGGCGACCTCGAGAACCGGTGTCGCTATTCCCGATCCGACGTTAAACACGGAGTGCAGCGTTGCTTGCGCGGACAGGGCGGCCACAAAGGCGTTTGCTACGTCTTCCACATGGACGAAGTCCCGTGTCTCCAGGCCGTCCTCGAAGATCGGCAAGTCGAGGCCACGGCGTATTCGGGTCGAGAAGATCGACAGGATCCCGGTATAGGGATTTTTCAGGGACTGGCCTTCGCCGTAGACGTTCTGCAGCCTCAGGATCGAATGGCGAATGCCGATCGAGCCGCATGCAATCCGCACCAGGTCTTCCTGGGCGAATTTGGTCGCCGCATAAATCGAGGCCGGATTGATCTTGTCCGTTTCGCGCGTCGGCACGGCTGTCAGACCTGCGCCGCAGGAGAAGCAGCGAGGCTCCCAGCAGGCCGCGGCCAGGTCCTCCGCCTTGCGCGATTCCGGACACACCCGTTCGGTTGCCGAGCAATGCGTGCAGATATATGCGCCTTCGCCGTAGACGGAACGGCTGGAGGCAAGCGCGATGTGCCGGACGGTTCTTGCCGGGTCATTGGCGATATGGTCGAGAAGCTTCGCCGTCCCCAGCGTATTGACCTCATTATACCGCGAGATTTCATACATGGACTGGCCGGTGCCGGTCTCTGCGGCCAGGTGCACGATGGCTTCCACGCCGGAGACGGCGGCCGCAAGGGCGCTATCGTCAAGCACGGAACCGCGGAGGAATTCGACATCCTCTCCGGTCAGCCAGGGCATGTCGCCCGGCAGGTTGCCGTGTATCTGGGGGCTGAGGGGGTCGAGGACGCGAACCTGGTGGCCGGCTCTGATCAGAGCCGGCACCAAATGGGAGCCGATAAAGCCGGCTCCGCCTGTCACGAGGACTTTCGATTTGGCCATAGTGGCGGTGTTAAGCCGTCTTTTCCGCGCGAATGGACTCTTCGTACATGTCGCGTTCCGCAGTCCAGAGATCGCCGAAGTCCACATTCTGCCAGTTGGAGAACCACGGGCCGCCATTCGTGTAGTGGATTGCGCTGGGAACCTCTGCCGGCTTTTCGTATTCACCGACGAGGAAATTCCAGCTCCGTGGCAGTTCGCCGATCAGGTTGTCGTCGTCGATCCAGCTGAAGCGGTGCAGGTAAGCCGGAGACTCGGTGTTCACGACCTCCGGCGTCAGGGCCTTGACCTGCGGATGCGCATTGTTGAACAGGATGAAGGAAGACCAGTTCTTGCGCGGATAGCTCGTCTGCGCCTGGGCATCCATCTTGACCGCATTCGCCGGCGTGTAGTCATGCTGGACCACGTAGACCGCCTTCTCCGGATCCACGTTATCCAGAACGCTCATGACATCGGTCGTGAACAGGAAATCACAGTCGACGAAAATCGAGTAGCCGTCATGTGCACCGAGATAGGGTGTCAGGAAACGGGTCAGAGAAAACTCTGTCGAAGCAGAGTCAGTACCGCGCGTATAAAGACCAATTTCTCTTAAGGTCTTTTGCTTGAGCGGGTAAATTTCAATGTCAGAGTTTGTATGTCTAAGTAAAGAATAGCGGCAAACCTGCCATGCAATATCTTCTCGGCTGTCATAACCGACAAATATCTTCAGTTTTTTAGTCATTTGGTCCTCATCGGAAATTTGTACCAAGATTGTTTGTTTATGACATATACATTCAACAATTATATTCGACGCAATAGACGGTGTACAGGCCTTTCAGGATAAGCTCCAAGAATAAAATGTCGTCCAGCCTCGGCAACTCGTCAGAAATGACAGATCCGTTCGGCCCAGCTTTAGCGTCACATTTATGCTCATGGTTTCTCAATCGCAAAAAACGGATCTGTGGGTCATTGCGTGATGCTTATTTATTAGACTTGGCGCTGCAGGTGGGCGGCCGGCTGATGACGGGAAACACTGACTTGTGAGGTCAAAGTGACCTTGGCCTGTCCATTCTGCCCTATCCTGCCAAAAATCTGATTTCTGATATTTTGGATGAAAAAGGACAGGCATCGTGTTTCGGGTATTGGTTTGTGCTGCAATGATCTGTGCGGCTGTCGGAAGCGCCGGCCTGGCGGCAGTCTCCGAACTCGAAAGCCGTCCGGGCTGGCGGGTGATATCCACCGGATTTGCCTTCGACGATCTGGTGGGCCGGGTGAAGGGAGCGGTCGGTGCCGAGAAGATGCTTCTGGTTACGCAGGCGAGTGCATCTGCCGGCGCGAAAGGCCAGGGGATTGTCATTCCGGGAAACCGGATCATTGGTGTCTATCGCAATGACTACGCCCGCCGCATGCTGAAGGCGTCCGTCGCCGCGGGCATTGAGGCGCCGATCCGGTTTTACGTAACGGAAAATCCGGACGGGACCGCGACCTTGTCCTGGAAGACGCCGAGCCATGTGTTCGCACCCTACATGGATGAAGGTGGCGCGGAACTGAAGACGCTCGCGACCGAACTGGACGCAGTGTTCGAAGCGATTGCTGCAAAAGCCGTTGGGAACTAAGCGTTCCGGGACTTTCCGGAAACCATCCGAACGGCCGGCTGGATGTGCGGCCGACAGTGTTTCACCATCATCTTTTACGTTGTCGGCTTTTCCTAAGCTGCCGGTTTTGCACATATAACTTGCATCCCAGCACACGAAATGTGCTTGTGCGAATCGTATTCATTCCCCACCTTAGGAAATGTCTTCAACTGCAAGAAAGGAGGTGCCCATGTCTAGTGAGTATCAGCAATTGGCCCAGGAGTTTGGGCGGAATGTTTTGGTGCTGGAGCAGCCTCGAGCAGTAAAAGGTTTCGCCGGGATCTGATCCGGACTTTCTGGTCAATTCGATCTCATGGGAGGGCCGCTTTGCGGCCCTCTTTGCGTTTGGGGCTTTCGATTGTTTCTGGGCGCAAGGGCTGGATTTTAGTTGCAGGTGAAACTAAGCTGCTTGCCAAGAAAGATCAGAGGCTTGCAGATGACGTCCCCCATCCTTCACTCCTATTTCCGCAGTTCCACCTCCTACCGTTTGCGGATCGCGCTCACCCTGAAGGGCGTGGAGACCGATTACCGGGCACACCACCTTCGGTTCGGCGAACAGCGGTCGGAAGCCTATCTGAAAATCAATCCGCAAGGGGTTGTGCCTTCGTTGGAGCTGCCCGACGGCGAAGTTCTGACCCAATCCCTGGCCATTATCGAATACCTCGACGAAACGATCCCCGAGCCGCCGCTTCTGCCGAAAGACCCTCTGGCCCGCGCCAGGGTCCGGGCAATGGCTCTGATGATTGCGTGCGACATCCACCCCATCAACAACCTGAAGGTCCTGAACGAACTCCGGTCCCGCTTCGGGGCGGACGATGCCGCCGTCGCCGGATGGTTCCGCCATTGGGTGGCCGAAACCTTCGGACCGCTTGAGACGATGCTTGCCGCGCGCACCACTTCCGGCGCCTATTGCGCCGGAGACACGCCCGGACTGGCGGACATTTGCCTGGTCGCACAAGTGGCGAACGGCGCGCGTTTTGGAGTGGACATGGCGCCCTATCCGACGATCCAGTCCATCCACGACGCCTGCATGGCAATTCCGGCTTTCGAGCGCGCAGCACCAGCCAATCAGCCGGACGCGGAATAATTATTCCCGCATCCGGCACGAGATTCTAGATCAGACCGACGGCCTTGCGCACGCCCTCGTCCCGGAGCGAACAGTCGGTGCCGCGATAGGCATCGCCCGCCTCCGTCGCCAGCCAGGAAATCGTTTCGCCGACCCATTCCGGCGGAATATGGACCGATGGGTCGAGCTGGCTTACCGGATTGATGCCGGACGCCTTGATCGCCACCTGCATACCGGTCGCGACCGTGCCGGGGCTGAGACCCATGACCCGGATGCCGCCGTCGGCTAGTTCGAGATCCGCGCACTTGGTCAGCGACAGCACGGCGGCTTTCGAAGCGCAATAGTGGCTCCAGCCTTCAAGGGCGCCGGTTGCGGCACCGGAACTGATGTTGATGATCGTTCCACCGCCGGCTTCGAGCATGATCGGCGCGGCAGCCCGGATTCCGTTGTAGACGCCTTTGACGTTCACATCGATCACCTTGCCCCATTCATCCGGATCGGAGGTCGCCAAGCGGCTGATCGGATCGATCAGGCCGGCATTGTTGACCAGGATATTGACGGGACCGAATTCATGGGCCGCAAAGGACACGGCCTTCTCCACGTCTGCATAGGAGGCGACATCGCAGGGGCAGGCGAGCGCTCTGCCGCCGCCGGCGCGAATGTCAGCGGCGATGCGCTCGATATCGTCGCTGCTGCGGGCTGAAAGAACGACGGACGCTCCGTATTTCGCCAGGCTGCGGGCCGCAGCTTCCCCGATACCCCGGCTGGCACCGGTCACCAGGGCGGTTTTTCCTGCATGATCGACCATGAAATTTCCTTCTAATTAGGATCGGTGTTCAATAATCCGGTTGGACCTGAATTGAATATTGTTTGCAAGTCGCCTGATAAATAGGGTGAATTCGAAAGTCGTGCAGGGGAATTGAAGTGGGGCTATGGCGGACAGACTGACATCACTTCGTTCGCTCCTGCGCGAACTCTATTTCGGCGGCTCGAAAAAAGCCCGGATCCTGCGTTATGGTCTCCTAGCTTTCGATATCATTACGATCGGGTACTTCATCGTTTCGTCCATGCTGGATCCGGACCGGATTCATCATGAGCTGGACTATGTGATCGCTGTAGTCCTGCTGCTCGACTATGTTGCCCGTTTCATGGCGGCGGAAAAACCGCTGAAATATGCATTCGACTTCACATCGCTGGCCGATGTGGTGGTCGTGGTCTCCCTGATCGCTCCGGCATTCTTCGAAAATTTCGCCTTTTTGCGCGTCATTCGCATGCTGCGGCTGATGCGTTCTTATCATCTCCTGAAGGAGTTGCGGCAGGCGTCGGGATGGTTCCGCCGGAACGAGGAAATCATTCAGTCTGCGATCAATCTGCTTGTCTTTGTTTTCGTGGTGACGGCCGTCGTCTATGTGGCGGAGCATGACCGCAACGATGCCATCAACAATTATCTCGATGCGCTCTATTTCACGGTCACCACACTGACGACGACCGGGTTCGGCGATATCACCATGACCGACAGCGGCGGCCGGTTGCTGACCGTCTTGATCATGATTTTCGGTGTCGCGCTGTTCCTGCGCCTCGTCCAGACCATCTTCCGGCCCGCCAAGGTGCACTATCCCTGTCCGGATTGCGGCCTGTCCCGCCATGACCCCGATGCCGTCCACTGCAAACACTGCGGCCGGATTCTGAACATTCCCACCGAGGGTGATTGGGGCTGAAGGCGGCTGGGGTATGGCCTGGTACGTGGTCCTAACCGCGCAGGGCGAACTGCTGGTTCATCTGGAAGAAGTCCATCAGCTCCGCGCTCGACATCGGCCGGGCAAGTGCATAGCCCTGAAGGACGTCGCAGCCGAGCTGGCGCAGGATCTTGATGTGCTGCACCGTTTCCACGCCTTCCGAAACCACCTCGAGATTGATCGCCCGCCCCATGTCGATGACGGCCTGCAACAGGCGGCGATGTTCGGGTGAAGAGGCGATCGGCAGAACCAGTTCCCGGGCGATCTTCAGTCGCTTCGGCGCGGCGGACCACATGCCGAGGAAGGAGGACTGACCGGTGCCGAAATTGTCGATCTCGATGTCGATGTCGAGATCGGCGATTTTCTGGATGCGCTCTCGAAGATCGGCGTTGGTGTGATCGAGCATCGTGGATTCATGGAGTTCGAAGGAGAGCTTTCCGGCCGGAATATCAAGCTTCTTCAATAGATTGATCAGGTGTGGGTTTGCGATCCGCTGGGCGGAGACGTTGACGGCAAGGCGCGGAACGGGCGTGCTCCTTCGTTCCCATTCGCGCATGTCGGCGAGTGAGGCTTCCAGGATGGCCTGATCGATCCGGTCGGTGACGCCCAGCTGTTTTGCCGCGTCGAGAAAGGCCGGCGGCGCGAGGACGCCAAGCACCGGATGTTTCCAGCGTGCCAGGGCCTCCACCCCGATCAACCGAAGGGTTTTGGCGTCGAACTGAGGCTGATAAACCGGGAAGAACTCGCCTTTTTCCAGTCCGTGGACAATATCGTCCGAGATCCGCTTCGTCCGTTCGATTTCCTGTTGAAGGTCTCGTGTGAAGAAGGTGTAGCGCCCGCGGCCTTCCTGCTTGGCCCGGTAGAGCGCGATGTCGGCGTTCATCATCAGGCGTGACGGATCGGCGTCGCTGTCGCGCATGCGGGCAATGCCGATGTCGATGCCGATGCTGGCGCCGAACCGACAGAGATCGTTTTCGTAGCGAACCGGCTTGTTGAGTTCCGTGATGAGCTGGTCAGCCAGGAATTCCAGTTCTTCCCGGGAGATGTTGGCCTTGCGCACGACGATGAACTCATCACCGCCGATGCGGGCGATAAAATCGTCGTCCTGGCAATTGTGCCGCAAAACGGCTGCAACATGTTGAAGTATGAAGTCGCCGGCGGCATGGCCGAGCGTGTCGTTAATCTCCTTGAAACGGTCGAGATCGATCTGAAGCAGGGCGAGTTCCTTGTCATGGGACCCCTTCTGCCACTGGCGCAGGTGCTGGTTCAGATTGCGGCGATTGGCCAGGCCGGTCAGGTCGTCGTGAAGGCTGTCGTATTCCGCCTTGAACTTGACCTCCATCAGGGCCTTGTACTGGTCCTCGGCCGCTTCGCGGGCCTCGCGAAGTTCGATCTCCCGCCGCTTCATGTCGGATACATCGGTAATCACGCCGACAACGTACCGGTCGCCGGTTTCCGTTACGGCGATGCTTTTGCTGCAAATGGAGGCGGAAACGGCACCGTCCTCCGTCTCATCCGCGTATCGTTCGGAATGAAGGGGCCGGCCGGTTGCCAGGACTTTCCGGTCGTCCCGGTCCATGGCGGCGGCCATCTCCGGCGGCAGGCATTGTTCAGCCGTAAGACCGATGACATCCTCCTTGTTGAGGGAAAACAGGTCGCTGAAAGCCCTGTTCACGAGTGCATACCGCAGCTCTCCATCCCGGGCCGCCACGGGAGTAGGGATTGCATCTAGGACGAGTTCGGAGAGCTGTCTCTCTCCGCGCGCTTTCAGGTATCGGCGTTCCTGCTCCTTTTGCTCATCGATCCTGTTGAGGACGGTGACGATGTAGGATTCCCCGGCCTTCGTTTTCGCGAGTGACTTTCGCGTCAGCGACACCATCGACTGTCGACCGGGCAGGGGGATGACGTGTTCGACTTCCTGGATCCGGCCGGTGTCCAGGAGCGCGGCATCGTAGTCCGACAGAACATTCGTTTCCTCATCGGAGAACATGTCGGCGACTGTCATGCCGATCAGCTGATCCCGGGTGAGATTCCGCAAACGGCAAAACGCTTCATTGACGAAGACATACTTGAAGGCGCGGTCCTTGACGATGATCGGGGTGGGCAACTGGTCGAGAACGGCCTCGGCAAGTTCCGCCTTGCCCAGAACGGTGATGATACGGTCTTCCTGGCGCCTCAGCTTCGTAACGTCATTCAGGGCCGTCACGATGTAGTCTTCGCCGTTGCAATGCAGATAGCTGTCCCGGCTGATGAGGTTGACCGACCTGCCGTCTGCAAGCCGCATGATGTCTTCCTGCTCGCGCATTTCGCCGGTCTGCAGGACCTTCAGCGCGGCCTCCCGGTTTTCTTCCGCAAAGCCTGAGGGCAGCACCTCCAGCATGGACTTGCCGATCAACTCGCCGGCCGTCACGCCGTGCAGCCGGGCAAAGGCCTCGTTCGCCATCACGTAGCAGAGGTTTTCGTCCTTGACGACAATGGGATAGGGAAGCCGGTCCAGAACCTGCGCGGACAGGTCCGCCTTGCGCAGGGCCGCCCGCAACTGGAGCTCCTTCTCCTTCTGCCGCGAAATATTATGGAACGAGGTGACAAGATACTCCTGGTTCCGTTCGGTCCGGACCAGTGTTTTCCTGACGATGACCGGGTAACTGTCTCCACCCCGGATCGGTTCGAAGTCCATCTCGTATTCCTGGGCAAGACCTGAATTGAAGACGAACCGGTCGGACTGTCTGATGACGGCGGCGCGATCCGGTGGGAAAAGCTCATCAATCGTCTTGCCGATCACCTGTTCCTTCGGGATGCTGAAACTTTCCGAATAGGCGTTGTTGGTCATCACATAGCGGTGGTCGTGATCCTTGACCTGGACCGGAATACCCAGCTGCTCCAGAATGAGTTCAGAGAGGTATGTCTTTTCCAGCGCCTCCTGCAGACGGGCTTCCTGCCGCTTGAACCGGGTCACGTCATTGACGGTCGTGACCAGAAACTGCTCCTTGCCTTGAACCCGGGCCAGGCCCTTGTGGATGACCAGATTGGCCGCGGTACCGTCGGGACGTTCAAATGTGGCTTCGAATTCGCGCATCTTGCCCGTTTCGAAGACGTCCTTTTCGATCGCTCTGGATTTTTCCGCGTGGTCTTTCGGCAGCGTTTTCTCGGAGCACTGGCCGATGGACCGATCCCGGTCGATACCGAAGAAGTCGGCATAGGCATGGTTCATCATGACGACGCAATGATTGTCATCGCGGACGATGACCGGCGTCTTGAGCTGCTCCAGCACCTGCTCGGAGAGTTCAGCCTTCCGCAAGGCTTTCGACAGCTGGTTTTCCCGCTGCTTTTCCTCGGTCACATTCTGCAGCAAGGTCAGGATGAGGGGGCCGTCCCCGTGGACGTCGATGCATGTCTTGAACGCACTGAAAAATTTGGACTTGCCGTTTCCCGAAGGCGGGATCTCGAATACCTCCTTGAGAAAGCGCTTGTTCAGCACCTCCTCGTCGGACCGGGCGATCCATGCAGCCTGCTTGTCTTCGTAAAAGGCGAAAGGCGTTTTGCCGAGAATGTCGTCCCGCGGCAGGCCATGCATTCGACAGTAGGCGTCATTGACGTAGATGTACTGATGATCCGTGTTCTTGATGCAAACTGCTTGCGACAACCGGTTGAGGGCGGCGCGCACAAGGTCCGCTTCCCGAAGCGCTTTGTGCAGGGAGTCGGATTGCTTTTCCTGTTCGGTGATATCGAAGAAACTGAGGGAATAGGTTCCTTCGGCGGCAATGGCGCCTTTGATTTCCAGCATGCGCGCATGCACCTTGACCTTGAGGGTGAAGGGCGTGTTTCTGTCGCGTAAACGCTGCTCCATCTGAAGCAGGTGGTCGAGGTCGGCTTCGCTCAGGGATCCGGCTTGTGTCGAGGCTTTCAGGATGTCCGCAAAGGAGCCGTAGCGCTCGGGGTTTGAGGACGTGTCTTCCGGAAGCCCCAGGAAAGTTGCGCACAGCGGGGTAACGAGTCGCAATCGGTTGCTGTCAGACAGCAGGACGCCGATGCCGCAGCTGCTTGCGAGCGACTTGAGCAGGATGTCCTCATCGGACGCGAACTCTGAGTTGTTTTTTGCTTTTTTTGAGCCAGTGGTCATGTCATCTCGCTCTTGCGCAGAATTGGCTAAAAAGATCGGCTCATAGTGTTAAAAATCCATTGGTTTTTATCTATAAATGGGAAAGATAAAAGATGTTTATCTAAGTATATTTCTCTTTATTGACCTAAATGTCATTGTAAAAAATATCAGAAAACTAACCTGAAACCGATCCCGGAACTGTGATCAGGATCGGTTTGGCTTCCCGGCTTTCCGGTGCGATCATGCGCCCGATTGCCCGTACTTGCGACGGGCCGGGTCGTTCTACGATGACAGGAGAAAGACGTGAGGTTCTTGCTGTGGGGTGCCGGTGGGCTATTTGCCGCCTTTATCAGCGTGGCTGCCGCCTTCGGCCAGACTGCCTTCGATCAGACCGCCCTTGACCATACGACCTGCGGCGGTGAAACCGCCTGTACGCTGGAGGGGGGCGAGTATTATGTCCACACCCCGAAGGGTCTGAATGCGTCGCAGCCCAAGGGCGCAATCTTCTTTTTGCACGGCCATCGCGGAAAGGCCGTTAATGAAATCCACAACAAGTCCTTCCTCAACATGGCGGACAAACTCGGTGTGGCCTTCATCGCGGTTCAAGGACTGGAAGGCACGTGGTCGTTTCCGACCGCGCCACGGCATTTGCGCGATGAGTACGCATTTTTCGACCGTGTCCTTGCGGATGTGTCGAAGCGCTTCGGTGTCAGGCGTGACAGGACCATGCTTGCCGGATTTTCTTCCGGCGCCTTCATGACCTGGTACCTGGCCTGCGACGACGCGGACCGGTTTTCCGGATATGCACCGATCGCCGGCGCCTTCTGGAAGCCCCTTCCCGAAAGCTGCAAGACCAAAGAGCCCTATCTCTTCCATGTGCATGGCACGTCGGACAAGGTCGTTCCTCTCGCGGGTAGGGCGCTTGGGGGTGGGCGATGGATTCAGGGCGACGTCTACAAAAGTTTTGATGTCTGGCTGCATCAGGCCAGCGTCTCGGAGGGCAGCGCCCGCCACTACACCTCAGGCAACCTGCAATGCGAGCGCTGGTCGCCGAAAGGCGGCGTGCTTGAACTGTGCCTTCATGACGGCGGTCACAGCGTCCGGGCGGAATGGATCAAGCGAGCCTGGATGGAACTCGCCAAGGTCAGGGGCTGGCCGGACTATGCCACCCCCACGGTCCATGCCCATTGTCAGGATCCTGACGACAAGTTGACTGACGCGGAGCAGCAGAAAGCGTGTTGACGGTTGACGTGTCGTGGCCGGGGCGTTCATCTGCAGCCCGTTGTTTTGCTTGGTGATGATCTTTGAGTTCCACTTTACCTTCCGGCGCCCTGTCCGGCCTCGTCGTCCTCGACCTGTCCCGTATCCTGGCGGGCCCGACCTGTACCCAGATCCTGGGCGATCTTGGAGCCGAGGTCATCAAAATCGAACGGCCCGGCCGCGGAGACGATACCCGCGGCTGGGGACCACCCTTTCTCAAGGACGAGGCGGGCCGCGAGACTCATGAGAGCGCCTACTACCTGTCCTCCAACCGCAACAAGGCCTCCGTTGCCATCGATCTTGCCAGTGCCGAAGGGCAGAAGCTGATCGTCGATTTGGCGAAGAAGGCGGACATCCTGGTGGAGAATTTCAAGGTCGGCGACCTGAAACGACGCGGGCTCGATTACGACAGTCTCAAAGTCGTCAATCCGGGCCTGATCTATTGCTCCATTTCCGGCTTTGGCCAGACCGGGCCTTACGCCCACCGCGCCGGCTACGATTTCCTGATCCAGGGCATGGGCGGGATTATGTCGCTCACCGGCTTTCCCGACGACGAAGGCGGCACGGAGACCAAGGCAGGTGTCGGCATCGCCGACGTCATGTGCGGCATGTATGCGACCGTCTCCATCCTGGCGGCTCTCAATCATCGCCACGAGACCGGAGAAGGCCAGTATATCGACATCTCCCTGCTCGATGCCCAGGTCTCCTGGCTGATCAACCAGGGCGTCGCCTATCTGGTGTCCGGCGAGGTGCCGGGCCGTCTCGGCAACGGCCACCCGACCATCGTGCCTTACGAGACCTTTCCGGCAAGCGACCGGTCCTTCATCCTCGCCGTCGGTAATGACAGCCAGTTCCGGAAATTCTGCATCGTCGCGGGCGCAAGCGATCTTGCCGAGGATCCGCGGTTCGCGAAGAACGCCGACCGGGTGCGAAACCGCAAGGAGCTGGTGCCGATCATCCGCCGGCTGACCATCGAGAGGTCTGCAAACGAGTGGATCGAAATTCTGGAGCGCGAAGGCGTCCCCTGTGGTCCGGTCAACGATCTGGCTCAGGTCTTCGCCGATCCGCAGATCCTGGCCCGAAATATGAAGATCACCATGGACCATCCGCAAGGCGGCACCGTCGATCTGATCGGTTCGCCGATCAACCTGTCGAAGACCCCGGTCGCCTATGAGAAGGCTCCGCCCATGCTTGGCGCCGACACGGAAACGGTGCTGTCCAGCCATCTGGGTCTGTCCCGCGAAGAGCTTAAAAAACTCGCCGAACAGGGTATCGTGCAGCTGGCGAGCGCAGAGGACGAGAAACGATGACGACCGGTGCCGATATCATTGCGGGCAAACTCCACGCAGCCGGCTGCCGCCACGCCTTCGGCATTCCCGGTGGCGAGGTGCTGGCGCTGATGGACAGTCTCGACCGGGCGGGGTTGCGTTTCATTCTGGTGAAGCACGAAAACGCCGGCGGCTTCATGGCCGAAGGCGGCTGGCATGCGGATGGCGCGCCGGGCGTGCTGCTTGCGACCCTCGGGCCGGGCGCGGCCAATGCGGTCAATGTCGTCGCCAACGCCTGGCAGGACCGGGTGCCGCTGATCTTCCTGACCGGCTGCGTCGATGCCGGGGAGGCGGAAAGCTACACCCATCAGGTCTTCGACCATCAGCAGCTCTTAAGACCGATTGTGAAGGCGAGCTTCTCCGCCCGCCTCGGCGCGCTTGACGTCATGATGGAAAAGGCGATGGCGCTCGCCCTGGACGGCCAGTCCGGACCGGTCCATATCGACGTGCCGATCCAGGTGGCTGAAGGCAAAACGGAAGAGGCCTGGGCCAGCGCGTTCCACTCGCGTCCGTCATTCGGTTTTGCCCCGGCAGGTCTGGATCTGGAAAGCGCCTGCGCTCTCTTTGCCAAGGCGGAGCGCCCGATTGCGATTGCCGGCGTCGATGCGGTCAACGAAGGCGTCGGTGCCGAGATCACCGCCTTCTGCAAGCGGTTCGGCGTGCCCCTGGTGACCAGCTACAAGGGCAAGGGCCTTCTGGACGAGCGCCACGACCTGGCGCTGGGCGGCGCCGGTCTTTCGCCCAAGGCGGACGGCCACCTGTTGCCGCTGATCAACAAGAGCGACTGCATTCTGCTTCTCGGCTACGACCCGATCGAGATGCGCATCAACTGGCGCAATCCATGGGGAGCGGATGCCCCGGTCATCGAGATCACGCCGGTCCTGCGCACCCACGGCATGCATGCCGCCCGCTTTATACTTCGAAGCCATGTCGCCCCGGCGCTGGAAAAACTGTCGGAAAGCCGTCCGGCGGATGCCGCGTCCTGGGCAGGTGGTGAGCCGGCCGCCACGAAACAGGCCCTGGCAGACACCTTCGCGCCCGAGCCGGACGGCTGGGGACCGGCAACGGCGTTCCATACTCTGCGCACCGTCATGCCCGACGACACGGTGGCGACCGCCGACAGCGGCGCGCACCGCATTCTGGTCAGCCAGATCTGGCAGTGTGTTGCCGCGCGCGGCATGCTGCAGTCGTCGGCGCTCTGCACAATGGGCTGCGCGCTGCCGCTCGCCATGGGGCACAAGGTGGTGGACGGCAAGGTACCGGTTCTGGTCTTTGTCGGCGATGCCGGGCTTGAAATGTGCCTCGGCGAACTCTCCACCCTGCGCGACCTGAAGATCCCGGTGATCGTCTGCGTGCTGGTCGACAGTTCCCTGTCCCTGATCGAGCTGAAACAGCGCTCCAGTCAGCGGCCCAATGTCGGCGTCGATTTCGGTGAAACCGACTTTCCCGCCGTCGCCCGCGCCTATGGCGGCCATGGGGTCTGGATCGTGAATAAGGCCGACCTGGAACGGGAAGCGGCTGACGCCCTTCAGCGCGAGACCTTCACCATCCTCGCCTGCCGCATCCCCGCCCGTGCCTATGACGGCAAGTTCTGAGCGTCTAGGTACTGCTTAGCCGCTTTTGCATCTGGCGCTGGCTGATTCGATCGCTTATGTTGCACCTGCGAAATAACACCAATGGCAATTGGTATAAACACGGCGCAAAGCCGGACGGGTGCAAATGCCCGGTATCAGGGAGAGCCAGACGATGCTGACGTGTCCGACCAAGGACGCTGTTCGCGCAAGGGTGAGGGCGTTGAAACGGGAGGGCCTGCGCGTCGCGCTTGTGCCCACCATGGGATATCTGCACGAAGGCCATCTGTCGCTGGTCCGTGCCGCGGCGGCTTTGGCTGATCGTGTGATTGTCTCCATCTTCGTCAACCCGACCCAGTTCGGTCCGAACGAGGACCTTGCCACCTATCCCCGCGATGAGGAACGGGACCTGGCGCTCCTGGAAAAGGAAGGCGTCGATGCCGTCTTCATGCCGAGCGTGGAAGAGATGTACGGCGCCGGCGGGGATACCTTCGTCGAGGTGCCGGGCCTGTCCGGCATCCTGCAGGGCGCGCTCCGTCCCGGCCATTTCCGCGGCGTCTCGACGGTGGTCAACAAACTGTTCAACATCGTCCAGCCGGATATCGCCGTCTTCGGCGAAAAGGACTACCAGCAGCTCACGATCATCCGCCAGATGGTGCGTGATCTCGACATGCCACTGGAGATCGTCGGTCATCCGACCGTGCGCGAAGAGGACGGGCTTGCCATGTCCTCGCGCAACGTGCGCCTGACACCGGAACAGCGCCTGCAGGCCCCGATCTTGAACAAGGCACTCTGCGCGGCGGAAGACGTCGCCGCAACCGGGGCAACCGTTTCGGACCTGGAAACCCTGATCCGAACCACGCTGGAAACGGCGTCGGAGGGGGAGATCAAGAGCATCGATATCCGCGACGCCGTCACGCTGGCGGAACTGGACGGTCCGCTGGAGAAATCGGCTGTCGTGCTTCTCGCCGTCCGCTTCGGCACCGTCCTGCTGATCGACCAGCGGGTGATTGCCCCTGAAATCCAAAACGCCTGAGTTTCGCGGTCATACGATCGCATCTGAAGAAAGGATGCCCCATGAGCACGCAAAAGCCCATTCGCCGGACGACCGCGCCGCAGATCAACCGCCGCAAGGGGGGGGAGCCGATTGTCTCGCTGACGTCCTATCACGCCCACACGGCGGCCATCGTCGACAAATACGCGGACTTCATTCTGGTGGGTGACAGCCTTGGCATGGTCATGCACGGCATGGAATCGACCGTCGGCGTCTCGCTCGAGCTGATGATCATGCACGGCAAGGCGGTTGTTCGCGGGACGCAGAAGGCATTGGTCGTCGTAGACATGCCATTCGGCACCTATGAGGAAAGCCCGTCGGTCGCCTTCCGCAATGCCGCGCGCATCATGAAGGAAACCCAGTGCGGTGCGGTCAAGCTCGAAGGCGGCGCGCGCATGGCCGAGACCATCCGGTTCCTGACCGAGCGCGGTGTCCCGGTGATGGCTCATACCGGCCTGACCCCGCAATCGACCAACGTCATGGGTGGCTTCAAGACGCAAGGCCGTGATGAGGACACTTGGCCGATGCATGTTGAAGATGCCAAGGCTGTCGCCGAGGCCGGCGCCTTCGCGCTCGTTCTGGAAGGCATGGTCGAACCGCTTGCCGCCCGGATCACCAAGGAGGTTGCCATTCCGACCATCGGTATCGGCGCATCGGCTGAATGCGACGGCCAGATCCTGGTGCTGGAAGACATGCTCGGCCTGAACCCGACACCGCCGAAATTCGTGAAGGTCTTCGGTAATCTTGGTGGCCAGATCGAGGCCGCCGTGAAAGCGTATGCCGATGAGGTCAAGGACCGGAGCTTCCCGACCGAAGAGCAGGTCTACCGCTAGGCCGTCGGGTTCGGCCGAAGGAGACAGATCATGACAGGCTCGATGTCGCGGCGTTTGATTGTCAAAGGTCTGGTGGCAGGCCTTGTCCTGCTGCCCGCAATGCTCGGACAACCGGCCTTGTCTCATGCGGATGAGGGAGGCGACTGGCAAAGCTGGACCACCGACGGCGCCGTGACGAGTGGTGTCATCGGCCGGATCTGGTCCGTTGAAAAACAGGTCTTCATTGACCCGTCAGCGCTGGTCGAGAACTTGAACGATGTCCGGTTTGTGCTTGTCGGCGAGACCCACGACAATCCCGCCCACCACCGGCTGCAAGCCTTTCTGACCGGCGCCATCGCGCCGGATCGTCCTGCCACGGTGGTCATGGAAATGCTCACCGAGGATCAGGCCCCGGCGATCGCCAAATTCATGGCGTTGTCGGGTAAATCGGCGGAGCGCTTCGGCAAGGCCGTCTCCTGGGAAAAATCCGGCTGGCCGGACTATGCGATCTATGAGCCGATCATCGCAGCCGCCTTGAAGCGCGGCGCTGATATCCGGGCGGGTCTGCCCGGCAAGAGCGAGACCCGCGCCATCGGCAAGGACGGCCTGACCGCCCTGACCGAAGACCAGCAAAAAGGTCTGCGGCTATCCGCCGGTTTGCCGGAAGACCTGTCCGCGGATCTGAACGACGAGATCATCTCCTCCCACTGCGATTTGCTGCCGGACGCCATGGTGCCGAACATGATGGCCGTCCAGCGCTATCGGGACGCCTATCTGGCCGACGCCCTGCGCCAGACACCAGCCGACGGTCCGGCCATCCTGATTGCCGGCGGCGGCCACGTGCGCAAAGACCGGGGTGTGCCGTACTACCTGGAGCCGTCGGACGGCGCAGCGGTCACGGTCAGCCTGCTGGAGATCGACCCGGAGCGGAGCGAGGCGGATGTGCTGGCGGACGCCCGCGAGGACAAAACCGCCGACTACATCTGGTTCACCCCGAAGATCGACCGCGAAGACCCCTGCGAGACCCTGCGCAAGCGGTTTTCGGAGCAGAAGAAAGACGGCTAGGACGCCGGCGATTTCTGACGGCTGCGCACCTTGCTCCCGTCTCCCCCCTTGAGGGGGAGATGTCCGCGCCAGCGGACAGAGGGGGGTGTTCGGCCTTCCGGTATAACGCGGCGTCGGAAATTGAAATCAGCGCTGTTACCCCCCTCTGTCACCTCCGGTGACATCTCTCCCTCAAGGGGGGAGACGGGAGTACGCGGCACTGCGTCACCCCTCATTGTGGTCGTCATCCCGGATAAAGCCTTGCGGCTTTTCTGGGATGACGGTTGAGAGAAATGCGTTCGCCGATAACCTAAGCCGCCTAACCACCCGCCGCCGGCAGCGTCGCCGCAATGCGTTCGATCATGCGCCTCAGCCAGCGGTGGGCGGGGTCCGTGGTCGAGCGCTGGTGCCAGACCATGTAAATGGAGACCGGCTCGCAGTCGAAGGGCAGGGGGGCGCAGGCGAGCTCGCGTAAAGGTCCAAGATGCTGCAACTTGGTGTCCGTCGAGATCAGGTCGCTGCCCTTGATGAAGGCGGGGATGGCGTTGAAATAGGGCACGGTCACCGTGGCCGGCCGGATCTGGTTCTGGTCGACGCCGCGCAGGACTTCTTTTGAACTGCGTCCGTCTTCGAACCGCACATCCACGTGCTCGCAGGCGCAATACTCCTCCCATGAGCGCGGCGGGTCGCGCCGGTCGGCATCGTAAAACACCATCATCCGGGTCGTGACGAGGCGCTTCTGAAAGATGTCGCGTCCGTCCGGGGGCAGGGGTGTCAGCATGATCTGGCAGCGGTCGTCGCGCAGGATGATCGGATCGGGCACGCCGGAGACGAGAAAATCCAGCCGCAGCCGGATGCCCTGTTCGCGCGCTTCGCGCAGCAGCGGCGGAAAGATCAGTTCGCGCTGCAGGTCGTTGGCGGCAATCGCGAAGCGCATGTCTTCGGCGAGCGGATCGAACGGCCGGCCTTCCGTCAGTCCCTTCATGCCGTCGAGCACCGCCTGCACCGGTTCCTTCAGCGCCAGCGCCCGTTCCGTCGGCGTCAGGCCCTGGCCGGAGCGCACGAACAGGGGATCGCCGAGCACGTGGCGCAGTTTCGCCAGCGTATGGCTGACGGCCGACTGGGTCACGCCCAGCTGGTCGGCAGCCTTGGAAACCGAAGACTCTTCCAGGATCGTGAGAAAGGCCCGGAGGGTCTTGCCGTCCAGGTCGGAATAATCGATTTTTCTCATAGTATTTATTTATAGATATGAATGGATCTGGGGTCGATCCCAAGGTAGTCACCCGAATCTGAAGTTCGTCCTACTTCTCAGCTCGCTCTGAACGAACTTCAGATTCAAAGGGGTGACGACCAAATTTATGTTTCTAGTGTGGTTTTCGGATTTGAAAGACGCTTCGGAATCCGCTGTTGAACGGAGGCGTTTTTCAAATCCACCACACTAGTGCGTAAGGTGAGGAAGGCCAAAATGGCCAAGAGGGAGGGAATTGCGCATGGGGATCAGGTTTTTTTCCGACCGGAATCGTCCGGTTCATTTAGGCCCCTATCCGCTCGAACGCCTGAAGCGCCAGTCTGCCCTTCCGGATCTTTCCGCCGTGCCGGCGATGCGGCCGCTCAGCTTCCACCGGCCAGAGCAACTGGAAAGCATCGTCAACGCGATGGGCGAATACCAGGCGATGATGGACGCCATTCGCGACGGGCTGGTCAACAGGACCCAATCGGAGATCCCGGTGGACCCGTTGGAGCGCGCCAATCACCTGAAGGCCTTCGGCTATTTCAGCGACGCCTCCATGATCGGCACTGGCCCTTTGCCGCAAGAGACGCTGCTTGCCGAACCGTTCCGCAACCCGGATATCGACCGACTCGCCCATGACCTGAAGACCCGTCAGACCAAGACGCTTGCCTCCGGCATCGACATGATTATGGTGGACCTAAAGGAAAGCATGGAAGCCCCGCCGCGCGATATCGGCGGCCACCGGCACGCGATCGTCTTCCTCTACGAGCATTTCCGCGATCCGAATCCGGACGAAGCCGGCGCCGACTGGATCCTGGATGCCCAGGCCCATCGCGGCGCCTTGAGGGCGACCGAGACCGCGGTGGTGATCGCCAACTATATCCGCCTGCTCGGCTTCGACGCCCGTGCCCATACCGCAAGCTCTTCCGATGTGGATCTCGGCAAGCTGGCGGTCGCCGCCGGTCTGGTGAGCGCGGAAGACGGCGCACTGGTGGCGCCCTGGCTCGGCACCCGGTTTTCTGTCGCGGCGATCACCACGGAAATGGAAATCGCCCATGACGCGCCGCTGGCGCCGATGGGCAAACAGCCCTGGTTCAAAACCCTTGGCCCCGCATGGTGGCTCGGCAAGGGCTTTGCCAAGAACGCCTTCAATCGCGACCCCTATTCGGCCCGGGACTATGTCGCTGGTGCCCATCCGTTCGAGAAGCTGAAGCGGGTCGACACGCCGACCACCTATATCGACGAGGCCAATGTGGCCCGCGTGCCCAAGCGTGCCGACATGTTCGCCCGCGCCCAGTTCGGCGACATGGGCAAACCCTGTCAGGACGGCGCCAAAGGCGGTCACTATGCCCGCAAGGCGGCCCCCAGTTTCGCCCAACGCCGTGCGCTCGGCGCCTTCGTTCTGCTGCAGGACGGCCCGGCGAACCCGGATGGCGCGAAGCCAACGGATGCGGAACGCAACGCGGCCAACATCAAGGCGGCGACCTATTTTCTCGGCGTCGACGCGGTCGGCCTGTCCCGCTGTCCGGACTGGAGCTGGTATTCCCACGATGCCGCGGGAGAGCCGCTCGACCCGCCCCACGACCAGGCCGTGTCGATGATCATCGACCAGGGTTACGAGACCATGGAGGGCGCATCCGGGGACGACTGGATTTCCGTGGCCCAGTCCATGCGCGCCTACCTGCGTTTCTCCCTGCTCGGCGGCGTGATCGCCAAGCACATCCGCAATCTCGGCTACAAGGCCAAGGCGCACACGGTGATGGACGGTGAGGTGCTGCAGCCGCCGCTTCTGCTGCTCTCCGGTCTCGGCGAGGTCAGCCGTATCGGTGAAGTGATCCTGAACCCCTATCTCGGGCCCCGGCTCAAGTCCGGCGTGGTCACCACCGACATGCCGATGGCCCACGACCGGCCCATCGACTTCGGCCTGCAGAACTTCTGCGAGAACTGCAACAAATGCGCCCGCGAATGCCCGTCGGGCGCGATCACCGCCGGGCCGAAGCTGATGTTCAACGGCTACGAGATCTGGAAATCCGACAGCCAGAAATGCGCCACCTACCGCATCACCACCCCGGGCGGCGCCATGTGCGGCCGCTGCATGAAGACCTGCCCGTGGAACCTGGAGGGCCTGTTTTCTGAGGCCCCGTTCCGATGGGCGGCGTCGAACATTCCCGCCGCAGCCCCGCTGCTGGCGAAGCTGGACGACGCGGTCGGCAACGGCGGGTTGAACGACGTGAAGAAATGGTGGTGGGACATCGAGCTGGAGGAGGACGGCGCCTACCGGCCGACCAAACATCCGCTCAACCGGCGCGATCTGCAAAAGGATCTGGACCTGAAATACGAGGACCAGACCATGGCCGTCTATCCGGCCCCGCTCGCCCCGCACCCCTGGCCCTATCCGTTCCCCATGGACCGGGAGGCCGGCATCGAAGCCTATCAGGCCATGGTGACGGCGGAGGAATATCAGCAGCGCCTGGCCGCAGGCGATGCCTCCGTCATTCACCGCTATGTCAACGACGGCGACAGCCCGGTGATCCGGGTCGAGGTCGCAAAGGTGGAGAAGATGACGCCGGACGTCACCAAGTACGAGTTCCGCACGCTCGACGGCAGTGACCTGCCCGAATGGACCGCCGGCGCCCATCTCGACATCGTCGTCGCCCCGGAATTTTTACGCCAGTATTCCATGTCCGGCGATCCGGCGGATCGCTCCAAGTACCAGATCGCGGTGCTGCGGGAGGACCATGGCCGCGGCGGTTCGAAGCTGATGCACCGGATCTTTTCCGAAGGCCGAAAGATCTTTATCTCAAGGCCGATCAACCATTTCGAACTGGACGAGACCGCGACCAAGAGCTTCCTCATGGGCGGCGGCATCGGCATCACCCCGATGATCGCCTTCGCCCACCGCCTGCATGCGCTGGGCAAGGACTTCGAGCTGCACTATTCGGCAAGCAGGCGGGACGGTGCCGGCTTCCTCGAAGACCTGCCGACATTCCCGTGGGCCGACAAGGTGCGTTACCACTTCTCCGACGAAGGGACCCGCGCCGATCTGGACGCGATTCTGAACGGCTACCGCGACGGCTGGCACGTCTACACCTGCGGGCCGGACCGCTACATGACCGGCGTGATCGACGCCGCCACCCGCCAGGGTTTCCCGGAAGAGGCGCGGCACCTGGAATATTTCTCCGTGCCGGAACAGCCCGACTACGTGAACCACGACTTCGTCCTGAAGCTGAAGGACGGCCGCGAACTGCTGGTGCCGGCGGATCACACCGCCGCCGACGTGCTAAACGCCAACGGGTTCCACATCGACATCAAATGCTCCGACGGCATCTGCGGCGTCTGCAAATGCGGCCTCGTCTCCGGCGAGGTCGAGCACCGCGACTTCGTGCTTTCAAAGAAACAGCGCGAGACGTCGATCATCCTGTGCCAGAGCCGGGCGAAGGACGAGGGCGGGGTGTTGGAGCTTGATTTGTGAAGCAAAATACACTGGCTAAATACAAATCAAGCTCCGCAAAGTGATGTTTTAAAACCTGCGCCATACGAGCAGATCCGAAATCTTAATAACGAGGCATACTGCTATTTATATTGAATAATTGGCGTTGATTAGGAACGCTATTCGGGTGACTTTTGCCGATGTGGACGATTAGAATTATCCTGCCGATGCTTTATGAAGTAATGCACCACATTGGCGGTTGTTGCGATTCCTGAAACGATCGCCACGAATGATGCGATTATTAAGAGTAGTGTAACATAGTCCATTGTACTACACTCCTAGATCGGGAGAACGAGGGGGTACTTTCTCCCGATCTATAGAACGCCAAATTCCTTAAAATTTTGTTTGCACAAAATTTTAAGGTAGGAATGGTGCTATTTAGCGGTTATTTCGCGCTGGGATTTTCTCTTCCGATAGCCCCTGTTCAACTGCGCTTTGTAAGCTCGGAGCATTTTCCTAATAGGTTCTGGCGAGGCTTCTAAAATGTCTGACCAACTAACGGACCTAACTAACGGGTCGTTACGCTCACCTTTCGTAGGGATATAGATGTCAGTTGATGGTTTGCCGTGTTTACTATCGTATTCGAGAAGTTTGTTTTGTAGCGTTTTGTCCAATTTACCGATATCATTTTTAGTAATGATATCAATGCAGTCGGAATAAATACGTCTAGCAAAAACATAGGGGTTTTCATCTCGAACCTCCCGGTCGCGCCAAAGCAAAGGAGCCTTTTCAGGAATTCTAGAGCTTAATTTATCGGCTTCGAATGCTGCTATATCCTGTATAGTTTCGAGCAAATCTAAACGTTTCTTTTTCGAAATTTGGCTCTCGTTTGAGACTTTTAGAATAAGATTTGAAATTAAATCTATTGATGCATCCGCGATTTGATCGCTAGACGCATCACCTAACTTTTGAAAACATAATTCCAAAAGTGAAATAAGCTCCCGAGCTCCCTTGGTTGCTTCGAGGCGATTGTCCCTCTCATTGGGAAGAGGATTTTTATTGTTCTGGGGATTTATCATGGACTTGCAGCAGATCCTGCATTTTAAGGAAGGTTGCTACGAGAACTATGATTCCGGTGAACAGACAGAGAATCGTGTGTTCGGAGCATTGCCATGCTGAGTGATTCGAGTTTAACCTATTGAATCACACTCGATTCTGGCCTTCAAGCGTTGTTTGCAAGAAAAAAGGAAACATAAGAATATTTAAAATTTTTTCTTTCATTATATAGCTTATTTTATAATAAAAAATTATAAATATAATAAAAAGACTAAGATGTATTTATAAAGGCGGAAAAATACTAAAAAATTGCTTAATACCCTATTTGCCCGTCCCTTGTTGCAATATATGTGCAATTTTCTACGCCGTTCGCGTAGTCTTTCCCGTTTCTGGGCCCTATTCGTGCTGGGCGAGAAAGGGGAGTGTGATGGCGCCAACGGCATTGGCGAGTCACTCAATTCATTGGTGGCATGCCGGAGATCAATTTTTGAAGGGCGCCCTCTTTTCCCGGCCGCTGCCGCTTTTTTATTCACTTCAAAGACTTGATCGATTCTTGCGCTTGGTTAGACCTTGAACGGTGTCATTGCCCATTGCGGAGCCGTTTGAGTTCATGCCGAATAAACCAGCGTCCTTGAGTTCGCGCCTGACCGCGCTGCTTTCCCGCATCTATTTCGATGCCGATGCCCAGGACCTCACGGACAAGGTTTTCGAGGCTTTCTGGCCCGAGGGCGCCCAATGCCGGAAGCGGCCGCGCCAGCCGGCCAACTCGCTCTGGTCGGAAAAGGACGCGATGGTCATCACCTATGGTGACACGCTGATCGACGGTGTGCACAAGCCGCTGGACCTTCTCTATGACTTTCTGCTGGAGCATATGAAGGGCGTCGTCAGCGGCGTTCACATCCTGCCGTTCTTTCCGTTTACCTCCGACGACGGCTTCGCCGTGACCGATTATCGGAAGGTCAATCCGTCTCTGGGTGATTGGGCCGATATCGAGCGGATCGGCAAGTCGTTTCACCTGATGTCGGATCTGGTCTTGAACCATGTGTCGAGCCAGGGGACTTGGTTCAATGCCTACCGGCAAGGGCAGGAGCCTTACGACAAGTTTTTCTTCGAGGCCTCGCCCGACGAGGATCTGTCCATGGTGGTGCGGCCGCGTACCACGCCGCTCCTGCGCGAGGTGGACACCTCTCGCGGGCCGCGTCATGTCTGGTGCACCTTCAGTCACGATCAGGTCGATCTCGATTTCCGCAATCCGGAGGTGTTGCTTGAAATCCTGCGGATCATCCGTCTGCATATCGATGAAGGCGTGCGGATCATCCGTCTGGATGCGGTCGCCTTCATCTGGAAGGAGCCGGGCACGCCGTCGATCCATATGCCGAAGACCCATGCGATCGTTCAGTTGCTCAGGCTGCTGGCGGATTATGCGACGGAGACGGTCGTTCTCCTGACCGAGACCAACGTTCCCAAGGCGGAAAACTTAAGCTATTTCGGCCAGCGCAACGAAGCGCACGCGATCTATAACTTCCCGCTGCCGCCGCTGATCCTGCATGCGATGTTGTCGGGCTCGGCGAAACATATCCGCAGCTGGCAGCGCGCCATGCCGCCGGCCCCGCTGGGATGTGCCTATCTGAATTTCGCCGCGAGCCACGACGGTGTCGGCATGCGGCCGGTCGAAGGGCTGCTGCCCGACGACGAGATCGCGCGGGTGATCGAAACGGTCAAGGAGGCGGGGGGCCTTGCCTCCATGCGCGCCCTGCCGGATGGTGGCCAGTCCGTCTACGAGCTCAACACCGCGTTCTTCTCCGCCATGGGACGGACCTTCGAAGGGGAGGACGAGTACCAGATCGAGCGGTTCGTCTGTTCGCAGACAATCGTCCTGTCTCTGGAGGGGATCCCGGCGCTCTACATCCATTCGATGCTGGCCACGCCGAACGATCTGGAGGGCGTCGAGCGGCGCGGCATGAACCGGGCGATCAACCGTCATCGCTGGGATTATCCGACCCTGCGCGCCCGGCTTGCCGATCCGGACTCCGATCAGGTCCGGGTCCTGCAGGCCTTGTCGGAGCGTTTGCGGATGCGCGCCAAACAGCCGGCGTTCCATCCGAATGCGACCCAGTTCACCCTGATGCTGGACGATCGCGTCTTCGGCATCTGGCGTCAGTCACTGGATCGCAGCCAATCGATCTTCGCCCTGCACAACGTCAGTGCGGACACCGTGGACGTTCCCGTCGCCACGTTGAACCTGATCGAGGACGAGCATTGGCTGGATCTCCTGACGGGAGAACAGGTCCCGGCCGGGCAGGAAACGGTGATGCTGGCGCCCTATCAGTGCCGCTGGATCACGAACCTGCACTGAACGGGATCGGAGCGAACTCTTCGGCATCCGCCGCCACCGCGGCCTTGAGGTCCGGCAGCAGCATCGGATCGGCCGCATGGATCCGGTTCCAGTTGGCGATGAACGGCGTTTCCTGCGGGCTGTCGAGGAACACCTGACCGGCGCGGATGATGTTGTCGGCAAACAGCTCGATGGTCTGTTCTTCCGCGTGCCGGTCGATGGTCAGCCCGTTCATCTTGGCGTCGTGGTCGTAGACTTCCAGCATGTCGAGCGCGCGCCGGTAATAGGTCGCTTTCAGGGTGCGGAAGGTGTTGCTCGTGAAGACGGTGCCGTCGGCGGCCAGCTTGCGGAAGATCGCCTTGCAGATATCCGTCGACATCCGGTTCAGGCCGCTGCTGGCCTCTTCGGCACTTACCGACTGGTGCTTGTGGTCATAGGCATCTGCGATCTCCACCTGGCAGACCGAGTGGGGCCCGAGATTGCGCCACGCCTCCGACAGAATGCCGATTTCGAGCCCCCAGTCGGACGGGATGCGCAGGTCCGGCAGGATCGACATGCGCAGCGCGAATTCTCCCGACAGCGGGTAGCGGAAGCTGCGCAGGTAGTCGAGGTAGTCGCGGTCACCGATCACCTTCTTGAGCGAGATCAGCAGCGGGCTGACGAGCAGGCGGGTGACCCGTCCGTTCAGCTTGCCGCCGCCGACGCGCGGATAGAAGCCTTTCGACAACTGATAGGAAAAATGCGGGTTGGCGACCGGATAGACCAGGCGGGCGAGCATCTCGCGATTGTAGGTCAGGATATCGCAGTCGTGGATCGCCATGACGGATGAATCCGCGCAGGCGATCAGGTAGCCTATGCAGGTCCATACGTTCTTGCCCTTGCCGGGCTCGATCGGCTGCAGGCCGAGCCCGACCAGCTTGTCCTCGAAGGCCTTCATGCGCGGTGAATCGTTCCACAGAACCACGTGGTTTTGCGGCAGTTTGGAGAAGAAGTCCTGGGCCATGCGGAACTGGGCTTCGGTCGCCCGGTCGAGCCCGATGACGATGCGGTGCAGGTAGGTGACCTTCGACAGTTCCTCGACGATGTTGGCGAGCGCCGTCTCTTCGAGTTCGGAATAAAGCGATGGCAGGATAAGGGTGATCTTTCGGGTCTGCGCGAAAGCTTCCAGCTCATAGACCAGCTCCTCGATCGGCCGGCAGCGCAGATTGTGGAACTGGGCAATGTTGCCGTTTTGATGGAAGTCAGCCATGGTTCGTCTCTTCCCGCGTTAGCCCGAGTTTCTCAATCAATTCCAGAATAGCCGCATTCCAGCCCGCCGGGCCGGGAAGTGTCGTGCGCAGGATGCGGCCTGTGGCCTCACCCGCAAACTCCGGCATCGGCGGCGCGTTGTCATTGCGCACCACGACACCATGATCGGCCGTAGCCAGCATTTCCGCGTCGTTCGGCGCATCTCCGAGCGCGATCGTGATGTCCGCCTGCAAGCGAGCGGTGATGTCTTTCATGGCATCGGCCTTAGTCCGGCCCAGGGAAAGCGTCAGGAACCGGCCGCCGCGGCGGGCAACGATCCCCTGCGCCTTCAGCGCCTCCAGAAAACGGGTCAGGTCCGCATCGGTTCCGGACCAGAGGCCAGGCTCGGAATGGCAGCGCATTCGCGCCAGCCGGGCCTGTTCAAGCGGCAGGCCGGTTGTCTCGGCGACATCCTCGTCGCTCATGTCGCCGAAGCCCTTGAAGGGCTGGGGCAGCGCGCGCGGCAAGTCGGACAGGGTCTGCCGGATCCTGAGATAGTCGGACCGATCGCCGGAAGCAGGCCCGCCCGGCGTGTAGATACCGGCCCCGTTTTCAACGATCGCGGGACTGCCACCAAGTTTCAGTTCGTCATGCAGGCGGGCGATCTCGGCTCCGGTCTTGCTGCTAGCCAGGACCAGCGGGACATCCAGGTCGCGCAGGGCCTGAAGGGCCGGCTTGGCCTGCGCATAAGAATACGTGGCATGGTCGAGGAGGGTTCCATCCAGATCCGTGAAGACGAGTAGACGCACCATTTCGACCTGAGCGGGTTCAATACAATTTGTAACTGGCTGGAAAACACTAGCCGATTCCATTCAGGCGAAGCTACGCCAACCGGGACGATTCAGGAAATTGTCCAAATCCCGTCAATTGTCCTCGTTCGCCATCTGCTTCCGCAATGTTTCCGCACCCTCCTGCACCAGTCGCGCGGTCTTTTCCGTTTCCAGGCCCTCCAGGGCGACGACGCCGATGGAGCATTCCAGCCCTGGGAGGCCGGGACCGGTCAGTCTGAGCGGACTGGCGACGCCGACCGCGCCGGTCTGCAATTCGCCTCTGGTGACGCTATAGCCATTCTGCCGCGCGCGGGTGATCGCTTCCGGTTCGTTACCGGCCGGAGGCCGGCCGGCGAGGATCGCGATGCCGGCAGCCCCCCGGTTGAGCGGGTGGCGGGTGCCGAGCCGGTAGTGGATGTTGAGAAACGTGTCGCGCGGTTCGGCAACGAGAATGGCGACGCCTTCTTCTCCTTGGGCGAGGCAGAGGAACGCGGTGGCCCCGGAAGCATCGGCCAACTTCTCGATCACCGGGCGCGCCAGGTTTTTAAGCGGGGTGTCGGCGGTGGCGCCAAGCGCAAAGATGCCGCTGCCCAGAATCAACCGCCCGTCCGGGAGCCGGTAAACCATCTGGTGCGCCTCCAGCGTGCCGGCGATCCGGTAGGCAATGGCCCGGTGCACGCCGAGCCTCTTCGCCAGTTCCGAAATTTTCAGGCCGTCACGGCTCTCCGCCACAGCGCGCAGGGCAATCAGGCCCCGGTCCAGGGTTTGCAGTCGGGTCGTTTCCATGTTCGGTCCTGGTAAGACTTCTTCCTCTGACTTGCCATTAGAACTGTATCCCGACGCGAGCCGTAATTGCCGTTAGTTTCATTGTGTGCGATAATAAAACAAATTTGTTCGATAATCGAGACAATACTTGTTGCGGGAGGAAAAAATGGTGGAGACGGCCGGGGAAATCGGGAGCAAAGCAGGCGGCTGTCCGGTGAGCGGGCATGCGGGTTCCGGCTGTCCCGTGTCGGAGCTTGCCGCTGGGTTCGATGCCTTCGAGGGGCCCTACCAGGTCGATCCGGCCGAGGCGCTGCGCTGGTCGCGCGATCAGCTGCCGGTCTTCTACAGCCCGAAGCTCGGCTACTGGATCGTCAGCCGCTACGACGACATCAAGGCCGTCTTCCGCGACAACATCCTGTTCTCGCCCAAGAACGTCCTGGAAAAGATCTCGCCGGCAATCCCCGAAGCCATGGAGGTTCTCAAAGGCTACGGCTACGCCATGAACCGTACCATGGTGAACGAGGACGAGCCGGCCCATATGGAGCGCCGCCGCGCCCTGATCGGCCACTTCCTGCCGGAAAACCTCGCGGCGAACCAGGAGATGATCCGGCGCCTGACCCGCGAGAAGGTGGACGCCTTCATCGACAGCGGCCGGGTCGATCTGGTCGATGCGATGCTCTACGAGGTGCCGCTGAACGTGGCGCTGCATTTCCTCGGCGTGCCCGAGGATGAGATTGCCGTCCTGCGCAATTTTTCGCTGGCCCATTCGGTCAACACCTGGGGAAAGCCGACACCGGAAAAGCAGCTCGAGGTGGCCCATTCCGTCGGAAAGTTCTGGCAATATGCCGGCTCGGTCATCGAAAAGATGAAGGCGGAACCGGACGGGCAGGGCTGGATGCACGAAACCATCCGCAAGAACGCCGAAATGCCCGACGTGGTGCCCGACAGCTACGTCCATTCCATGATGATGGCGATCATCGTTGCCGCCCACGAGACGACCTCGCTGGCCTCCGCCAACATGTTCAAGACCTTGTTGAGCCACCGCGAAGCCTGGGATGATATTTGCGCCGACCCGTCGCTGATCCCCAACGCGGTCGAGGAATGCCTGCGCTATGCCGGCTCCATCGTCGCCTGGCGCCGACAGACAACGGGGCCGGCGCGGGTGGGGGACGTCGATCTGCCCGAAGGCGCCAAGCTCCTGATCGTCCAGGCATCGGCCAACCAGGACGAACGTCATTTCGAGGACGGCGATACCTTCGACATCTACCGCGACAATGCGGTCGATCACCTGACCTTCGGCTACGGTGCCCATCAGTGCATGGGTAAGAACATCGGCCGAATGGAAATGCGCATCTTCCTGGAGGAGGTCTCGCGCCGGCTACCCCATCTGCGTCTCGCCAAGCAGGAGTTCAGCTATCTTCCCAACACGTCCTTCAGAGGTCCCGATCATGTCTGGGTCGAGTGGGATCCGGCCGACAACCCCGAACGCCGCGATCCAGGCCTGCTGAACCGGGCAGTGGAGTTCCCGGTCGGCGCGCCGGTACGCAAGGACATTGCCCGTCGGATCAAGGTGACCGGTGTCGAAACCGTCGCCGACAAGATTGTCCAGTTGACTGTCGAGGATGCCCATGGCCGTGCCCTGCCGAACTGGAGCCCGGGTGCCCATATCGAGCTTTGCCTCGGCGGCTATGACCGCAAGTATTCGCTCTGCGGCGTTCCGGGCGACAACGCCTACACGGTCGCGGTCCTGCGCGAGGACGAAGGGCGGGGCGGATCGCGCTATATCCACGACACGGTGAAGCCCGGCATGGAAATCCGGATGCGCGGGCCGCACAACCTGTTCCGTCTCGACGAGGATGCGGAATTTTATCTGCTGATTGCCGGCGGCATCGGCATCACCCCGATCCTGGCCATGGCCGACCGGCTGAAGGCGCTCGGCAAACCATATCAACTGCACTATGCCGGCCGGTCCCGCGCCTCCATGGCCCTGCTCGACCGCGCCACGCGCGATCATGGCGCGGCATTGATCGTCCATGCAAAAAAAGATGGTCAGCGGATGGATCTGCCCGGCCTCGTCGGTGCCCTTCCCGAAGGCGGTCGGATCTATGCCTGCGGTCCGGAGCGCATGATCACCGCGCTTGAGGATCTGACGTCAGGCCTGCCGGAAGGCACCCTGCGCTTCGAGCATTTCTCGACCCACAACACCGGGCTTGACCCGGAAAAGGAACAGGCCTTCGAGGTGGATCTGAGCGACTCCGGCCTGACCGTGCAGGTGGCCGCCGACCAGACGCTTCTCGATGCCATCCGCGCGACCGGTATCGATGTCGCCAGCGATTGCTGCGAGGGCCTGTGCGGCAGTTGCGAGGTTCAGGTGCTCGACGGCGAAGTGGACCACCGCGATGTGGTGCTCAGCCGGTCCGAGCGGGCAGAAAACACCCGAATGATGGCCTGCTGCTCAAGGGCGAAGAACGGCGGCCGGCTCAGGCTCGGACTGTAGCGGCGTTTCTTCAAGCGCGGCAGGCTTCAGGATCCGTTCGGTGCTTGCCAAAAGTCCCGTAACGGCATTCGCGCCATTGCGCCTGCCGGCTTTCCAGCCTGGTCCCTCCCGCCGATTCCGATCTTTACCAAGAAAGCAACTTTCACTCGAACGAAACTACCATTTAAGGCATTGTTAATCAAAGTTTTCCACCCACCGGTCTGCGTGAAGGGACCGGTAGCCACATCGTTTGAAGCAGATGACTGACAAGAACCGCGAAGCCTGGGTCGACATTGCAAAGGGACTGTCCATCATCCTCGTCGTGATGATGTATGCTGCCTATAATACGGGCGAATACACCGGCGAGACGGGCTACCTGCATTACGTCATCGGCTTCGCGACGCCGTTCCGGATGCCGGAGTTCTTCCTGATTTCCGGCCTGTTTCTGTCGAAGGTCATCGACCGCCCGTGGCGCCGTTATGCCGACCGCCGGGTCGTGCACTATTTCTATTTCTACGGGCTCTGGGCGGCCATCATGATCGCCCTGAAGGTCGGGATCTTCTCCAGGTCACCTGCCGCCATGACCCATGACATGGCCGTGGCGGTGGTCCAGCCCTACGGCGTCCTGTGGTTCATCTATATGCTCGGCGTGTTCAGTCTCGTGGCAAAGCTGTGCCGGCAGGTCCGCATTCCGCACTGGGTTGTCGTGCCCGTTGCCGCGGCCCTGCAGATGATGCAGATCGAATCGGCCAGCTACGTCGTGCAGCAGTTCGCCGCCCATTTCATCTTCTTCTATGCCGGCTACCTGTTCGCGCCCCTCGTGTTCCGCCTTGTTGCTTGGGCCGAGGCGCATCCGTTGCAGTCGCTGCTTGCCCTGGCCGCGTGGGCGGTCGTAAACGGGCTTCTCGTCTTCTCACCGGGGTTCGAGGTTCTGCCCATGGGCATGAAGATGGGCTACGCGGCCTTCCCGCCGCTCCATCTTGCCCTCGCGCTGACAGGCGCTCTGGCTCTGTGTGTTTTCGGTGCTCTTCTGGCAAAGGTTCGGGCCATGGACTGGCTCAGATGGCTGGGCGAACATTCGCTCGTCATCTATCTGGCCTTCACGATCCCGATGTCGATTGTCCGGGGCGTCGCTCTGTGGAGCGGCCTGATCACGGAGACCGGAGCAATCAGCACGCTGGTCCTTGTTCTGTCGATTGCAGCTCCGGCCGCGATGTACTGGCTGATCAGGAAAACGGGCATGGGCACCTTTCTGATCGAACGTCCGGCCTGGGCCCATATCACCGGCACACGCCCGCAGGTGGACTCCAATCCGCGAAATTCCGTCCGGTCCTAAAGGCTGGTGCGCATGCGGTAGCCGGGTGCGTAGGTCATGCGCACATGGGTGATCGGCTCGTCTCCGTTCCAGGTGGTGCGCTCGACCACGAACAGCGCGGTTCCGGCCGGGGCGTCGAAATGGGTGCTCAAGGTCTCATCCGCGTTGGCGGCAAAGAAGACCATATCGCCGCGGGTGTAGGGCGCGGTCTGGACCAGCCACTCGTTGGCGCTGATGTCCCTGAATTCGGCTTCCACCATCTCCGGTACGGCGGCGATATTTGTGTAGCGTTCCTCGTAGATGAACGGCTGGTCGTCCGCATAATGCATGCTGCGCAGGAACAGAACCTCGGCGCCGTCCGGCAGATGGAACGCGCCGCCCAGATGCGGCGGCAGCTTGCGGATCTCCCGTTCCAGCACGGCGTGGCGGTAGGTGGCGCCGCGCGCTTCGACCTCCTCGCGCACGATGGGGATGGTCAGGGTCGCCTTGTGCGGCGGGTTGATCGCGATCCGGGTGCCGGCCTTACGCCGCCGGGTGACGAGGCCCGTCTCCGCCAGATCCCGGAGTGCCCGATTGACCGTGGTTCGGGCACAGCCGAATTCCTCCGCCAGCTCCGCCTCGCCCGGAATGAGTTCGCCAGGCTTCCAGATCCGGTCGTGGATCCGCCGCAGCAGTTCCTCCCGGATCTGGGTCCAGGAATTGGCTTCGCGAAGTGTCAAAGTCTCTCCCTCAGTGCCCGCATGGTTGAGCGGTAGCGGTCTCTTATCGCCTCTCCGTCGCGATGTCGCCCCCCGGTGACCACATGCCGCCCGGCGGACCAGACATCTGAAACCATCCGGTCGTCGCCGGCAAAGATCCAGGTGTCCAGGGTTTCGTCGCCCTTGGTGCCGTCGAGATCAAGGGATGCGCCGTCAAGGGCGAGCAGGTCGGCGAACTGACCGGGCGCCAGGGCTCCTGAGGTCCGGCCCGCCGCCTGGGCTCCCCCTGTCAGCACGGTCTCGTAAAGGACCCGTCCGGTGGATTTTTCCGGTGTGGCGACGCTGGCCCGGCATTTGTCGCGCAACCGCTGGGAATATTCGAAGGTGCGCAGCTCTTCCGAAAGCGAAATGCGGATGTTGGAATCCGAGCCGATACCGAACCTGCCCTTGGCTGCGAGGTAGTTCATGCCATCGAAGATGCCGTCACCGAGGCTCGATTCGGTGATCGGGCACAGGCCGACCACCGCTCTCGTCGCGGCAAGGTCGGAGGTTTCGGCAGGTGTCATCTGGGTGCAATGGATCAGGCACCAGTTGTCGGCAACGTTATGTTGGTCCAGCAACCAGTCCACCGGGCGCTTGCCGTAGGCGGCCTCCACCTCCGCGACTTCCTTCACCTGTTCGGCGAGATGCATGTGCAGCGGCGCATTGCCGGCAAGCTCCACACAGCGGGCGAGGTCTTGCCGCGTCACGGCGCGCAGCGAATGGGGCGCGACGCCAATCCGGGCATCGTCAGGCAGAGCGGTGACGGCCTCAGTCGCCGCTTCGTGCAGCCTTGCGAACCGGTCGAAATCATTGCCGAAGCGGATCTGGCCGTTGCCGAGCGGTCGGCCGTCACAGCCGCCCTGGCTGTAGAGCACCGGCAGCAGGGTGAGCCCGATGCCGGTCGCGCTGCTTGCCGCGACGATCCGTTCCGACAGTTCGGCGATGTTGTCATAGGGCGTGCCGCCGGGCTGGTGATGAACATAGTGGAATTCGCCAACGGCCGCATAACCCGCCTCCAGCATCTCCATCTGTACGAAGGCGGCGATCGCTTCGATGTCCTCCGGTGTCAGCACGTCGAGAAAGCGAAACATGATCTGCCGCCAGGTCCAGAACGTGTCGCGGCTTTCCGAACCGCGACGCTCGCTCATGCCCGCCATGGCGCGCTGAAAGGCGTGGCTGTGCAGATTGACCGGGGCGGGAAGCAGCGTACCGACGCGGGTGCCCTCCGGTGCCGCGCCTTCCGCAACCTCGGCGATCCTGCCGTCCGAACCGATCGCCACACGCACGTTTTCCCGCCAGCCCGAAGGCGTCAGGGCCCTATCCGCGAAGAGGGTCTGGCCGCCTGCGGGGGCTGTGAAACCGGAAAGCGTCTGCATGGCATTCATCCGCGTTGACAGGTTAATATGTGCATGCATAATTTCTTATATCACAATTTAATCAAGCCCTGGAATGGATCGTGCCGGCAACCCTCCTCACCAACGCCAAGCTTGCCACCATGAAGCCGGATGGCGCTGCCTACGGCCTCATCAAGGAAGGCGCGCTGGCAGTCGAGGGGGGGCGGATTGCCTGGTGCGGGCCGGCTACCGAGCTGCCTTCGGGCTTCGCAAGTCTGCCAACGGAAGATCTCGGCGGACGTTTGGTGACCCCGGGTCTGATCGATTGCCACACCCACGTGGTCTTCGGTGGCAACCGCGCCCGCGAGTTCGAGATGCGCCTTGAAGGGGCGAGCTACGAGGAAGTCGCCCGCGCCGGCGGCGGTATCGTTTCCACGGTGCGGGCAACCCGCGAGGCCGGAGAAGACGCGCTTTTGGCCGATGCTCTCAAGCGCGTCGACGCGCTCATTGCCGAAGGCGTGACCGTGCTGGAGATCAAGTCGGGCTACGGCCTCGATATCGAGACGGAACTCAGCATGCTCCGCGTCGCCCGCCAGGTCGCCGAGAGCCGCCCGGTGCGGGTGAAAACCAGTTTCCTCGGCGCCCACGCGGTCCCGGCAGACTTCAAGGGCGAGCCGGATCGCTATTTGTCCGAGGTCTGCCTGCCGGCGCTGAAAGCCGCGCACGCGGAAGGTCTGGTCGACGCGGTCGACGGCTTCTGCGAAGGCATCGCGTTTTCGCCGGAACAGATCGCACGCGTGTTCGATGTGGCGAAGGACCTTGGCCTGCCGGTCAAGCTCCACGCCGAACAGTTGTCCAATCTGGGCGGTGCGGCACTGGCGGCCAAATACGGCGCTCTTTCCGCAGACCACCTGGAGTATCTCGACGACGCCGGCGTAAAGGCCATGGCGGACAGCGGGTCCGTCGCCGTGATCCTGCCCGGCGCATTTTATACGCTGCGCGAGAGCCAGTTGCCGCCGGTCGATCTGTTCCGCAAACACGGCGTGCCGATGGCGGTCGCCACTGACTGCAATCCCGGCTCCTCGCCGCTCACCTCCCTGCTGCTGACCCTCAATATGTCCTGCACCCTGTTCCGCATGACCCCGGAAGAAGCGTTGGCCGGGGCAACGCGCAACGCCGCCTTGGCGCTCGGCCTGGACGATTGCGGGACCCTGAGTGCAGGAAAACGGGCCGATCTGGCCGTCTGGGACGTCGAACATCCGGCCGAACTCAGCTACCGGATCGGCTTTAATCCGCTCTATCGGCGCATTTTCGGAGAGGTCGCATGACCGGTATTGTGCTCACCCCCGGCGCCGTCACGCTGCAGGACCTGGAGCGGATCTATCGGTTCGGCGAACCGGTCACCATCGACAGAGCGGCCAAGCCCGCCGTCGATGCGGCGGCCGAGCGTGTTCGGCAGGCGGCGCTCGGCTCTGAAGCCGTCTACGGCGTCAACACCGGTTTCGGCAAGCTTGCCAGCGTCAAGATCGCGCCGGAAGACACAGCCACACTCCAGCGCAACCTGATTCTGTCCCATTGTTCCGGTGTGGGCGACGAGACCGAGCCCGCCGTCGTCCGGCTGATGATGGTGCTGAAGCTTCTGTCTCTGTCCCGTGGCGCCTCCGGCGTGCGTTGGGAAGTCCTGACGCTGATCGAGGACATGCTGGCGAAAGGCGTCCGGCCGGTGGTGCCGGCGCAAGGCTCGGTCGGCGCTTCCGGCGATCTGGCACCGCTTGCCCATATGACCGCCGTCATGCTCGGCGAGGGCGAGGCGGACTTCGAAGGCGAACGCCTGCCCGGTGCCGACGCCCTGAAAAAGGCCGGCCTTGAACCGGTGGTCCTCGGACCCAAGGAAGGCCTGGGCCTCATCAACGGCACCCAGTTCTCGACCGCCTACGCGCTTGCCGGCCTGTTCAATGCATGGGCGCTGGCGCAGGCCTGCCTGGTAACGTCGTCGCTTTCGACCGACGCCATCATGGGTTCCACCGCGCCGCTCTTACCGGAAATCCACGCCCTGCGCGGCCATCGCGGCCAGATCGAGGTCGCCGCAGCCATGCGCGACCTGATGCAGGGCTCGGAAATCCGCGAAAGCCATCGGGACGGCGACAGCCGCGTGCAGGATCCCTATTGCATCCGCTGTCAGCCCCAGGTCGTCGGCGCCTGTGTCGACCTGTTGCGCATGGCCGGTCGGACGCTGGAAATCGAGGCCAATGCGGCAACCGACAATCCGCTGGTCCTGACCGAGGCGGGTCGGATCGTTTCCGGCGGCAACTTCCACGCCGAGCCGGTCGCCTTTGCCGCCGACCAGATCGCCCTTGCCCTTGCCGAGATCGGCTCGATCGCCCAGAGGCGCGTCGCGCTGATGGTCGACCCGACGCTCTCCTTCGACCTGCCGCCGTTCCTTGCCATGGACCCGGGCCTGAATTCCGGCTTCATGATCGCGGAAGTGACCACCGCGGCCCTGATGAGCGAAAACAAGCACCTCGCCCATCCCTGTTCGACCGATTCCACGCCGACCAGCGCCAACCAGGAAGACCATGTCTCCATGGCCGCCCACGGCGCGCGCCGGCTCGCACGGATGAATGCCAATCTCGCCAATATCCTCGGGGTGGAACTGCTCTGCGCCTCGCTGGGCATCGAGTGTCGCGCGCCGCTGAAGACAAGCGAAGCCTTGCAGGCCGTGGTTTCCCGCCTGCGTCAGGACGTGGCGCCGCTTGAAACCGACCGTTATCTGGCACCCGACATCAAATGGGCCGCCGATCTGGTATCGTCCGGCGTCGTTACCGCGGCAGCGTCCAAGGACAAGCTTCTCGATCTGGGATGGCAATCATGAAGCCTGTCGAGATCTTCGCCGGCGACAGCCCGGTCATTCTCGGTGTGCCGCATGCGGGCACGTTCATTCCCGACGACATCCGCGACCGGCTGAACGACACCGGCCTCGCCATCGCCGACACCGACTGGCACGTGGACCGGCTTTATTCCAACCTTCTGCCCGGCGCGACCATGGTCTGCGCCACTTTTCATCGTTACGTCATCGATGCCAACCGGGATCCGGAAGGCGTCAGCCTCTATCCGGGGCAGAACACGACGTCGCTCTGCCCGGTGACCGATTTCGACGGTCGTCCGATCTATCTGGACGGGGAAGAACCTTCGGCAGAGGAGATCGAGCAGCGCCGCAAGACCTGGCACGCCGCCTATCACGAAGCGCTTGCCGCCGAGATCGAGCGGGTGCGGGACCTGCACGGCATCGCCATCCTTTACGACTGCCATTCGATCCGCTCGGTCGTGCCGTTCCTGTTCGAGGGCACCCTGCCGGATTTCAACATCGGCACCAACGGCGGCACCACTTGCGCGCCGGCGGTGGAGGCCGCGATCGTTGCCCGCGCCAAGGCCGCAGAGGGCTACACCAGCGTGCTCAACGGCCGCTTCAAGGGCGGCTGGACCACGCGCCATTACGGTCGTCCGGAAACCGGGGTCCATGCCATCCAGATGGAACTTGCCCAATCGACCCATCTTTCGACCGAAGCGGCACCCTTTGCCTATGACACGGAAAAGGCGGAACGGCTTCGGGTGCACTTGACGGAAATGCTGGACGAACTTGCCCGCGTCGCCGGCAATCTCCCCAGGACCGGCGCCGAGGAAACAACAAGATGACCGGAGGAACTTCCATGGCTGACCGCCGCCACAACACCCGCGACGTTTATCCGCCGACCGGAACGGAGCTGAACGCCAAGTCCTGGCTGACCGAGGCGCCGCTGCGGATGCTGATGAACAACCTGCATCCGGACGTGGCGGAAAACCCCCATGAGCTGGTCGTCTACGGCGGCATCGGCCGCGCGGCCCGCACCTGGGACGATTTCGACCGGATCGTGTCCGCGCTGAAAAGCCTGGATGAGACCGAAACCCTGCTTGTCCAGTCCGGCAAGCCGGTCGGCGTGTTCAAGACCCACAAGGACGCGCCGCGCGTCCTGATCGCCAATTCCAACCTGGTGCCGCACTGGGCGACTTGGGATCATTTCAACGAGCTGGATAAGAAGGGCCTGGCCATGTACGGCCAGATGACTGCCGGCTCGTGGATCTATATCGGCACCCAGGGCATCGTCCAGGGTACCTACGAGACCTTCGCCGAGGCCGGCCGCCAGCACTACGACGGCAACCTCAACGGCAAATGGATCCTGACCGCCGGTCTCGGCGGCATGGGCGGGGCCCAGCCTCTGGCGGCCGTCATGGCCGGCGCCTGCTGCCTGGCGGTGGAATGCGACGAGAGCCGTATCGATTTCCGCCTTCGCACCCGCTATGTCGACCAGAAGGCCACCTCCCTCGACGAGGCGCTGGCGATGATCGACGCCTGGACCAAGGCGGGCGAGGCGAAATCCGTCGGCCTGCTCGGCAATGCCGCCGACATCTTTCCCGAACTGGTTGCCCGCGGCATTCACCCGGATATCGTCACCGACCAGACATCGGCCCACGATCCGGTCAACGGCTATCTGCCCAAGGGCTGGACGCTGGGCGAATGGCGCGCGAAACGCGAGAGCGATCCGAAGGCGGTGGAAAAGGCGGCGCGCGCCTCCATGCGCGAGCATGTGGAGGCCATGGTCGCCTTCTGGAATCGGGGCATTCCGACCCTCGACTATGGCAACAACATCCGTCAGGTGGCCTTGGACGAGGGTTTCGAGAACGCCTTCGCGTTCCCCGGCTTCGTTCCGGCCTATATCCGCCCGCTGTTCTGCAAGGGCATCGGTCCGTTCCGCTGGTGCGCGCTGTCAGGCGATCCGGAAGACATCTACAAGACCGATGCCAAGGTGAAGGAACTCATCCCGGACGACGAACACCTGCACAACTGGCTCGACATGGCCCGCGAACGGATCGCGTTCCAGGGCCTTCCGGCGCGGATCTGCTGGGTCGGCCTCGGCCAGCGTCACCGTCTCGGTCTCGCCTTCAACGAAATGGTGCGCACCGGCGAGCTGAAGGCGCCGGTGGTGATCGGTCGCGACCATCTGGATTCCGGTTCTGTCGCTTCTCCCAACCGGGAGACGGAGGCCATGCAGGACGGATCGGACGCGGTCTCCGACTGGCCGCTTCTAAACGCGCTTTTGAACTGCGCCTCGGGCGCAACCTGGGTTTCGCTCCATCACGGTGGCGGTGTCGGCATGGGCTTCTCCCAGCATTCCGGCATGGTGATCTGCTGCGATGGCACGAAAGAGGCTGATGAACGGATTGCCCGCGTGCTGTGGAACGACCCCGCGACCGGGGTCATGCGGCACGCGGACGCCGGTTATCAGATTGCAATTGACTGTGCAAAGGACCATCACTTGAACCTTCCCGGGATCCTCGATCCCGCTGAATAACAAAAACAAAACCTATCCGGACAACAGGAGAACAGCTCACATGAAAAAGAAACTGATTGGATTTGCAGCCGTCGTCGGCGTCAGCCTCGGCCTGGCCGGTGCCGCCCATGCGGACCAGCTCGCCGACATCAAGGCAAAGGGCAAGATCACCGCGGCCACCGAGATGCACTACGCACCGTTCGATCTTCTGGTCGACGGCAAGTACGAGGGCATCTGCCACGACCTCTTCACCGAGGTTGCCAAGGAACTGGGCGTCGAGGTCGAATTCCTCGACCTGCCGTGGCAGTCGATCCTGCCGGGCCTGGAAGCCGGCAAGTTCGACTTCGTCAATGCGCCGGTCACCATCACGGCCGAACGCATGAAGCGCTACAACTTCACCCTGCCGATCGGCAACGCGACCGTGGCCCTTGCCAAGAAGGCCGGCGACGACAGCATTTCCAAGCCGGAAGACATTGCCGGCAAGGCGGTTGGCTCCCAGAAGGGTTCTGCCCAGCTGGAACAGCTGAAGGCTTTCTCCGAGACCCTCAACCCGCCGGCGGACGTGCGTGAATACGTCAACATCGATGAAGCGCTGTCCGACCTGGCCGCCGGTCGCATCCAGGCCGTCGCCAACTCCATGCCGCTGATGGGCTATGCCGCCGTGCAGCGTCCGGGCCTGTTCGAAATGGTCATGCCGCCCTTCGGTACGCCGAAGTATTTCGGCTGGGTCGGCACCGGTGGTGAAGACAGCAAGACGCTGATCGCCGCTATCAACAAAGCCATCCTCAAGATGCATGAGGACGGCCGCCTCAAGGCCATCAATGAAAAGTGGCTCGGCACCTCTCCGGAACTGCCGACCACCATGCCCGACGTCAAGTAATGTGACGACGGAGCCCGGCGGGGGATCCCCTGCCGGGCTTTTCGCTGTCATAGTAACGCGACTTGCTCTGTCAACGCGGAGACGTAAGGCGTGAATTTTTCATTCGACGTCATCTGGCACAATCTGCCCTATCTTCTGGCCGCGGCCCGCTGGACCCTGCTGATCTCGGTTGCCGGCATGGCGATCAGTCTTGTCTGGGGCGTGTTTCTGTGCGCAGCGCGGATTTCGAAAAATCCGCTGCTCGCCAATACGGCCGCGCTCTATATTTCCTTCTTTCGCGGTGTGCCGCTGCTCGTGCAGCTGCTGATGGCCTATTACATGCTGCCTTATGTCGGCCTCGATCTGCCGGCGATTGCCGCTGCCATCCTGGCCGTCGGCCTGTGTTCGGCCGCCTACACCGCCGAGATCCTGCGCGGCGCGCTGCGCGCCATTCCCGCCGGCCAGACCGAAGCCGCCCATGCGCTCGGCATCCCGACCTTTTCGCTGTGGAAACGCATCCTGGTCCCCAGGCGGTTCGCATCGGCCTGCCGTCGCTGGTCAACGAACTCATTCTGCTGGTCAAGGTGTCCTCTCTGGCATCGGTCGTCGGCATCGGCGAACTGACGCGGATCTCCCAGAACATCACCGGCCAGACCTACCGGCCGCTGGAGATCTATATCGCCGCCGCGACGATCTATTTCCTGATCAACCTGGTCATTTCCGGTCTCGGCCGGCTGGCCGAAAAGCGGCTGCAGGCCGGGTGAGGGTGGACGATGGAATTTGATCTCTTCGTCCGCTACGGACCGGCCCTCATCCGCGGCTTCGGCGTGACCATCCTGTGCTGGGCGGCAGGGTCGCTCGGCGGCCTCGTGCTTGGTTTCGTGCTCGCCTGCCTCTACCGCTGGAGCATCGCGCCGGTGCGCTGGATCATCTATGCCTATGTGGAGGTGATCCGCGGCACGCCGTTCATGATCCAGCTTTTCATTCTCTATTACGGCGGCCCCTATATCGGACTGGTCCTGACGCCGGTCCAGGCGGGCATCCTGAGCTTCATCGTCTACGGCAGTCCCTATTTTTCGGAGATCTTCCGCTCCGGCTTCAACGCGGTTCCAAAGGGACAGGTCGAGGCGGCCCGCTGCGTCGGCCTTTCCGAAGTCACCATCGTCCGCCGGATCGTCCTGCCGCAGATGCTGGTGCCGATCACGCCGCCTCTGACCAACTTTTTCATCATCCTGACCAAGGAAACCGCGATCCTGTCCGTCGTCACCGTGCCGGAACTGCTCTACGAGACCCAGACGATGGCAGCGGAAACCTTCACTTACGTCGAACCCTTCCTGGTGCTGTCGCTGTTCTACTGGCTGATGGTGATCGGCACCAACTGGCTGGGCGGCCGGGTCGAGGCGCGGGTGACGCGCCATCTGAAACGTGCCTGAAAACGTGCCTGAGAAAAACGGAACCTGACCATGGCCGACACGACACCGAATACCAAAGGCGCCGGCGAACCGATCATCACGGTGCGCAACATGGGCAAGTCCTTCGACGACTTCGTCGCCCTGCGCGATGTCACCCTGGACGTCAACCGCTCCGAGGTGTTGTGCCTGATCGGGCCGTCCGGCTCGGGCAAAAGCACGCTGCTGCGCTGCCTGAACTTCCTGGAGGCCTATGACACCGGTGAGGTCCGCCTCGATGGCGAGCTGATCGGCTGGCAGGAGGGCGTCAGCCCCCGCAAGGCGCGGTCTTCAGGCACCTTGCGCAAGCAGCGCCAGCACATCGGCATGGTGTTTCAGCAGTTCAATCTCTGGCCCCACATGACCGCCCTGGACAACGTCGCCGAGGCCCTGATCCAGGTGAAGGGGATGGGCAAGGCGGCGGCGCGCGAGAAGGCCGAGGCGGCGCTCAAGAAGGTGCATCTCTCCGACAAGGCGCAGAGCTATCCGGCCAACCTTTCCGGCGGCCAGCAGCAACGCGTGGCGATCGCCCGCGCCATTGCCATGGAACCGCGCGTCATGCTCTTCGACGAGCCAACCTCCGCGCTTGATCCGGAACTGGTCGGCGAGGTGCTTGCCGTCATGAAGGAAATGGCGACCGAAGGCATGACCATGGTAGTGGTCACCCACGAAATGGGTTTCGCCGCCCACGTCGCCGACCGGGTCGCCTTCCTCGACGCCGGCCGCCTCGTCACCTGCGCCCCGCCCGCCGATATCTTCAGCCGCGACCCCGACGACGACCGCGTCCGCTCGTTCCTGCAGACCTATCGGGAACGGAACGTGGTGTAAGGCCGAGGAACCGGGCAGGACAATCCACTGCTGTCTAATTTGGCAATAGGCGAGGGGCTACCCCCGGCTTGTCATCCCGGTTTGCCGCGCCAGCGGCAAGACCGGGATCCAGTACTCCGTGTCGCTTGTGATTAGAAAAGAGCGTAAACTCAGTAGATTACTGGATCCCAGCCTTCGCTGGGATGACAACACATGTTCTGACTGAGCAGGTTGCGCCTTGCCGCTTTCGCGAATGCGGGCCATCGATTACCCTCCCGCCAGAGGCAGGCCGCCGACGGGCAGACCCTTTTCCGTTACCATTGCACTGACAGCAGGAGGATCCCATGGACGATCTCAAACTGAGCCGCGCCTTCACGCTGATCGAACCGGGACCGGTCGTTCTTGTGACGACCCATGACAGAGCGAAGGACAACATCATGACCATCACCTGGACCATGGTGATGGGCTTTTCCGCCGACTTCGCGATCACGACCGGCCCCTGGAACCATTCCTACGCGGCCCTGCGCGACACGAAGGAATGCGTGCTGTCCATCCCGACGGTCGACATGATCGATACAGCCGTCGGTGTCGGGATGTGTTCGGGAACGGACACGGACAAGTTCGAGAAATTCGGTCTGACCCGCGTCGCGGGCAGACATGTCAAAGCGCCACTCATCAAGGAGTGCTTCGCCAATATCGAATGCCGGGTCGTCGATTTCGTCGACCGGCACAGCATCATCGTCCTGGAAGGCGTCGCCGCCTATATCGATAACGCCCGCAAGGAGAAAAGAATGATCCATGCGGTGGGCGACGGAACCTTCATCGTGGACGGAGACACCATCGACCGGAAAGAGATGATGCACGCCAAGATTCCGTCCGGGCTTTAAGGACGTCAATTTTCGGGACCGGTCGATGTCTTTGGCGATATCCGGCCCGACGTCGGGAGATTTATAGCCTCACGCCCGTCTCAGACAGACACGGCAAACCTTTCGCACCCTGTGGGCGAGGGCGCCGGAGCGCCCTCGTCCTGTTTCATCAGACGGTTCCTTCTCAGGCGTCGTCCCACAACTCTTCGGCGACACGGACCACCAGTTCCAGCTTTCGCCGCTGGTCGTCTTCTGTCACCGCGTTGCCTTCCTGGGTCGAGGCGAAGCCGCATTGCGGAGCGATACCCAACTGGTCCATGTCGACAAATTTCGATGCCGCGTCGAATTTACGCTTGATGTCGTCCATGCTTTCCAGTTCGGGCGTCTTGGTGGTGATGAAACCGGGCATCACACGCTTTGTGCCCTTGGGCAGCAGTCCCAGCGGTTCCAGCCCGCCCGCGCGGTCGCTGTCGTATTCCATGAAGTAGATATCGACCGAAGTCTTGTTGAAGATCGCGTCCGCCGCTGCGTCATAGCCGCCCGTTGCAATGAAGGTGGATTTGAAGTTGCCGCGGCACATATGCATTCCGATGGTCATGTCGGCAGGCCGGTCCTTGATCGCCTGTTCCAGCATCCAGGCATAGCGGTCGATCAGCCAGTCGGGATCCTGTCCCATGGCCGCACGGATCCCGCGCTGCTTCTCGTCGCCGAGATAGGCAAAGTAGATGTCGTCCAGCTGCAGATAGCGGCAGCCGGCCTCATAGAATGCCTGCACAGCCTTCTTGTAGGTCTCCGCGATGCTTGCGAAAAACGTGTCGTGATCGCGATAGGGCTCGTGCAGATTGTTTTCCGGCGTGACCCGGAAATGCACGGCCGACGGGCCCGGGATCGAGATCTTCGGACAAACACGGGTGTTGGCGGCGACGAATTTGAAATGCTCCAGCATCGGGTGATCGGCCGGAAAGTCCAGCGGCCCGTTAATGCGCGGAAGCTTTTGCACCGTGGCGCCCTTGAATCCGAGCGCATCGCTCTCGAGTTCGAAGATCTCCATCCCGTCGAGCATGTCCATGAAATCGTAGTGCCAGTAGGCGCGCCGGGCCTCGCCATCGGTCACGACCTTGAGCCCGGCCTCTTCCTGCATCCGGATCACGGCGGGTATTTCACGATCCTCGATTTCCTTCAGGGCATCGCCGGAGATACCGGCCGCGCGGGCTTCGGCGATGGCTGCGGGCCGCAACAGGCTGCCCACATGATCTGCACGAAACGGCGGTTTCAGCGATCCGGTTTCTTTTTCGACGTCTGTCATCTTGGTTTTCTCCTCTCGCCGGCCTGTACGGGACGGCGGATTGCCCGCGACCCGCGCGGGCGGTTTCGGACGTCACCTTCACGGGGGTGCCGGTTGAGGCATTCCCTTTCCCGGAACGCACCCCGCGTCCGGAACAGGTGTACTTCCGGCAGGTCTCCTGACTCGCGGCTCAGCGCGAAAACCGTCCTTCCCGGCCCGGTTCCAGGCCAGTGGTTTGTCGGTTTCGCTCACCGCTCACAGTTGCGGGGGCAGTCGCGGTTTGCGGGAGGCACCCGTACCGCAGTTCCCTATTCGCCGGGACACATAGCCCTGGCACCGGAAGCAGGTATTTGTGTCCGATTTAGACGAGGTGCTGTCAAGGGACTTAAGGCCGGAACCGCACCAGGACGCCAGTGCCTCAGGCCGTCCACTCCGGAGCCACGGATGCCGCGATCGTTTGATCAAGCGCTTCGAATGCATTCAAGCCGATCGTGTCGTACAGCTCCTGCCTGGTCTGCATGTCGTCGAGCATGGACGTGGTCGCCCCGTCGCGGGCGAGTGCTCGATAGAGCCTTTCCTGGGCCTTGTTAGCCACCCGCAGGGAAGAGACCGGCCAGATCACCATGTCATAGCCCAGGTCCTGGAACTCCTGCGCCGTGAGCGCCGGAGTGCGGCCGAATTCGGTCATGTTGGCAAGCAGCTTCACGCCCGGCAGGGCCGCGCGGATTTCCTTGAACATCTCCACCGAAGTCAGGGCCTCGGGGAAGATCGCATCCGCTCCCGCCTCGATATAGAGCCTGGCGCGGGCCACGGCGCCTTCGATCCCCTCGGAGGCTGCCGCATCGGTGCGGGCGATCACCACGATATCCCGCGACGCCTTGGCCGCTGCCGCGACCTTGGCCGCCATATCCGCAGCCGGTGCCAGCTTCTTGTCGTTCAGGTGGCCGCATTTCTTGGGCAGCAACTGATCTTCAATATGGACTGCACCGGCGCCGGCGTCCTCGAAACTGCGCACCATATGCATGACGTTCAGCGCCTCGCCGTATCCGGTATCGCCGTCGACCAGAAGCGGCAGGCCGGAAGCCCGGGCGATCTGGCGGATGAAGAAGCAGACTTCGTCGATGGTGATGATCCCAAGGTCAGGCAGGCCCATTGAGGCGGTCATCGCCGCCCCCGACAGGTAAAGCGCGTCGAACCCGGCGGCTCTGGCCTGAAGCGCGGCCTGTCCGTTGTGTGCGCCCGGCAACCGAAGAATACCCGGCTTGTCGAGCGCCTGGCGAAACCGCCGCCCGGCGCTCATTTCTGGCAGTTCATTCGCAGTCAGATAGGTCATGGGCTCACTCCGCTGCGGCCGGAAACGCGGCTCCGCGCTGCTTGAGGGGGACGAAGGCGCGATTGTCCGGGCCGATGTAATTGGCCGAAGGACGGATGATCTTGTTGTCTTCCCGTTGCTCGACCACATGCGCGCCCCAGCCCGCGGTGCGGGAGATCACGAAGATCGGGGTGAACATGGCCGTAGGCACACCCAGCAGGTGGTAGGACACGGCGGAGTACCAGTCGAGGTTCGGGAACATCTTCTTGGCGTCCATCATCACCGTCTCGATTCGCTCGGCAACATCGAACATCTTCATCGAACCCGCCTGTTCCGACAACCGTTGCGCAACATGCTTGATCACCACGTTGCGCGGGTCAGAAACGGTATAGACCGGATGGCCGAAGCCGATGATGACTTCCTTGCGCTCCATGCGCGCACGGATATCGGCCTCTGCCTCATCGGCATCGGCATAGCGTTTCTGAATCTCGAAGGCGACCTCGTTCGCCCCACCGTGTTTCGGACCGCGCAGGGCACCAATGGCTCCGGTGATGGCGGAATAGACATCCGATCCGGTGCCCGCGATGCTGCGTGCGGTGAAGGTCGATGCATTGAACTCGTGCTCCGCATAGAGGTTCAGCGTGGTGTGCATAGCGCGCACGGCGTCATCGCTGGCGGGCTTGCCGTGAAGCAGATGCAGGAAGTGGCCGGCAATGCTGTCGTCATCGGTCTCGACGTCGATCCGCCGGCCGTTCTGGGCGTAGTGATACCAGTAGAGCAGCATCGACCCCTGTACGGCAATCAGCCGATCGACGCTGTCCCGGGCACCCGGTGTATTGTGATCGGCTGCTTCCGGCAGCGCGCAGCCGAGTGCCGAGACGCCGGAGCGCAAGACATCCATCGGATGGGCTGCTGCCGGGATCGCCTCAAGCGTGTCGCGCACGGACCTGGGCAAACCCCGCAGGGTCTTGAGTTTCGCTTTGTAGGCGGCGAGTTCGGGGGCGGTCGGCAGACTGCCGTGGATCAGCAGATACGCGACTTCCTCATAGTCGCAACTCTCGGCGAGATCGAGGATATCGTAACCGCGATAGTGCAGGTCGTTGCCGCTCTGTCCGACCGAGCAAAGCGCGGTGTTGCCCGCCATGACCCCCGAAAGCGCGACGGATTTCTTGGGCTTTCTGAAAGAACCACTCATCTCTTGATCCTCCTCACGTCCAATCGAAAATGCCGTTCGGCCGCGGCTGTCCCAGCTTTTCGGGCGCCACGGCGAAATTGAGCTGCGCCAGGCTCCCGGCCTTCAGATCGGCCAGACCTTCGGCGGCATCGAGGAAACGTTGCTGCTCGTCCGCCGGGATCACACCTTCGGAAAGGGTCAGGAACTTTTGCTTGTAGTTCGCCCTTACGAAGGGTCGTGCGCCCTCCGGATGCGCATCGGCGAGCGCCAGTTCGTCGACGACCGTGGAACCGTCATCCAGCGTGACCGTCACCCGTCCGCCGAACGCCTTTTCCCTGGGATCCCGGCTGTGATAGCGGCGTGTCCATTCCGGATCCTCGGCGGTGGAAATCTTGTGCCAGAGCGAGACGGTCGAAGGGCGGTTGGCCCGCTCCGGAGCGTAGGACTTCTCGTGATGCCAGCCGCCGTCTTCCAGAGCCACGGCGAAGATATACATGATCGAATGGTCCAGCGTTTCGCGACTGGCCTTCGGGTCCATCTTCTGCGGGTCGTTCGCTCCGGTGCCGATCACATAGTGGGTGTGATGCGAGGTCTCGATCAGGATCGACCTGACCTTCGACAGATCGCCGATCTTCGGTCCCATGCGGCGGGCGAGATCGATCAGCGCCTGGCTTTGATACTCGGCCGAATGCTCCTTGGTGTAGGTCTCCAGGACCGCGCGTTTCGCCTCTCCCTTTTCCGGCAGCGGCACGTGATAAACGGCCTCCGGACCGGACAGCAGCCATGCGATAAAGCCGTCCTCGCCTTCCCATGCCGGACTTGGCGCGCCTTCGCCGCGCATCACGCGATCCACCGCCTCGATCGCCATCTTGCCGGCAAAGGCCGGCGCAAAGGCTTTCCAGCTGGAAATCTCACCCTTGCGGCTCTGGCGCGTGGTGGTCGTGACATGCAGCGCCTGCTGGATCGCCTGATAGCTCGCCTCGGCAGGCAGGTTCAGCATGGTGCCCAGACCCGCCGCCGCCGACGGCCCGAGATGGGCGATATGGTCGATCTTGTGTTCGTGCAGACAGATGCCCTTCACAAGGTCGACCTGGATTTCGTAGCCGGTGGCAAGGCCGCGGATCAGATCGGCGCCGGAAAGCCTGCAATGCTGCGCCACGGCAAGGATCGGCGGGATGTTGTCGCCAGGGTGGCTGTAATCCGCCGCAAGGAACGTGTCGTGAAAATCGAGTTCGCGAACCGCCGTGCCGTTGGCCCATGCGGCCCACTCCGGGCTGACCCGGGTGGTTTCCGGCATGCCGAACACCGTGGCGCCGGGCGCGTAGGGGTGACACAATGCCTGCGCCCGGGCAGAGGCGACCGGCCGCCGTGCGACCGATGCCGCCGCCACGGCGGCATTGTCGATCACACGATTGATGATCATCCCGGCCACGTCCGCCTCGACCGGAACAGGATCGGCCGCAACCTCGGCTATCTTCCAGGCCAGTTGATCCACACGCGGCAGATGTTCCGCGGATTTGTATGTCCGCAGCTCGTGCATTTTCATGCTGTCTCTTCCTTTTTAAGAAATTCCTTTGCGATGACCCGGGGTCGGCCGGCCTCATCCACAGCCACCATCTCGAACCGGCCCGCAAGCACCGGACGGCGCTCGCCCGTGGCCATGTCCTCCGCTTCGCCCGTGACCGTGACGCTCATCGAGCTGCGGCCGATGCGGATGATCTTCGCACGCAATTCAAGCATCTCGCCGACACGAACCGGCGTTGCGAAATCAACCCGGTCGGAGCGCGCCATCACCACCGCCCCCCGCGCCCGGCGGATGGCCGCGACAAAGGCTGCCTTGGCCATGAGCGCCAGCGCGTTGCCGCCGAAAAGCGTTCCGTAGTGGTTCGTCTGTTCGGGAAAGATCATCTCGATCAGGACGGTCTGATCGCCGTTGGCCAGAACACTGTCAGTCTGTGGCATGGGCTGCTCCGCGGTTTGCCATTCGCAAGATTGGCAAGCGGATCTTTTCACAAACCGGAATGGTCGTTAAACTACTGAAAATGCATATAATTGCGAAGATGCAGCGCAGTTTTTGCGAATTTTGCGAATGGTGTTGATATGAAAAAGGCCTTCATGGGCGTCAGGCTGCGGCGCCTGCGCGAGGAACGCGGACTGACGCAGGCCGCGCTTGCCCGGGCGCTGGAGTTGAGCCCGAGCTATCTGAATCAGATGGAGAAGAACCAGCGTCCTCTGACGGTGCCGGTGCTTTTGAAGCTGAATTCGGCCTTCGGGCTGGATGTGCAGCTTTTTTCCCAGGCCGAGGAGGCCCGGCTCATTCCCGATCTGCGCGCCGCTCTGGCCGATCAGGGGGCCGGCGCTTCCCTGGCCGAGGTCCGCGAAATCGCCGCCAACATGCCCAATGTGGCGCGTGCGATCATCGCCATGCAGGCGCGCCTGCGCGAGACGTCCGAGCGCATAGACCTGATGAGCGGACGCATCACCGGCGAGTTGAGCACCGATCCCGCGCCATTCGAGGCGGTCCGCGATTATTTCTACGAACATCGCAACTATATCCCGCTGCTGGACGAGGCGGCGGAAGCGATCGGCACCGGGCTGCGCAGCGATCGCATGGCCGAAGGTCTGACGGACCGCCTTGCGGGACGCCACGGTATCCGGGTGGCGTCAACCGACAGTCCGCATACCCAGCGCAGCTTCAACGCAAGTTCGGGGATCCTCAGTCTCGCCTCTCACCTGACCTCAGGGCAACGCGCCTTCCAGATGGCCACGCAGATCGCCTTTCTCGAATACGGTGCGGAAATCGACGGACTGGCCGACGAGGCGCACATGGAAACCGCCAAGGCGCGGGATCTGCTGCGGATCGGTCTCGCCAACTACTTCGCCGGCGCGTTGATCCTTCCCTACGGCGCCTTTCTGGAAGCCGCCGAAGCCAAACGCTACGATATCGAATTGCTTGCCCGCCGCTTCAGTGTCGGCTTCGAGACCACATGCCACCGGCTTTCGACCCTGCAACGCCCCGACGCCCGCGGCGTACCCTTTTTCTTCATCCGGGTGGACCGTGCGGGTAATATCTCGAAACGGCAATCGGCCACCGATTTCCACTTTTCGCGCATCGGCGGTTCCTGCCCGTTATGGAATGTCTATGAAGCCTTTTCCCGTCCGGGCGAGGTGCTCACCCAAGTGGCACAGATGCCGGACGGGCGCAGTTATCTCTGGGTGGCGCGAACAGTGGAACACGGGGCAGGCGGCTACGGCGCGCCGGTCAAACGCTTTGCCATCGCGCTCGGCTGCGATCTGGCCCATGCGGAGCGTCTGGTCTATGGCCGGGGCCTCGATCTCAGAAATCCGAACCTCGCCACTCCGATCGGCGCCGGGTGCAAGGTCTGCGAACGGCCCGTTTGTCCGCAGCGGGCTTTTCCTATGACCGGCCGGGAAGTGAAACCCGATCCAAACCGCTCCGGGTTCGCCCCCTATTCCGGAACAAGCGGATAAGGCCTTCAATAGGGGTAGATCATCGGGTCTTGCGAAGATCGCATTCCAGCCCAAACGTCCGTTTCAGGCTTCTCCATGTCGCAATCGGCGCTTGAACACGGTCCGTTGCGGCTAAAATGGAACCCACATGTCGGGTGCGGCCCCACGGGGCCGAGAATTGGGAAGCCGGTGCAACTCCGGCGCTGCCCCCGCAACGGTAAAGGACGGTATACGCACGGCAATAGACCACTAGGGAGGAGCCCCTGGGAAGGTGTCGTGTGAAAGCCCCGCAAGGGGCGGGTCCCAAGCCCGGAAACCAGCCTGTCATGACGTCAAACCGCGGGTGGCGGTGGGGGCGGTCATGCGTCGAGCCTGTTTCCTGGGCCCGGGCGTGCTCTCTCCTGGTCCTTCCCCCGTTATCAAGAGCTGCCGGCAGCACCCGCCCGGCGACGGAGACAGGGCCATGGACGCAGAGGCCAGAGCACGTGACCTTCTGAACCGGCAAAGGCCGGGCTATTCCCTCGATCAGGCATTTTATGTCGATCCGGACCTTTTCGCGCTGGATCTTGAGCGGATCCATTACCGCGACTGGCTTTATGCCATCCCGACCTGCGCGGTTCCGAAACCGGGCAGTTACGTCAACCATCGTGTCGGCGCCTACGGCTTGATGATCGTGCGCGGTCAGGACGGGCAGATTCGCGCCTTCCACAACACCTGCCGGCATCGGGGATCGATTATCTGCAAGGGCGCCTCGGGGCACGTGCCGAAACTGGTCTGTCCCTATCACCAATGGACCTACGAACTGGACGGGCGCCTGCTCTGGGCGCGGGACATGGGCGGTGATTTCGACCCGGCCGCCCACGGCCTCAAGCCGATCCACTGCCGTGACCTCGCAGGCCTGGTTTACATCTGCCTGGCCGATCAGGCTCCGGATTTCGACACGTTCGCCGACCTTGCCACCCCCTATCTGGCCCCCCATGATCTGGGTAACGCAAAGATCGCCCATCAGAGTACGATCATCGAGAACGGCAACTGGAAGCTGGTCTGGGAGAACAACCGCGAATGCTACCATTGCGGCGGCAACCATCCGGCGCTCTGCCGAACCTTCCCCGACGACCCTGCCGTGACGGGGATTGAGGAGGGCGACATGCCTCCAGCTTTGGCAGCGCATTTCGACCGGTGCGAAGCCGCAAGCCTGCCCTCGCGGTTCCATCTGTCGGCGGACGGCCGCTACAGGCTGACGCGCGCGCCGCTGAAGGCCGGCGCCAAAAGCTACACGATGAGCGGCGGAACCGCCGTCCGGCGCTGGTTGGGACGTGTTCCGTTCGACGATGCCGGGACGCTCATGAAGTTCCACTATCCCACCACCTGGAACCACTTCCTGCCGGACCATTCCATCACCTTCCGGGTGACGCCCATCGACGCCACCCACACCGAGGTGCAGACCACATGGCTGGTGAACAAGGATGCGGTCGAAGGCGTAGACTACGACCTCAAGACCCTCACCGAGGTCTGGATCGAAACCAATGACGAGGATCGCCGCGTGGTCGAGGACAACCAGATCGGTGTCAATTCGCCCGCCTATGAGCCCGGTCCCTATTCCGTCCTTCAGGAAAGCGGGGTCAGCCAATTCGTGGACTGGTATTGCGACACTCTGGGCGCGCGGTTGTCACCGCTGCAGGTGGCAGCGGAATGAGGGTGCCGCAGCCAACGATCTCCCATCCGGTGCAGGTGTGGGACGGGACCGAGATGCTCGAATGCGTCTCGGTCATTCCGGAGGCACCCGATGTGGCGAGCTTCTGCTTCCAGTCGCCCACCGGCGCCCTGTTTTCCTATGTGCCGGGGCAGTTCCTGACCTTGGAATTGCCCGTGCCGGGCGGACCGCTCTACCGGACCTATACGATTTCCTCCTCGCCGTCGCGGCCGATGTCCGTCTCGGTCACGGTGAAGGCACAGAAGGGCAGCATTGGCACCCGCTGGATGCTGGACAATCTGCAGCCGGGGATGCGGATCCGCGCCTCGGCTCCTGCCGGGACCTTTTCCAGCCATCACCACCCGTCGGAAAAATACCTCTTCATCTCCGCCGGCTCCGGCATCACGCCGATGATATCGATGACCACCTGGATGTTCGACCTGGGTCGTCCCGCCGACGTGGTCTTCGTCAACTGCGCGCGCCGTCCGTCGGAAATCATCTTTCGCCAGCGGCTGGAGCACATGGCGAGCCGGTTCCCGGAAATCGACCTGAAATTCGTGGTTGAGGAGACCGACCGCTATCAGCCCTGGACCGGCTATCAGGGCACGTTCAACCAGTTGATGCTGGGCCTGATGGCGCCCGACTACCTGGAGCGTGAGGTCTTCTGTTGCGGGCCGGAACCTTTCATGCAGGCAGTACGGGAAGCCTTGACGGGCCTTGGCTTCCCAATGGAGCGTTATCATCAGGAAAGCTTCCACCCCTCGTTGGCCGAAGAAGTCGCCAACCCGGTTGAAGGCGATGTTGTTCCCGACGAGGCGGCTCCTGCGGAGGTCGCCTTCGCGCTCTCAGGTGTGACCCAGACCTGCGCCGAGACCGACACCATCCTCGCTACCGCGCGAACGGCCGGATTGAACATTCCCTCCGGCTGCACCTTCGGCGTCTGCGGCACCTGCAAGATCAAGAAGGTCTCGGGCCAGGTGCATATGGTGCACAACGGCGGCATCACCGACGAGGATATCGAGGCAGGCTACGTTCTGGCCTGCTGTTCCCATCCGATCGGAAAGGTGGAAGTGGAGGCCTGACGGATCTCCGATCGGCTCCGCTCTGGTTGCCTGTGTCAGCTTGGCAGATGTCACCGGACATCTCCGCAATGCTATGGTCGGTTGCATCAGGGCCGGTTCAACCGGCCGATCAACGCCATATCGCAGAGGCAAAAGGATCGTGACGAGTACCCGAATTCAGAATCAGAGCTTACGCGCGCGGATCATGAGTGCAGAGGATGCCGCCGCGCTCATCCAACCTTCCACGACGATCGGGATGAGCGGATTCACCGGTTCCGGCTATCCGAAATCCGTGCCGATGGCTCTGGCGCGGCGGATCGAGGACGAACATGCGGCGGGCAATCCGTTTCGCGTGAGGATCTGGACGGGGGCGTCGACGGGGCCAGAGCTCGACGGGGCACTGGCCAAGGCGGATGGCATCGAATTCCGTCTGCCCTACAATTCAGATCCGGTTGCCCGCGAAAAGATCAATAACGGCGAGATGCACTATTTCGATATGCATCTGAGCCAGGTCGCTCCGATGGCATGGCAGGGGTTTCTCGGCCCGCTCGACACCGCGGTCGTCGAGATTTCCGGCATCACCCCGGATGGGTCCCTGATCCCGTCCTCCTCGATCGGCAACAACAAGACCTGGCTGGATCAGGCGAAACAGATCATTCTGGAGGTGAACAGCTGGCAGAGCGAAGCGCTGAACGGGATGCACGACATCTATTACGGCACGGCCCTGCCGCCGCACCGCAAGCCGATCCCGCTGGAGCGCCCGGACGACCGGATCGGCCAGGCGCATTTCCAGGTCGATCCGGACAAGATCGTTGCCATCGTCGAGACCGATGCGCCCGACCGCAACCTGCCCTTCGCCGATCCCGACGACGTGGCCACCGCCATTGCGGGGCATCTGCTGGATTTCTTCGCCCATGAGGTGAAGGTCGGCCGGTTGCCGCAAGAGCTGCTGCCGCTGCAGTCGGGCGTGGGCAATGTCACCAACGCGGTGCTGGCCGGCCTGATGGATGCGCCTTTCAGCAACATGACCGCCTATACCGAGGTGATCCAGGACGGGATGCTCGATCTGCTGGAAGCCGGCAAGCTGCGCATGGCATCGGCGACCGCCTTCTCGCTCAGCCCCGATGCGGCGGAACGCTTCAACCGGGAGGCCTCGCACTTCAGGGACAAGCTGATCCTGCGCCCGCAGGAGATTTCCAACCACCCCGAACTCGTCCGCCGGCTCGGGTGCCTTGCCATGAACGGTCTGATCGAGGCCGACATTTACGGCAATGTGAACTCCACTCATGTCATGGGTTCGCGGATCCAGAACGGGATCGGCGGCTCGGGGGATTTCGCGCGCAACGCCTATGTCTCGATCTTCATGACGCCGTCGACCGCCAAGGGCGGCAAGATCTCCGCCATCGTGCCCCAGGCCTCCCACGTCGATCACGCCAGCCAGGATGTGCAGGTGATCGTGACCGAACAGGGCATCGCCGATCTTCGGGGGTTGAGCCCGAAACAGCGGGCGGAGACGATCATCGCCAACTGCGCCCATCCGACCTATCGTCCCATGCTTCAGGACTATTACGACCGAGCCCGGCGGACATCCTTCGGGCAGCACGCGCCGAACATCCTGAGCGAAGCGCTGTCCTGGCATCAGCGTTATGTGGAGACCGGCTCGATGCTGCCGACAGGCTCCTGATCTGAGAGTATTTTAGAGCGTGTCGCGTTTGAATTGCGCCACTTGACCGCGAGACGCTCTAGGATCTCAGCGACAGCCCGAGCGCCAGGGCGCTGGAGATCGCGCCGAACGCGCATGTGCCGCTCCAGCCCCAGGCGGAAAAGGCGGCGCCGCCAAGCCCCGCCCCGACCGCGCCGCCAAGCAGCATGGTTGCCATGAACACGGTGTTGAGCCGGCTGCGGGCGGTCGGGTCGAGCGCATAGACGCGCGTCTGGTTGGCGACCTGCGAGGACTGGACCGCAAGGTCCATCACCAGGATGCCGACGACCAGGCCGATGAGAGAGCCTTGCCAAAGCCCGAAGAGGACGAAGGCGAGCACGACGAGGCCTGCGCCGACCGAGACGACCACGGCCGGCCCGCGCCGGTCCGCGAAGCTACCGGCAATCGGCGCCGCGAGCGCGCCGGCCACACCGACGAGCGCCAGAAGGCCGACCGCGGTGCCGCCAAGCCGATAGGGCGGTTCCGCCAGCACCAGGGCGAGGGTCGACCAAAACCCGATAAAGGCGGCAAAGATCAGGAACTGCACCGCGACCGCCCGCCGAAGAACGCGGTGCGTGCGCACCAGTGTCCACAAGGAACCGAGCAGGCGCGGATAGCTCATGTCGGTCGTCGGCGGGACGCGGGGTAGCCAGACGGCCAGCGCCGCGCCGATGATGATCATCAGCATCGCCGCGAACCAGAACACATAAGGCCAGCCCCAGAGGTCCGAGATCGCGCCGCTGATGGTTCGGGCGAGCAGGATGCCGATCAGGATGCCACCCGTGACCGTGCCGAGAACGCGTCCGCGCCCCGTGGGTGGGGCCAGGTGCACGGCAAGGGGAACGATCTGCTGCGCGACCGTGGCGAACAGGCCGACGGCCAGGCTGGCCAGCGCAAGCCATGCAAAGCCGGGCGCAATGCCGCCGCCGATCAGTGCGATCACCAGGGCGCCGATCGTTGCGAGAATGAGGGACTTGCGTTCCAGCCGATCGCCGAGCGGCGCCAGGAACAGCACGCCGAGCGCGTTGCCGCCTTGGGTCAGGACCGGCACGATGGCCGCGGCTCCAGCCGCCAGACCGAAGTCGGCGGCGAGATAACCGACAAAGGCCTGATTGTAATAACTGTTTGCGACGGCGGCACCTGCCCCGACCGCAAGAAGGCGGACAAGGGCGGGCGCCAAGTGTTCGGATCGGGCGTGAGGTGTTTGCATGTCGGCAGGCATACAGTCCGGCCCGGTAGGTGCAAATCATTTCTCTTGTCGAATAGTTTAGTTGAACTAAACTGAAGACCATGACCTCCCCTGTTTCCTTCAGCGCACTGCGCACCTTCGTCGAGGTTGGCCGGCAAGGCAGCATCAAGCACGCGGCGCAGGAACTGAACGTGACGCCCGGAGCCGTGAGCCAGCAGGTCAAGGTGCTGGAAGCGCGTTTCGGCGTCCCGCTGCTCGAACGCGGAAACCGAGAGGTGAAGCTGTCCTCCCACGGACTGCGGCTGTTCGCCAGGATCGCGCCGGGCTTCGAGCTGATCGACGCGGCGGTGCAGACCTTCGACGAACGCCGTCCGGGCCCGCGTTCGCTGGTTGTCAGCACGACGCCGTCCTTTGCCGCGTGCTGGCTGACGCCGCGTCTCGGCCGGTTCGCCGCTCAGCATCCGGAAATCGAGATCCGGGTGGACACCTCCGTGCAGCTCGCGGACATGACAAGCGGCAAGGTCGATATCGCGCTGCGCCACGGGTCCGGCGACTATCCGGGCCTCGATGCCGCCTTGCTGCTCAGGCCACAGCTCGTGGCGATCGGCAGCCCGTCGCTGCTGATCGACGGTCCCTTGAAAGCCCCGGCCGACTGTCTTCGCTACCCGCTCCTGCAGGATCGCGACCGGGTGGACTGGTCGACCTGGCTTGAAGCAAATGGCATCAAGCCGGCCCGCAACGCGTCCAAGGGTCCGAGCTACGCCGACGATGCGCTTTTGATCCAGGGGGCCAAGGCCGGCCAGGGTCTGGCTGTCGTGCGCGATGTCTATGCCGCTCATGCTCTGGCCGCCGGCACCATCATGATCGCCGTCGACGCGCCTGTTCCGACAAAAGCAAAATATTTCGTCGTCACGCGGCCTGACAGACTGACCGTGCCGAAGGTTGCCGCCTTTCGCCGATGGATCCTGAGCGAGGCCGGTGTCGTATAAACCCCGATTGAGAGGAGGGCGACATGCCGGATATTGTCAACGCCAGCAAGGGCGAAAAACCGATCCGTGTGGCCTGCAGCAACACAATGTCCGCCAACGCGATTTTGAAGGGGGTGTCTCGTGAAAACGATTTTATGGAAATCGATCCTGTGCCTGGCTGCTTGCCTCGGCCTGACCGGAGCGGCCTTCGCCCAGCCATCCTATAATTGCGTGAAGGCGAGGCAACCGGACGAGATCGCCATCTGCAATGACCCGCTTTTGTCTGCGGCGGACCGGATCATCGCCCAGGCCTATGAGCGCTACCAGGGCGCGTTTCAGCCCAAGCGCCAGGTCGCCCGCAGTTTCCTGAGCGACCGGACCCGGTGCGGTAGCGACCGGGCCTGCATCGCCGCGATCCAGGTGCGGATGCTGTCCACCTACGCGTCTCCGGAAGGCAACGGTAGCACTTTGCCCTGGCTTGCCAGTTACGCAAAGGCCCTGACCGGGTTCAAGGCGGCAGGAGTGGCCGCACGAGGGGCCGGTACGCGGGAGCCTCGGTTCCCCGGCGAATGTACCCTGACACGCATCGAAGCCGTCACCACCCGCTTCGGCGAGCCGGCTTCCTACGACAACGCGGACTTCGGCACCGCCATCTCCTATGCAAACGGGTTGGCCCAGGTCTCCTACGACCGCGACGGTCTCTACGACGTCAAGCCTGGCCAGCCTGTCGTCATCTGCCTGATGAGTGTTCCCTACGACTGCCCGGACGGGGACACCCGTGGCCGCGAATATTACACGCTGGACCTGGAAACGAACTCGGACTGGATCCTGGGCGATACCCAACACTATTGTGGCGGGGCGTAATTGCGCGAGGAATGCCTGTGATCCGGAAAAAACAATAAAACTGTTCGGCTACCTGTCACTGTCAGGGATGGTTGCCGGTGCGGCCGGGCACAAGCCAATCCCTGCCGATGATACGGCCTGGATGCCGGTATCGTGGCAGCTGCACTGAACATGGAAGGTCACGTCGAGTTCGTTCTGGTCGGCAGGACCAGACGCAATCTTGGAATGCGGCCCCTGCATGAATTCCCGCGATGCATCATGCGTCGGCGATCCGAGTACAACGCTTGGCGATGCTGTGAAACGCGATTCAGGCTCCCGGATCGGGGCTGGAGCATCGAGTATGGCCGTGTAATGATCTCCATTGCTTCCCCCAGACTGGGGCGATGAATTTTTCTAATCACCCCATTTTTATTTCTGGTTTGTCGCTCTCTCGAGCGCCGCTTAACGTCTCCTTCAATCTGAAGAAGCCGTCAGTGGCCCCGATGGGAGGAAGGCAAGAATGGAAATGATCTCTCGCTACGGGACGCCGGCAACGCGTCTCGTGTCGTTGATGAAGTCGTTGGAATATCCTTTCCGGAATGTAAGGGCGGGCGACAAGTTCGCGATCTTCACCGACGATCAGATGGATCCCCTGATCTGGCAGGCGATGATGGGCTTCCTCCATGCCCGCGATGCCGAGCCGTGCCTGTGCCTGTATCCCAAGCGCGCCTACCACTGCGCCGACCCGTCTCCGCTTGCCGTTGGCGCTGCCAAGGAGGCGGACGTCGTGATCGCATTGACGACGACCGCCCTCAACAGCGGCACGCCCGGTCTGCGCGCCATCCGTTCCGAAGGCGGAGCGAAAGGCAAGACGCCGATCTGGCTCTGGGAAGAAATGAACCAGGAGATCCTGATCGACGGGGGCGGGTCCTCGACCGAGGAAGACGTGCTCGAGATGTGCGATCTCCAGCGCCGGATCGGTGAAATCTTCGATGCCGGCAAGGAAGTGCGTGTCACCACGAAGGCCGGTACGGACCTGACCGCGGACATCACCGGATATCCGGAAGGTGCTTTGGCGAAACGCTGGGGGGCGGTGCCCTTCGAGCGCGACCCGCAGACAGGCCGCTTCGGGTTGAGCCCGGGAACCTGGCCGTTTGGCGAGTTCCATGTCGAGCCGGCGCCCGGAACGGCGAACGGCGTCGTCGTCTGGGACGAGACGGGGCAATATCCGGCCGGCCGCTGGTCCGAACCGGTCAGCGTGCACGTCGAGAACGGACGCGTGGTGGATATCACCGGCGGACATGAGGCGCGCATGATCCGCGATTACCTGAAACGCTACGGCGACGAGAACTCCTGGGTCACCGGCGGCGAAATCTCGATCGGCACGAACAAGCAGTGCCCGCCTTTCACCGGCAACATGCGCAGTGAAAAGAAACGCTACGGCGCCATGCATTTCGGTATCGGCCATGGCGCGGATCGCGGTCTCGTGACCAGCAAGTTGCGTCTGGAAGGCATTGCCGACCGCGTGACCATGGTTGTCGACGGAAAGCACACGGTCGCCCGCGACGGCGAAATTCTCGTCTAGGGAGACCGCCGTACATGTATCCCGAATTCGCAGAAGCGGATCTGGCAGAGATCGTGGCGGGTTTCCGCACGTCCCGCTTCACCCGTCTCGATCTGCGCACCGAAACGGTCCGTCTCGCAATTCAGGACGGCGAGGTGGAGCGCGCGGCAGAGGCGGTCACGCACGAGATCGACGAGAGCCGCACGGCCATCGTGTCTGCCGACCTTCTCGGCACGTTTCGCTTTGCCGACGGATCGTCCCCGGCATCGCTCGCATCGGCACAACTCAAGCCGGAAACGGTGATCGGCACGATTACGGTTCTGGATGAGAGTGTCGAGGTGAAGGCCGGAACCTGTGGCACGGTGAGCCGTATCGATGTCGAAGACGGTGCCTTTGTGGAATATCGCCAGCCGCTGCTTCGCTTGAGGCTGGATGAGGCGGATAAGATGCGGAGAACGGTATGAGCCTGCGTCGTGTCCTTGTTGCCAATCGCGGCGAGATTGCCGTGCGCATCATCCGTGCCTGCAAAGCCGAGGGTATTGAGACCGTCGTCGCGGTCTCGGAAGCGGATCGGAATTCGCTGGCCGCACAAATGGCCGGGCGGGCGGTCTGCATCGGTCCGAGCCCGTCGAACAAGAGCTATCTGAAGATCGACACCATCGTCGCCGCCGCCCTGGGCACGCAGTGCGATGCGGTGCATCCCGGTTACGGCTTCCTCGCCGAAAACAGCCGCCTGGCACAGCGCTGCGCGGACTATGGCGTGCGTTTCATCGGCCCCGATGCCAATACGATCCTGGAGATGGGCGACAAGATCCGGGCCCGTGCGCGCGCCAAGGCGGCCGGTGTCCCCGTGGTTCCGGGGTTCGACGACATCGCCGATTACAGCAGTGCGGAAGCGGCCGCCCGGGAGATGGGCCTGCCGGTTCTGCTCAAGGCAGCCGCCGGCGGGGGAGGGCGCGGCATGCAGGTTGTGCGTGATTTCGCCGATCTGCGCTCCGCCTTCGAGACCGCGTCCGCGGAAGCGCTCGCGGCTTTTGGAAACGGAACGCTCTACGTCGAGCGCTTCATCGGCAACGCGCGGCACGTCGAGGTCCAGGTAATGGGCGATCGCGCCGGCAATGTAGTCCATCTCGGCGAGCGCGATTGCACGCTGCAGCGCCGCCATCAGAAGGTCGTGGAGGAAGGCCCGGCCACGCATGTGCCTGCGGACGTCGTCGACCGGATGCACAAGGCGGCCGTCGCGCTGGCCCAAAGTGTCGGATACGAAAACGCCGGTACCGTCGAGTTCATCTTCGATCAGGACACTAGTGAGTTTTATTTCCTTGAAATGAACACCCGCATTCAGGTGGAGCATCCGGTCACCGAAATGCTGACCGGCGTCGACCTCGTGCGCGAGCAACTGCGCGTTGCCGGAGGGCAGGCGCTGTCCGTCAGCCAGGACGACATCCGGCTTTCGGGGCATGTTATCGAGTGCCGGATCAATGCCGAGAATGCGGCGGAGGACTTCCGGCCGTCTCCCGGGCATATCCGGACCTGGCAGCAACCATCCGGTGACTCCATCCGCATCGATACCCATTGCTTCACGGGATCCGATGTCCCGCCATTTTACGACTCCCTGCTCGCCAAACTGATCGTTGGCGGGCCGGATCGTCCGACCGCCATCCGGCGGGCCCTCGACGTGCTCGCCGACTTCGAGGTCGAGGGCGTTGACACCACCATTCCCTTCCTGAAAACACTGCTCGAACGTCCGGAATTCGGCTCAGGCGCAGTCAACACCCGTTGGGTCGAGACCCTGATGAACGAAACCGACTTGTTCGACGACAGCAAATCCGGCGCCCTCTCATGCAACAACTGACCTATCAGGATGTCCTGACGATCCTCCGCCTCATCGATTCCGGACCGTTCTCGCGGTTTGAAGTCGAGTTCGAGGGAACCAAGCTCGCAGTGAGCCGTGCGGCGTCCCCCTCCGGCGCCGCACCCGCCGAAGCGCCGGGCGCACTTTCGGCCAAGACCGAAAGTGCCGCTCCGGCGTCGGCGGAAGCAAAACAGGCTGTAGAGACAACGAGCCCGTCGGCTGGGCAAACGTCTGCAGCGCAGGCCGGAGATTTCCCCGATTCGTGGGCCGTTCGCTCACCAATGGCGGGCACGTTCTACGCCGCGCCTTCTCCGGGTGCGCCGCCGTTTGTGGACGTGGGCACGACGGTCGGCAAGGCCGATCAACTCGGATCGGTGGAAGTCATGAAGCTCTTCACCGCCATCCGGGCGCCCTTCGCCGGGACTGTCCGCGCAATCGCGGTCGCCAACGAGGAACTTGTCGAGAAGGACGGGCTGATCATGTGGATCGAACCGGCCGACGAGTCGAACGGAAACAAGTAAGGGAACTGATGGTGAAGCGTCTCGGCATCCTCGACGAAACCTTGCGCAATGCCCAGCAATCGCTCTGGGCGACGCGCATGCGCACCGAATCCATGCTGCCGATCGCATCGGTGATGGACGAAGCGCGATTTGATACGATCTGCGTCGCCGCCGGCGTCAGTTTCGAAACCGCGGCGATGTATCTTTATGAAGATCCGTGGGAACGTATGCGGCTATTGCGCCGTGAAGCTCCCCGGACCGGGTTCGACGTGCTGGTGCGCGCGCGCAACCTCTGGGGCTGGCGCGCTCAGCCCTACGATGTCCAGACGCTCTTTCTGGAGGTTCTTCAGCGTAATGGCGTGACCAGCTTCAAGCTTTTTGACGGCCTCAACGACCTGCGGAACATGGACCACCTTCTGGCGGAGGGCCTGCGGCTCGGCTTCGAGGTGAAGGGCTTTGTCGGCTTCAACGAAAGCCCGGCGCACACCGATGCCTATCTTGCCGGAAAGGCAAAGGAATTCGCAGATCGCGGCGTGAACGCGCTTGTGCTGTCGGATTCGGCCGGCGTCATGCTGCCGGAACGCGCGCGCAGTTCGTTGCAGGCGGTGCGGGCCGCGATCGGCGACCTCGAACTGCATTTCCATTGCCATACGGCAACGGGCCTCGGTCGCGACTCCTGCCGCGAGGCTATTCGCGCCGGCGTCGACGTTCTCTGGACCGCCTCTCGTCCGCTGGCGTGGGGCGCCGCCCTGCCGGCCACCCTGGACATTATCGAGATGGCGCGCGAAGAAGGCCGCACGGTCGATGTCGATGAGGATCGTGTGCGCGAGATCGACGACTGGTTCTATTGGGTCGCCCACCAGGAAGGCAAGGAAGTGCCCGAGGAACGGCCGTTCGATCCGGCCTATCACCAGCGGTATGTCGGCCATCAGATTCCCGGCGGGATGATCTCGAACCTCGTCAAGCAGCTGCATGATCGCGACATGGGGCATCTACTGCCGCAGGTTCTGGAAGAAGCCCGCCGCGTTCGTGAGGAACTCGGTTATCCGCACATGTCGACGCCCTTCTCGCAGTTCGTGGGGGTTCAGTCGCTGATGAACGTCATGCAGGGAGAACGGTATGCGAGCCCGCCCGAGGCGCTCCAGCTTTATGCGCGCGGGGCCTTCGGCGAACCGATCGCGCCGCTCGATCCGGACGTAAAGGATCGGCTGGTCGGCGATGCGCCACCGATCGACCCGCTCGAGGGGCTCGACGAACCTGTGCTGCCGAAGATCCGTGCGGAGCACGGCCCGTTCGAGTCGGATGAGGACCTGCTGCTCTTCCTGTTCCTGCATCCTGCGGCGTACCGGGACTTCAAGGCGAACCGCAAGCCGATCGTGCGGAAGCCCAGGTTGCACCCGGTAGCTGCGCTCACGAGTGAACTGATGAAGCGGGATGACATAACGAGCCTTGAGATCGAGCGCGGAGCCCTGCGGCTGTCGCTTTCTAATGACGGCTCACCGGCGGCCGTGTAATCCGGCCGTCGCCCGGAAGTTTTGAAATGGCGCGGGAGGCGTCAAAATATGGGAGGAATGACAATGTCTCGAATGATGAAGCTTGCCGCATTGACCTGCGGATGCCTGGTCGCCGGAATGGCAGCCGCCAGCGCCACGACGCTCCGGTTTTCCGACTACGGGCCGAACCGCGGCGCGCGTGCGGAGGCGTTGCAATGGTATGCCGATCAGATCAAGGAACGGTCTGCCGGCGACCTGGAGATCCAGTTTTTCTGGGGCGGATCGCTGCTCGGCGGCAAGGCAACGCTGAAAGGTGTCGGCGACGGGGTGGCCGATCTCGGGACCGTCATCGGCTTCTTCACGCCGCGCGAGATGCGCGCCTACAATATCGGTGACCTTCCGGTCAACAACAGCGACATCTGGGTCGGCCTGCGCTCCATGTACGCGCTTTCGACCGAAAACGAGACGATGAAGCAGGAATTCGCGAAGGCAAACGTTCGTTACCTGACGAACTACAGCACCGGGCCGATTCAGCTCATCTGCAATGAGGAGATTACCAGTCTCGATCAGCTCAAGGACGCCAAGGTGCGCGCCTCCGGCCCCTATGGCGATACGCTGCGCAGCCTGGGCGTCGACGTGGTCGGCATGAGCCAGGCGGACGTCTATCAGGCGCTCGATTCCGGCCTGATCGACTGTAACCAGAATTATTATTACTCGATGCTCGCCTACAAGCAGTACGAAGTCGCGCAGCACGTGCTCGAGCTGAACTGGGGCCAGAACATGTCCTTCGGCGTGGCGATCAACGACCGCACCTATGCCTCGTTGTCCGACAAGCAGCGCCAGGTGCTGGACGAGGTCTCTTCCGACTTCGAAGACTATCTCGCGCAAAAGATGATCGAGACGGACACGACCGCGAAATCCAGGATGGTCGATGGCATCGACGGCAAGAAAATCACGGTCACGACCCTGTCGCCGGCTGATGAAAAGACGTTGATTGAAGCCAGTGCCACGGCCATCGACGCCTGGGTTTCGGCCGCCAAGGAAGAGGGTGTTGACTCCGAGGCCCTGCTGTCCGACTACCGCGAACTCATTGGCAAGTACGCGAAAGAACAGAAGGACTCCGGATATCCATGGACCCGGTAACGGACACCGAAAACGAGGAAGGCGGCGCCAGCCGCCTTCCTCGCGCCGAGCGTCTCCTCGTATCGCTGGCGGTGGTGTGTTTGTTTGCGATGGGCGTGCTCATCACGGTCAATGTGGTGAGCCGCTGGCTCGGACGGTCGATCGTTCCCGACGATGTCCTGCTCGTGCAGGAGCTCATGGTGCCGGTCATTCTGCTTCCCATCGGCGTGGTGACGGCGCTTCGCGGGCACATCGCGGTCGAACTGTTCACCAGCAGACTGCAGGGCCGGGGAGCCGTGGCGCTTTCCATCCTCGCCCATCTCGTCGGCATCGCGTTCGGCCTTTTTCTGTTCTGGGCAGCTTTGCGCTCTTTCCTCGATAGCTGGGAAACCCAGGATTACTACAACGGCATCCTGCACATTCGCATGTGGCCGGGTGAGGGCATCTTCGTATTCGCGATCGGCCTGTTCATCTTCCGTCTTCTCGTCCTTCTGGCGACCGATACGCGCCGGATGCTGAACGGCGGGGCAGCCGGAACGAGGCCTTGAAACGGATAACGCTGTCCGGGCTCATGGAAAGACACATGCACGCCTACGGTTCATTTCTGAATAGACGGAGGGCCGGATCATGGACCCTGTAACGCTCGCCAGTGTCATTCTGGTTGCAGCCTTGCTGTTGCTGGTGCTCCGCGTACCGATCGGCTATTGCCTTGGCCTGTCCGCCTGTGTCGGGCTCATCCTCTTCTTCGGCTGGCGGCCGGGAAGTGCGCCGGACCTTGTCGGCGCCTTGCGTCCGACCCTGTCTCTGATCAGTGCCGATACCTATTCCTTCGTGCACAACTATCCGCTGAGCATGATCCCGCTGTTCATCGCGCTCGGCCATATCGCCTATCAGGGCGGGATCACGACGGACCTTTACTACGCTCTGCGCGTGCTTTTGCGCCGTCTGCCTGGCGGCCTCGCCATGGCTTCCGTCACCGGCTGCGCCGGCTTTTCCGCCATCACCGGGTCCAGTGTCGCCTGCGCCGCGGCCATGGGCCGGATCGCGGTGCCGGAAATGCTGAAATTCGGCTATGATCCGAGGCTCGCCTCCGGGGCTGTCGCGGCGGGCGGAACCCTCGGTTCCCTGATCCCGCCGAGCCTTTTGTTCGTGATCTACGCCATCTTCACCGAGCAGTCGGTCAAGATGCTGTTCCTCGCCGGTGCGCTCCCGGGATTGTTGTCGCTTGCGGGCTATCTGATCACCGTCTTCGTGTGGTCGCGGCTGTATCCGACCCATACGCCCCGGCTGCAGATGGACGTGACCGCTGAGGAGCGGCGCGCGGCGATTGCCGGCCTGTGGCCGACGCTGGTGCTTCTGGTTGTCGTCGTCGGTGGCATTTACCTCGGCATCTTCACGCCGACCGAGGCGGCCGCGGTCAGCGCCGTCGTCGCTACGCTCATCGGCTTCGCGCGTGGCCGGCTGACCTTCAAGGCCCTGATCGCAGCCGGTGAGGAAACGGTCCGGCAAACGACGATGATCTTCTTCATCTCGCTGGCGGCGAAGCTGTTCACCAGCTTCATCTCCCTGACGCGGATCACGCCGATCGCGCTGGAGTGGCTTCAGGCGCAGCAGGCGTCGGTGACGGTCGTCATTCTCGGCTTCGTCGTTTTCTATCTGCTCTTGGGCATGTTCCTCGACTCCATCGGCATCCTCGTCCTGACGCTGCCGTTCACCGTGCCGGTCATGATGGGCTACGGCGTCGATCTCATCTGGTTCGGCGTCATCGTCATCAAGCTTCTGGAAATCGGCCTGATCACCCCGCCGATCGGCCTCAATATCTTCGTCATTAAGGCCGTCACGCCGGGCCAGGTGACCCTCGGCCGGATCTTCAAGGGCGCGAGTGCGTTCCTCGTGCTCGATATCGTCGTCCTGGCCCTGCTTCTGCTATTCCCGGCGATCTCGCTCTGGCTGCCGCACTCGGCGTTCTAGAGCCTTTCCCGGTTTATCGAGGCTGGCCGGTGTGCAGGTGGACGCGCGCCCAGTCGCAGAAGCGCCGAACCTTCTCTGTCTGCGCCCGCTCCGGCGACACGACGAGATGGTAGCCGAGTGCGGACTCGATCCGGATCGAGAACGGCTCGACCAGAAGCCCCGCCGCAATGTCGTTTTCGACCACGGCGGTCCGGCCCATCGCGACGCCCAGGCCGCGTATGGCCGCCTCGTAGGTCGGATAAAGAAAGTCGCAGTTCAGTTCGCGCTGGAACGTCAGGCGCGGCTGGCCGGCGCTGTCCAGCCACAGCGGCCACTCATCCTGGTAGAGCAGCGGCGAAGACGTGCGGATGATGGTGGTTTGCGCCAACGCCTTCACGTCCGACCCGAGGTCTGTCCTGCGCAGGTAGTCCGGACTGCAGACGGGAAACAGTTCCTCCTCGCCCAGACCGGTCACGATCATGGAAGGCCACCGGTCCGCGAAGCCGTACTGGATCGTCAGGTCATAATCGAAAAAATTGGACTTTTCGAACGGCACCGGCGTGCGGATACGGACTTCGATCTCCGGGTTTTCGTCCGTGAAGTCCCCGATCGCGGGAATCAGGCATTTAATCGCGAAGGTGCTGATGCAGCCGATCGTCAAAACGCTGGTGCTGTCCTTGTGGACGAGCCGGTCGGTGGCGTTGAAGATGTCGCGCAGGATGGCGCGCGCGTTGGGCAGAAACTCCAGGCCTTCCGAGGTCAGCGCAACCACATTGCCGTTGCGGTGGAACAGCGGCTGGCACAGCACCGTCTCCAGCGTCTTGATCCGCTGGCTGACAGCGCCTTGCGTAATGTTCAATTCCGTCGCCGCACGCCGAAAGCTCAAGTGCCGGGCGACGGCCTCGAACGCGAGCAGCCCGGCCGTCGAAGGCAGTTGTTTCATCGATGGTCCCTTGTTGCCGTTGCCGAAACTTAGCGTGCGATCCAGTGGCGGGAAAGGATGGACTTACAGACCTCCGGTTCCTACCGCACCGGAGCATCGGGCTCGGAATTGAGGCCGGTGGGCCACGGCGGTGGCGGCCGGATAGAGATTATAGATGGGCGGTGGTGACACCGTGACTCGAGACCACCCGGACAGCGCCTGCTCTGAATATGACACGTTGGATCTGAAGGCGGCTGCGGACTGGGGACAGAGCGATATGCAACGCTGCTCACTCTTCGTAACGCTACGGTGTGGGCGGGCGCAGTTGCGTGAGCCTTTTTCTCAGTCCGTCTATTACGTCACAACTCCCGTGGCTATTGACGTGTTCCCCGTCTTTGGATCGTCCCGCGCTGGAGAACTTCCGGGGTTTCTGCTGACGTTCATGTCCGCCTTTTCCATATGGCGCCGACGCTGTCTTTAGGTAAATTAAGCCCTCATTAAAAAGATTATATTATTGCTCAATTACGTAAAGTTCAAAAAAGAACCGCAGTTGCTTAGGCTGGTTTGTCTCTCTGATGTGGCAATATTAGAAAAATTGACAATGCAGAATCCTCAAGATGCCCCGGAGATTACAATCTCCACCTACGTACCATTTGCCTTAATCAGTCTCGCGGGCTTTCTGGTTGTTGGCTATCTGACCTTGTTCAGCTTTGCCGAAGATGCCCCGGTTATTGTTATTTCATCTCCTTGGGACAGCGAACGGCAGGCAATTACCAGAGCCCTGACACCTGCATCAAAACTTATACGATCCGATTTTGACGGAACATTCGTGATGGTTTTGCCTGAGCAGCAGGATTACCAGGCAAAGGTGCGGGCGCTTGGTGCTTGGGCGGTCATCGGTTCCTTTGGTATCGGAGGCTGTAATCCGAAACCATCAACGAAGTACGGCAGCAACATTTAACAAAAAGCACCAAATCAGCATCATCCTGATCTAGCTTACCCAGAGGCCAGAAATGCACGCTACCTCCCCATCTTCCGTCGTTGAAACCGCTCCTGAACTCGTTAAGCTTCGCCAGATAGCGAGCAAGGCGTTCATTGCAGCCCTATGGCTCATGGTGTTGGTCATTGGAGGCGTCGCTTCTTATACGTCTGCACCAGCGCTGACGACGGCTCTGATCGCAGCAGCGCTTGCCGGCGTCTCGACGCTCATGTTTCTCAAAGACCCGATTGGACCGGCGACCAGATTTGCCATTGGGGCGGCCCTGACCAGTGACTGGGCGCTGCTGGTTTTTTGCGCAAGCGGATTGCCGGATGGACTGGTTCTGGATGCCCACATGCTGTTTTTCGTTTTGAATGCAGTGCTGGTCATTTATTGCTGCTGGCGCACAATCTTCATCGTCAATGCACTGGCGACCGTGCACCACGTGGTCTTTTCCGTGCTTTTGCCGCTCTATATCTGGCCTACGGCTGAATATGTGCTGGTCCACTTCCTCATCCATGCCACATATGTTGTGCTCGTGGGCGGGCCGATGCTCTGGCTGGCCTATCGCATCAATCGTCAGTTCACAGAGAACCATCAGGCGATGAAGGAGCTGAATCTGGCTCAGGCTGAGGCGGGTAAACTGGTGGAAGAAACCAAAATCCGCGCCCAGCAAGAAGAAACCAAGCGGGCAGCCATGTTTGCGTTGGCTGAGAAACTCGATACGAGCGTGGCAGATGTTGTCGGGTCTTTGTCCTCCGCATCGTCCACTCTCCGGGCATCGGCCCAGGAAATGGCTGCTGGAGCGACACAATCCAACCAGCAAAGCCAGACCATGTCTCAAGCGGCCAATGAGACCTCACACAATCTCGAAACATTGGCAGCAGCTTCCGAAGAGCTGTCCGCGTCGATCGCCGAGATCAGCGGGCAGATCTCCCAGTCGACCGATATTGCCACTGGGGCCGCGAGGGAAGCAGAAGAAACCAACCAGAAAATTCAGGGCCTGGCCAAGGCCTCATTCAAAGTTGGAGAGGTTGTCCAGCTGATCACTGCTATTGCGGAGCAAACCAATCTTCTGGCCCTCAATGCAACCATTGAAGCCGCCAGAGCCGGGGACGCCGGCAAGGGCTTTGCCATCGTGGCATCGGAAGTCAAGGAACTGGCAAATCAGACCTCGAGTGCGACAGAGAGCATCGTAAACCAGATTTCTCAGATTCAGAGTGCTACTCAAGAAGCCGTTGATGCCATTAACGGTATCGGTAAAACCATCGATAAGGTAAAGGAAATCTCGGTTTCCGTCGCCTCCGCCATTGAAGAACAGGACAGCGCCACCCGCGAAATCGCCCGCAATGTCGATCAAGCTGCGAACGGGGTAAAAGACGTTGCCAAAAACATCTCGGATGTTGCCAGTGTTTCCGAAAGCAATCTCAAGTCTGTTGGAAACTTTGTCGATACAGCCGAGGAACTTTCAAAGCAGTCTCAAGCTTTGAGGGCAGAAGTCGATGACTATCTGAGCGAAACAAGAGCCATATGATGAGTGGCATCTCTGACAGAATGGCACATATCTTTCACGTTACAGAAAGAATATGTGCCATTTTAGTCAGTGCTTTATGAAGCCCTGTCGCCCGATGCACCAAAGCGCGCCTCCCAGGCGAGAAACGAACAATTGCCAACGCCTGCTTTGAGCTGCATTGACTGGCATTGCGGCACGTTTGAAGGTCTGCATTAATCATCCGGTAGCCCGGTTTGGCTGTTTACCGGACGGTTTCTAAAAGTAGATCTCGTGAAATTGATGAATGACGCCAGCCTTTGAGGCCTATATCGGTCGCGGAGATAGATGAGCGCCATGGGCTGCTCTGGCAAACTCCAATCAGCCAATACCTGAACAAGTGCACCTGATGCGATATCCTGAGATACCAGTGCTTCAGGCAGCGGTTCTGTCGCATAGTTTTCGCGGTTGGGTGCTCGCTTCCAAATTCAAAAGTCCGCTCCTGCCACGCGCGAGCCAGTCCAACCAACCGCGAAAACTTTGCGACAGAACCCCATAAATTTGGCTCGGCTTTCATTTCCTTGATCGCTCCTGCGTCGAGATCTCCTGAATGAGCTTTGGCGTATCAAAATCGTCGACGAGATCATTCGTTGAAAGGCCAAGCTTCAAGAGGGCTGCTTCAAGCCGCGGAAAGCGCTTCTCCAAGGCCTCTTCGATTGTATTTTTGATCGTATCGACAACCACTTGCGTACCGCGATCAATCTCGATATTCGCATGATCTCCTGCGGCAAGGTTATCGAGTATTGTCGAACGTCTGGTTTCGGGAATGAGCCATACCTCGAACCAGCCCTCTGCCTTCGAAAGGTCGGCGATCGTCAGGCTGGCCCCGTCGACCGCTATGTAACCTTGCGAGAAAACATAGGGAATCGCGGTTTCGGGGATTTCAAAGCGAATGAGTTTATTCCCTGCGCTCGCTTGGACCTCAATTACTTCAGCCATGAAGTCCACGTGGCCAGAAAGTGGATGCCCTCCGATCTCCGCGCCTTCTTTGGCTGCGCGCTCGACGTTTACGAGGTGTCCCTTCTCGACGGCACGGAGGTTGGTCACAGTGAGGCTCTTCAGCATCACATCAAGGGCCCACTTGTCTGCGGCTATTTCGTCGGTGGCGGTAAGGCAAACGCCATTAACAGACACGCTGGCGCCCCTGGTCAAATCTCGGCAGAAATCGTCGGGGAACTCGATGATGAGGGTGCGAAGTTCGTCACTTCCTTCGACTGATTCTAATTTGGCGATTCCCTGAACAACTCCGGTAAACAACATTTATTTCCTTCTATATTGCGATGGGCACGATCGTCATCGCGAGCCAATCACAGTTCTCGTGCGCCTGCGGCTCTCCAACGCCAGCATTCCTCGCTTCCAGTTAAAACGCCAGTGGTGCGACAGAACAGTTTGAAATCGGTCCAGATCTAATGGTGTCACGGGTTTTTCGTGTCTGGTCAGAAGGCTGTCCGATGCACTGAGCACCATTCTATAGGGGTCGAGCCGGGTTTGCAGGAGAGTACTCTCTTCTGGTTGGCCGATGCGAAAAGCAGCATCAAACCGAGCCAGCTCTGTCTGCTGGACAAGTCAGTGACGACACCGGCGTTGCCGCCATTCTGGGCAGTCTGCCGGCGGCGGAGGGGTTGCTGGCGGACCGCGGCTACGATGCGGATTGGTTCCGCGAAGCCCTCAAGAGAAGGGGATCAAGGCCTGCATACCCGGCCGCAAGGCGCGGAAGATCCCCGTCAAATACCCCTCTCGTGACATTGCTACGCAATGCATTGCCGGGCAAGGGACAAGCGCCGCTATAAACGCCGCAACCGGATCGTCCACCAACGACGGGCTGCCAGCAGGGATCAGTCCAGACTGACCAATGCCATACGATCCTCCCGGAGCCATCGAATGATACCAGACTCCTCCGGGACAAGCTGTTCCGCCAAATCGCCGGCGAAGGCCAGAAAGGCCCGAAGGTTCAGTCCGTTCACGCCGACAACCACAGGAATATCCCGATCGAGCGCTTCGGCAATCAGGCTGCAGAAGCCGCGCCCGGTAGCTTCCTGCTTGCCGAACTTGTTGATGATCAGGACATCGGCACCAGCGAAACGCGCCGAAACCTCAGCGATCGCCAGTTCGAGCGCGCCCGCATCCAGCCTGCACCCGCGCGAGCCGGGCCCCAGGTTCTGGTTTATGACCAGGAGCGGACCGTCCGGCAGGACACGCAGGGCGGTCTCGCAGGGATGTTGACCGGGTCCGGCAGGGGCTGCCTGAACAACGCCCGAGGGCCGGATCCCGTCATTGCGCAACCGGTCTGCGACGCCCCCCAGGATCAGACCTGCGGCACCGCGCCCTTCCATCATCAAGTAGCCAAGTTTCACGTTCATTTCCCCCGCTGCACCGCCAGGCCCCTGCCTCGGGGCCGCCCGTCCCACCTGCGGGGTGGCGGCCCGGAAGCCTGGTCATGGCACGTATGGTCAGGCCGACGGCTGGCTGAAGACCGTCACCTCCGGCAGCGGGCCGTCGTAGCGCTCGACCTCGGCCACGCCGGTATGACCGCAATTCCCCTGCGCCAGTTTCGAGGTGGCGATGCCGGTCGTCAGGATGTTGACGTCACCATAGACGCACAGACTGCCGACCTGGCGCGGATTTTCCGGATCGAACCAGCCGCCCTCGTTGATGCGAACGACCCCGGGCATGATCTCGTCGGTGATCTTCAGGCCGGCAAGCATCTGGCCACGGTCGTTGAAGACCCGCACCACGTCACCATCGGACAGGCCGCGCTGCGCTGCATCCGCAGGGTTCATCCAGCATGGCTCGCGCCCCTTGATCTCATAGGTTTCGCGGTTGATGGTGCCGCACAGCTGCGAGTGGAGCCGCATCTGCGGATGGTTCGCCGCCAGATGCAGCGGATATTTTGTGGTGGGACCCTCAAGGCGTTCGATCGGCTCCATCCAGGTCGCATGCGGCGGACAATCGTCATAGCCATAGCGCTCGATTGCAACGGAATAGAGCTCGAACTTGCCCGACGCCGTGCCGAGCGCGTTCAGCAACGGATCTTCACGGAAGTCGGCATGGCGGACAAAGTCTTCCTGAGCCTCCGACACCGGGAAGGCGAGCGGCTTGTTGCTTTCCCAGAAGACATCGAAGACCGGCATCTCCATTCCCTTGGCGCGGGATTCGATCTTGGCCGCCTCGTAGATTTTACGGATCCAGTCCATCTCGGTGAGGCCCTGGGTGAAGGCATAGCCCTGGCCAAGTTTTTCGGCGATGTCGGCGAAGATGTCGAAATCGCTTCGCGCCTCGAAGACGGGGTCCACGACCTTCTTCATCGGGACGATGTGGCTGAGGGCATAGTCCCCGACCTGCTCGATGTCGTTGCGCTCGTAGGAGGTCGTTGCCGGAAGCACGATATCGGCATGGCGCGCCGAGGCAGTCCATTGCACGTCATGCACGATGAAGGTGTCCAGGTTGCGCCAGGCGCGCAACATCTCGTTGCGATCCTGCTGGTGCGAGAAGGGGTTGCCGCCAACCCAGTAGGCCATCTTCACCAGCGGCAGTTCGATCTCATGTCCATTGAACTGCATCGTCTTGCCGGGGTTGAGCAGTGTCTCGACGAAGCGCGATACGGGGATCGAGACCGCGCCGCCCTGCGCCAGCCATGCCGCACCTTCGCTCGATTGACCCGAGGCATCGTCGACCGCCTTCAGGATCGGCGTGGTATGGGTGGGCGATCCGCCCGAGGAATAGTGATAGCTGAGCCCGTAACCGCCGCCCGGCAGGCCAATCTGCCCCAGCATCGCGGCCAGCGTGATCAGCATCCAGTGGACCTGTTCGCCATGGTGCTGGCGTTGGGTCGAATAGCCGAGCGCAAGCATCGTGCGTTTCCCGGCGAACCGCCGCGCCAGATCGCGCAGCGTGTCGGCCGGCAAACCGCAGATCTCAGCCGCCCAGTCCGCAGTCTTGGGCGTGCCGTCGCTTTGGCCAAGAAGGTAGGGCAGGAATTTGTCGAAGCCCGCCGTGTAGCGGTCGAGGAACGCCTGATCGTGAAGCCCCTCTTCATAGAGCGTATGGGCTATGCCCAGCATCATCGCGACATCGGTCTGCGGACGCGGCGCGATCCACTCTCCGTTCAGCGCCTCGCAGGTTTCGGTACGCACCGGGTCGATGCAGATGACCGGCGTGCCGGCGTCCTTCATGAGCGCGACACCAGGCCAGGCGCCATGATCGGCAACCTGCCAGGAAATCTGCGAGTTGTTGAGCGGATTGCAGCCCCAGAACACCATCAGCTCGCAGTTTTCCGCAAGATTGTTCCAGGTCGTGCACTGCTCGTAAACCTCAAGCGAGCCCGAGACATAGGGCAGGATCACCTGCGCCGCGCCGGTGGAATAGTCGCCTGAGCTGTTGGTGTAGCTGCCGGTAAGGTTCAGCATCCGGCGCAGCAGGGTCTGGCAATTGTGGATCTTGCCGGGGCTCTTCCAGCCGTAGGACCCGGCATAAAGCGCCTGTTGTCCATAGGTTTTACGCACCCGCACGATCTCGTTCGCGACAAGTTCGACGGCCTTCTCCCAACTTACCCGGACGAAATCGCCCGCGCCGCGGCCGTCCGGATCGGCGCCGGGTCCCTGCTCGAGCCAGGCCCGCCGGACCATGGGGTAGCGGATGCGCGACTCCGAATAGAGCGAGTCCATCACGCCGGGAAGCTGCGGCGACGGATGAGGGTCTTTTTCCCACGGCTTGAACTCCACCGCGCGGCCGTCCTCGACCATCCCGTAGAAGACCCCCCAGTGGCAGCCCGAGAGAACCCCCTGCGTCCCGGTCTGCGCGACAGCGCCGCGTGCAAAGAGCGGCAGGCCGGCAAGGCCGAGCGCGGCGGCAGATCCCTTGAGAAAGCTCCGCTTGGAAAGCATCGGGCCGCCCAGTTTTGTCTCGGAGTTATTGGTCATAGCCTGTCCTTTCAGATCGAAACCGAAGCAAGGGCCCGGTCCGGGCCCGCCGCGCCCGATTAATTCTGTTCTGCCTTCTCGACGAAGGCGCTCAGCAACTGCGCAACGGCCCCGTAGTAGCCGTTGTCATCCACCGCGGTGAGGGACGCCGCAAAACCCACCACCCAGCGCAACTCGTCGAGCAGAGCGGGAACCAGCCCGGTCCGGCCCTGCCGCAGGGCCTCCGCCAGCGCGGCAAGCTGGATGGCGATATGGTCGGGAGGTTCGCAGCACGTCTCGTCAAGATGCAGGTCCAGCCCGCGAAGAAGCTCTTGCATCCGGCCTACGGCGGGCCCGTAGAGCCGACCCGTGCCATCCCAGACACTGGCATAGGGTGGCAGGCCGCGCCGCCGGAAGATGCCTTCGAACAGCGCCGTGTGCCTTCGTTGGAGCCCGACAGTCACATCGGTCACAGTGCCATCCGCAAGCTGCCGGCACAACGCGTCAGATACGTCCTTGCGACCGAGGATCACCCCGATCTGCCGGAGTGCGGCCTGCCCCTCGGTCGAGCGCCCAGCCCTGATGCGTGCCGCATCGGGCGCGGTCAGAAACTGGAGGGCGAGCCAGTCCGCGACCAACGCGAGATCAGGGTCAGCGTCGCGATCCGCCAAGGGTGCGAAATTCAGGGCGACGTTCATTCGACTGCTCCGTCACTCGTGTTGAGATCCTTCGAATGGTTCTGCACATAGGCCAGGATCAGGCGATACTGATCATCGCTGAAGGAGGTGAAGCGGCGCATCGCCTTCATCGTGCCGATCCACTGGTTCGCCGTGAAATGCGTCTTCTGCGGCAGGACGTGACAGGCGGAACAGGCTTTCTGGAACGCGTCCTGGCTGTAGGCCCACACCGCATCGCGATGGGCGTTCAGATCGGTCGCATCCGACCAGAGCGTGATCTCGACCGGAACCCAGGACTGGCCCGTATCGGCATCGGTCTCGGGCGCGCCGCGCTGGACGGCATCGGCGGCCACATCCGACAGAACCGCCATCATCACCCGCTGGCCCTTGGCCTGATAGACCACCGACGGGGCATCGGTCATCTGCCAGCCCTTGAGCCGCAGTTCGGCCTTGTCCCCATCACGCGCCACGACCGTGGCAAGCGCGCCGCCCAGCAGCTTTCCGTCCTCTTCAGACCCGCTGTCGACGTCGGCCGCGTCAAGCCAGACATCCTTGGTGCCGACCACGGTCGCCTGCGCGCCCTGGGCAATATCCGAGGCGGGCGAGGTCGGCAGGTCGGGTGCGGCCGCGATGACGTTATCGAGCATCACCAGGTGGTCGGTATAGTTCGGCTCGGGGGTTCCGGGCGCTGGTTTGTCGACGGCGGGCAGGTGCTTGATATAGAGCGCCATGGCCTGCACGTCCTCGAAGGGCAGCTGTGACGTGTTCTCGATGACTTCGGCCATGTCCCCGTCGGCAGCCCGCCCGATCGGGCTTACACCCGTGTGCAGATAGTTCGCGATCGACGCCGTGGCCCAGAAACCGATTCCGGTCTCGTCCGGCGTGATGTTGGGGAAATAGCCGGTGCCGTCGGTATTCGGTCCGCCGCCATAGCGCTGCGCTGCGATCACGTTCCCCATGAACCCGCGCGGCGAATGGCATTCGGCACAGTGGCCCGCGCCTTCGACCAGATAGGCCCCCTTATGGTAGGCCGACTCGTCCACCCCTCCGGGGACCGGACCGGGCTCGAACGGCTTTCCGTCGAGAAAGGCAAGACGCCAGACGCCGACGCCTCGGCGGATATTGAAAGGGAACTTCAGCTCGTGCTCGGGCACCTTGTCGGCTTCGGGCGACAATGTCATCATGTAGGCATAGAGGTCGCGGACGTCTTCGCCGGTCAGCCGCTGGTAGGAAGTGTAGGGGAACGCGGGATAGAGGTTCTGCCCATCCGGCAACAGACCGTCCGGCCCGACACCCTGACGCAGCGCACGGTCGAACTCCGCCAGCGTCCAGTCGCCAATTCCCTGTTCCTTGTCCGGCGAAATATTCGGCATGTGGAACACGCCGAACTGCGTATCGAGCACGCGCCCGCCGCCAAGGACCGTTTCGTCGTCCTGTCCGGGCGTGGCGTGGCAGGTGGCACAATCCGACGCAAGGAAGACGAAGCGTCCGTTTGCGAGGTCGGCGCCCTCAAGCCCGGGAAGATCGCGGGCGGGATGGACGGCTGACCAGGTCCAGGGAGACGTCAACACGAGAAATCCGAGGCCGCCCAAAAGGACGAGGCCGCCCCCGATTCTCACTAGCGATCTAGGGTTCAAAGTCATGGTCTGTGCCTCCGGTCCGGCCGACTGGGAGTGATCGGTCATGTATGGCGTAGCACCAACAGCTCCATAAGAGGCTGACAGCCTGTGAACAGATGTAAACGTCATGTAAACACACCACGATTGCGGCATGCGCTTTGCCCGCGATTCGATATACTGATGAAAGCGCGAGCATCCCCAACGCCAGCGAGATGACGATGCCCTTGTCCACTGACCGCTTGTCCCAAATACTGCGCCGCGAGAGCGATACGCTGGTGGAGGAAACGGTGCGTCTCGCGTTGGAGACAGGTTTCACCGACCAGACAAGCTCCATGCGGGCAGCATGGACCGAAGCGACAGAGCGCCTCAACGATTGCATCGCGGCGTATTTGTCCGACCCGCTGCGCCATGGCCACCTCGACGGGCGGCACAACTACCGAAGCGACAAGCGGTTCGACGCGTTGCGGGAAATCGCGTGGCGGCATCACGATTCCGGCGTCCCGCTCGAGCTGAATCATGGGCTGTTCAGGCTCTACCGCCGTGTCTACCTCGATCATCTCGGACCATTGCTGCGCGCCGAAGACGGATCGTCCGGCGACGGCTCAGCGAAGCAGCCTTCCCTCGCAGACCGGCTCGAAGACTTCTTCGACGAGGCGGACCAGGCCATGCTCGCCCCCTGGGCGATGACCGGAGCGAGTGATGCCGCGCTTGGCGACAGTGTTCGCCGCCTTACCCGCGAGCGCGATCAGTATTTCGGGGTCATCGAGAGCCTGCGCGGCCCGGTCTTCATTGCCGGCGAAGACGGTCAGCTCTTGAACGCCAATCAGGCGGCGCTGCAGACGTTTCTTGGCCTGTCCGAGGCCGGTGGCCTCACCTACCGCCTCGCGCTCCAGCCGCATCGCCGCGAACTCCAGGCGGTGATCGACGAGATTTTCGACATCCCCAGCGAACGTCGGAGTGCGGTCTGGCTGCGGACCGAAGACGGCAGCCGCTGTTTCGACATCCGTGTCCGTGGCGTCGAGGATACCGTATACAAGCTGGACCGCTGGCAGATCATCCTGCTGCACGACGTGACCGAGCACCTTCGCGCGGTCGAACGCGCACGCGATGCCGAAAATACCATGTCGCTCTTTCTCGCCGCGATGAGCCACGAGATCCGTGGCCCGCTTCACTGCGTGCTCGGAGCCGCCGATCTTCTGGAGGGGGCCGATCCGGCAGAGGCGGAACGGCTTGTCGAGCTCATAGGGGTCTCGGCCCGCGGCCTCAATGCGATACTTGAAAACGTGCTCAGCTTCTCGCGTTTCGAGCATCAGTCGCCGCAACCGAGGCCAGAGCCTATCGCCATCGGAGACGCGCTCTCGAATTTCGTCCGTATGCAGGAAATCCTCGCCCGGCAGCAGGGCGTCCCGCTTCGGCTCGACATGGTGCCCGAGGAGGTCGCGGGGGAGATCCTGCTTGACTGGTCGATGACCCAACAGGTTATCGGAAACCTGGTCCGGAACGCACTCAGACATGACGACGGCCGGGGCGTGACGGTTCGCCTGCGTACCGATGCCGATGCGTTATGCTTCCGAATTGATGACCACGGGCCCGGCCTGCCCGCGGAAGTCCGTGAGATGCTGGCGCAGGGCGTGGCCGAACTCCGGCCGCGGGCCACCGGGCGCGAAGGTTCGGGGCTCGGGCTCGCCATTGCCCTGCGAATGACCCACGCACTTGGCGGACAGATCACGGCACTCGATACAACAGCCGGCGCGTCGGTCGAGGTCCGGCTGCCGCTGGTTCCTGCCGAAGCCGCTCCGCAGCCTTCCATGCCACGCGACCATGGCCGGCAGTACGAGGCCAGTTGTCTTGTTGTGGATGACGACCCCATCAGCGGGCTCGTGACCGGCGCCATGCTCGAGCGCCTCGGGCTCTCGGTCGATCATGCAGGCGATCTCGCACAGGCAAGAGCGCTCTGTGCGGCCCAGCCCGACGCCTACGACTACTTCATCGTCGACTATCGTCTGTCGGACGGCACAGGGAGCGATTTCGCGCGGTCCCTCCGAACAGACCCTGCGTTGCGGGGAAAACCGGTGCTTTTGTTGAGCGCCAATGTCGGCGTGGTCCGAGACCGACCCGAGGAGGCAGAGATGTTTACTGCCGTCCTCGAAAAACCGCTCGACGCGGCCGCTCTAGCGCATGCGATCCAGATCTCCACACGGCTGCCAGAGGACACGGACCTGCTCGACGGTCTGTCCCTCTCCGCGCAACGGCGCATGGCCGAAGCCTTTGCCGAAAACTGGTCGGAGTTGAGGGCGATGCTCTCTCTGGAGACTTCGGCCGCAAGAAACCCGACGATCTCAAGCCGGGCGCACAAGCTGGCGAACGGCGCCAAGATATTCGGCCTGACTGAGTTGGCGGAGGCGCTGCGCGCACTCGAAGATGCATACGAAACCGAGGCGCCGGACGCCTCCGCGCTCGAAGCGGCACGGGCGCAGGTGTTGCACCACACCCTGGCGTCAGGTTCGCCGGACCGCGTTGTGAAAGACCCGGAATGACCAACAAAGCTGACATCCTCCTCGTAGATGACGACGTTCTGGCACAGCTCATGGTCGAGGACATCGTCGACCAACTCGGTCACCGCTTCAGCTACGCTCCCGATGGTGAATCCGCCCGCAAGGCACTCACCGAGAAGGACTTCGACCTGGTGCTCCTCGACCGGCGCCTTCCGGACACGGACGGGTTGCTTCTCGCCCCGCTGATACGGGATGAGAAAAAGGCTCCCTTCATTGTCTTGTCGAGCCTCGATTCATCGAACGACCAGGTCCTCGGCCTCGGCATGGGGGCAATCGACTACGTCTGCAAGCCGGTCGAACCCGTCATTCTGAGCGCGCGCATCAAAGCCTGCCTGGCGGCACGCCACAAGTCCCGCGAGCAAACGCAATTTAGCGTCGGTGTTTCGCTGCAACTCGACGCGCGGTCGCGTCGGCTCAGCGTTGCCGGGAGGACGGAAACACTGTCGCCGGCTGAGACACGGCTGCTTGTATGCCTGATCCGGGAACTCGGCCGTCCATGCAACCGGATGCAGATCAGCATTGCCATCTGCGGGCGGGAGTGGGTTTACGGAGATCGCACCATCGATGTTCTGATTTCGCGCTTGCGCCGCCGGCTGCGGGGCAGCAGCGCACAAATCATCACAGTCCACGGTCTCGGTTACAGTCTCATCGAGGATGGATGATCTCTCCGCACCGGTTTACCGAAGTCGTTCGATTTCCACTGTCAACCGAAGCTATGACCATTTCCAAATCAATGACTTAAGCGGGAACACTTAAATCGTGTAGGCTGCTGAAGAGAGTAAACGACGACCGGCGCCCGTATCTACCGTAGCGTATCGAACGGCTTCCGCAAATTTCTCAGATCCGGCTTCATGAGATGAACCCCTCACCGGATTCGTCCATCAGAGCGACAGCCTGAAAACTCCAGCTTCCGGCGCTCCAAACTTCGGGCTCAGAGCAGATTGCGACGGACTCTACACTAAACTGGAGGAATTCACGGGTCTCAGTTCAGAACCGTCTTCCAAGACAAAATTGGGCCATCGCACTGGGGCACCGGCCAAACGGCTAGATCCGAAAAGGCCTTTAATATCAATATGGGGGTGGTCGGAAATAGTGATGGCGGAGAGAGAGGGATTCGAACCCTCGGAACGCTTGCGCGCTCAACGGTTTTCGAGACCGCCCCGTTCGACCACTCCGGCACCTCTCCGCGGCACTTGGGATATACGTGGTCTCAAGTGGCGCGGAACATAGACAAGGCGTTCCCGGGCCGCAAGAGGCAGTTTGGCTGTTTCGGCAATTTTTATGCGCAGCTAAGAAAACGCCGCGAAGTGGCAGAAAGGGCGCATTATTCCGCCACTTATTGATTGACTTGAGGGGTGTCCTGACTATATTGCCGACGCTGAACGGCGGAGTCTTTCCAAGAGATTCCGCCTTTCCCGTTGTTTCAGGCCTGATCCGAGACTTCAAAAAGCCTTCGATCGCAAAGACCCGGACCGCCGGTTTCCGGCAGGGCGGGCGCCGAAAACAACATAGACAAAGTGGGCTTTCCGGTGAACGGGGCGCCTGCAACAAAAACGAAAAGAAGGACGTGCGAGACATGTTCGCAGTGATCAAGACCGGCGGCAAGCAGTACACCGTTGCCGCAGACGACCTCCTGAAGGTCGAAAAACTCGATGCCGAAGCCGGCAGCACCGTCACCTTCGACGAAGTGCTCATGGTCGGAAACGGCACGGACACCACCATCGGCGCGCCGCTCGTTGACGGAGCCAGCGTCGTTGCGGAAGTGGTCGATCAGGGCCGCAACCGCAAGATCATCGTTTTCAAGAAGCGCCGCCGTCAGAATTCCCGGCGCCGCAACGGCCATCGTCAGGCTTTCACCCTCGTCAAGGTGACCGACATCCTGACCGGTGGTGCCAAGCCCGCCAAGGCTGCAGCGCCGAAGAAGGCCGCCGCTCCGAAGGCTGAGGCCGAGGCAAAGACCGAAGAAGCAGCCGCGCCGGCTGCAGCCGCAGCGCCGGCAGGCGAAGCGGACGACCTGAAGAAGCTGAACGGACTGGGTCCGGCGATTGCCAAGAAGCTCGTTGAAGCCGGCATCACCACCTTCGCCCAGATCGCAGCAATGACGGACGAAGATGTCGCCCGCGTTGAAGAAGAGCTCTCCCTGAAGGGCCGCTTCGAACGCGACAACTGGATCGAACAGGCCAAGGAAATGGCCGGCAAGTAAGCCGCCGTTTCTCACCCTGATCTGAAGAACAAGCAACGAGGAGCATCCTCATGGCACATAAAAAAGCAGGCGGTTCGTCCCGTAACGGTCGCGATTCCGCAGGTCGCCGTCTCGGCATCAAGAAGTACGGCGGCGAAGCCGTGATTCCGGGCAACATCATTGCACGTCAGCGCGGTACCAAGTGGCATCCGGGTAACGGTGTCGGTATGGGCAAGGACCATACGATCTTTGCGACCGTGGAAGGCAAGGTGGAGTTCCAGGCGAAGGCCAACAAGCGAACCTACATCAATGTGCTCCCGGTAGCGGAAGCAGCGGAGTAAAGCCGACGTGAGTTCCAAACCCGCCGGCGCCCATTAAGCCCCGGCGGTTTGAGACAAAACCGGTCAAAGACACAAGGGGAGATGGGCCGCCATCTCCCCTTTTCTTTTGAACTTTGACTGGAGAATGAAATGGTTGTCGAAAGTGATGGTCTCTTAGACGAAAGTTGTCTGGGTGCGGCCCCCGAGCCGCAGGAAGCTGTCCGGATCCGGCTCGATACGCCGCGAACGGACGATCTGGCCGATATCGTGTTCCTGGCCAACAACCACAAGATCGCCGCGAACCTGGCGAAGATGCCCCATCCGTTTTCCCTGGAAAACGCCAAGGCGATGGTCGCTCGCGCGCAAAGCTCTGACGGCAACAACGCCACCTTCGCCATCCGGATGAATGTCACCGGCCGGTTCATCGGCATTGCCAAATACGGCGAAATGGAAGCCGGTGGTCGCGTTCACGTCGGTTACTGGCTGGGAGAACCCTTCTGGGGCCAGGGGCTTGCGACCGAGGCCGTCCATGCGCTGGTCGATCATGCCTTTTCCCACGGGACCATGGCGGAGCTTTCGGGCGCCTGCCGGGTGACCAACCCCGCCTCGCGCCGGGTCCTGGTCAAGTCCGGCTTCCAGTACCGGGACCAGTCGATGATCCGCTCGCTGGGCGCCGGCGGGACGGTTCCGATCGAGCGCTATTCGCTGGAACGGGCGGTCTGGTCCTCGCTGAAGGAGTGGGGGAGGTCGGCATGACGCTTCCCGTCCTGAAGACCCGCCGTCTGGTTCTGCGTCCCTTCCAGGAGGGAGATGCGGAGGCGATCGCCAATCTCGGCGGCCGCGATTTCGAGGTCGCCCGATGGCTCACCGGCTGCACCTGGCCTTACGAGGACGGGGCAGCGGAAGCCTTCGTCGACAAGGTCCTGAACAAGGATCCTCTGGATCTGGACCGCATGACCGGGGAGGCGGTGTTCGCGATCACGCTCGGCGGCATCTTCATCGGCACCGTCGCCATCCAGACGCCGGGCGATCTGGACGAGCAGCCCGATTGCCCGACGCTCGGCTACTGGCTCGGCCGGCCGTTCCACGGCTTCGGGTATGCGACCGAGGCGGCGGAAGCCGTCCTCGCGTGGGCGTTTGAGGCCTTTCATTGCCAGGCGATCGCCGCTCGGGCTTTCGAGGACAACACCGCCTCGCGCGCGGTGCTGCGCAAGCAGGGCTTCAAGCCGGTCGGCAAGACGGTGCGTTTTGCCAAGGCCCTGGACCGGAAGGTGTCGAACATCGTCGTCCGACTGGAGCGGGCCGAGTTCGAAAGCCGGAGGGCGGCGGCATAATGCCGGTGATCCAAACGGAACGGCTGACGCTACGTGCTCCGCACGAAAGCGACCTGGAACGGATCGTGGACCTGATTGGCGACTATGAAGTCTCCAAGATGCTCGCCCTCGTTCCTCATCCCTATACACGGGAGCACGGCATCGACTGGCTGTCGCAGGCAAACACCGGCAAGCCGGGCTGTGAAACGGTCTTCGCGCTTGATGCCGGCGACAGTTTGATCGGCTGCGTCTCGCTCGGCAAGTTGCCGAACGACCCCACTTTGGGCTATTGGCTGGGGCGGCCCTACTGGGGCAGAGGTTATATGAGCGAGGCTGCCGGTGCCGCGCTGGCCTGGTTGTTCGCCAATCACCCGGTTGATGAGCTGACCAGCCAGGCGATGGATGAAAACCCGGCATCGCTTAAAGTCCTGCGCAAGCTCGGCTTTTCGGATGACAGCAAGGGGACGTGCGAGAGCCTGGCGCGTGGTGAGGGCCGGCCGTCAACCGTGCTGCGGCTTAAACGGGATACCTTAATCAAGACGGTCACGGTCTGAGATACGGACAGAAAGACAAAACAAATGAAATTCCTCGATCAGGCCAAGATCTATGTGCGTTCCGGCAATGGCGGGGCGGGCTGTGTGTCGTTCCGGCGCGAGAAATACATCGAATACGGCGGTCCGGACGGCGGTGACGGCGGCAAGGGCGGCAACGTCTATGTCGAATGCGTCGACGGGCTGAACACGCTGATCGACTACCGCTACAAGCAGCACTTCAAGGCCGAGACCGGTGTCCACGGCATGGGCAAGAACCGCACCGGCGCCGACGGTGGCGATGTGACGCTGAAAGTGCCCGTCGGGACCCAGGTCCTGGAAGAGGACAACGAGACCATCATCGCCGACCTGACTGAGGTCGGCCAGAAGGTCCTGCTTTTGAAGGGCGGGAACGGCGGCTTCGGCAATGCCCATTTCAAATCGTCGGTGAACCAGGCGCCGCGCCGGGCCAATCCGGGCCTGGAAGGCGAGGAAAAATGGATCTGGCTGCGGCTGAAGCTGATCGCCGATGCCGGTCTCGTCGGCCTGCCCAATGCGGGCAAGTCCACCTTCCTGGCGACTGTCTCCGCCGCCAAGCCGAAGATCGCCGATTATCCCTTCACGACGCTGCACCCGAACCTGGGGATTGTTCAAATCGACAGCCGCAGCTTCGCCATCGCCGATATTCCCGGTCTGATCGAGGGCGCCCATGAAGGAACCGGTCTCGGCGACCGCTTCCTCGGCCATGTAGAGCGCACCCGGGTACTCTTGCATCTCGTCGACGGCTCCGGCGAGGAAGATCCGGGCGAAGCCTATAAGGTCGTGCGCGGCGAACTGGAAGCCTATGGTCATGGTCTGGTCGACAAGCCGGAAATCGTGGCGTTGTCCAAGTGCGATGCCTTGAATGACGAGCTGATTGCGGAGCGGTCCGCATCGCTGGAAGCCGCCTGTGGCCAGAAGCCCCTGATCCTGTCCTCGCAAAGCGGGTTGAATGTGGATCGGGCGCTCCGCATGATCGTGCGGGCTATCGACAAGGACAAGGAGGAGGAAGCCAACGCGGTGCCTTCCAAACAGCAGGAAGGATGGCATCCCTGATGTCTTCTGGCCTGATGTCCTCCGACAAACGCCGTCTCGCCGGACATAGCCGCATCGTCGTCAAGATCGGGTCCGCCCTGCTCGTTGAAAGGGGCGAACTGAAGAATGATTGGCTGGATGCGCTGATTTCCGATGTGGTCGATCTGACCCGCGGCGGCGCGGAGGTGCTAATCGTATCCTCCGGCTCCATCGCTCTCGGCCGCGGGATCTTAGGTCTGCCGTCCGGACCGCTGAAGCTTGAGGAAAGCCAGGCGGCGGCTGCCGCCGGCCAGATCGCCCTTGCCAAGGCCTATGCGGAGGCGCTCGGCGCCCACGGCCGGCAGGCGGGCCAGATCCTGCTGACGCTTGGCGACACGGAAGAGCGCCGGCGCTATCTCAACGCGCGGGCCACCATCGGCACGCTGTTGAAGCTCGGCGCGATCCCGATCATCAACGAGAACGACTCTGTGGCCACCTCCGAGATCCGCTACGGCGACAATGACCGGCTGGCCGCTCGGGTGGCGACCATGGCGAGCGCCGACTGCCTGGTGCTTCTGTCCGACATCGACGGGCTTTACACCGCGCCGCCGGCAAGCGATCCGGACGCGGTGTTTCTGCCGGAGGTTCCCCGGATCACGCCCGAGGTGGAAGCCATGGCAGGCAGCGCCGGATCGGAGCTGTCGCGCGGTGGCATGAAGACCAAGATCGACGCGGGCAAGATCGCGACCGCCGCGGGCACCACCATGGTGATCACCTCCGGCAAGGCCATGCATCCGCTGACGAAACTGGACGACGGGGCCCGCTGCACCTGGTTCCCGGCGATCGCCTCGCCCTCGAGCGCGCGCAAGGCCTGGATCGGCGGTCATCTGGAACCGCGCGGTGAGATCCGCCTCGACAAGGGCGCGGTGAAGGCGCTCCACTCCGGCAAGAGCCTGCTCCCGGCGGGCGTGACGGACGTTCAGGGAAGCTTCTCGCGCGGCGACGCGGTGATCATGCTTGATCCGGACGGCCGCCTTATCGGCCGGGGTCTTGTTGCCTATGACTACGACGAGGCGCGGCTGATCGCCGGGCGCAACAGCCGCGAGATCGAGGCCATCGTCGGCTATCCGGGCCGTGCCGAAATGATTCATCGCGACGATCTCGTGCTGGACGATGCACACGGGACCGAAAACCGGTAAGGTATGTGCGCTCTGCGCGAGAAAATATGTGAGACGGAAAGATGCTGGATAAGGTTGAATTGAGCGACGTTCAGGCCCTGATGGCGGATATCGGCCGGCGTGCCCGTGCCGCCGGACGCGTGCTGGCAACGGCGCCAACCGAAGCCAAGAACCAGGCCCTTACCGAAATGGCCTGGGCCGTCCGCGCCGCGACGCCGGAAATCCTCGCCGGTAATGCCAAGGACATCGAGGCCATGAAGGCCAACGGCCAGACGGCCGCCTTCCTGGATCGCGGCACGCTGAGCGAAGAGCGGATCGAGGCAATTGCCAAGGCCCTGGAAGACATCGTCGCGCTTCAAGACCCCGTCGGTTCCGTCATCGCCGCCTGGGACCGGCCGAACGGTCTGAAGATCGAGCGCGTGCGCACGCCGCTTGGCGTTATCGGCGTCATCTACGAAAGCCGTCCGAACGTGACCGCCGATGCCGGCGCCCTGTGCCTCAAGGCCGGCAACGCGGTCATCCTGCGCGGTGGCTCCGACACGATCCATTCCAACAAGGCGATCCACGCCGCCTTGCAGAAGGGGCTGAAGGCCGCTGGACTGCCGGAGGACGCGATCCAGATGGTTCCGGTCACCGACCGGGCCGCCGTCGGCGAAATGCTGAAAGGCCTGGACGGCAATCTGGACGTGATCGTACCGCGCGGCGGCAAGAGCCTCGTCGCCCGCGTGCAGGAAGAGGCCCGCGTGCCTGTCTTCGCCCACCTGGAAGGGCTGGTGCATATCTTCGTCGACAAGGCGGTGGATCTGGAGAAAGCGGTCGACATCGTCGTCAATTCCAAGCTGCGCCGAACCGGCATCTGCGGTGCGCTGGAAACGCTGCTGGTCGATGAGGCCGTGGCGGCCTCCTGCCTGCCGGCCATCGTCAAGGCACTGCAGGACAAGGGCTGTGAGATCCGCGGCGATGCCCGGGTCATCGAGCTGTGCGAAAACATTGTGCCGGCGACCGAAGACGATTGGGCGACGGAATATCTCGAGCCGATCCTCGCGGTGAAGGTGGTGTCCGGGTTGGACGCGGCCATCGAGCATATTGCCCGCTGGGGCTCCAACCACACCGACTGCATCCTCACCGAAGACGATGCGGCGGCGGCGGAGTTCTTCAAGCGGGTCGATTCGGCAATCGTGCTGCACAACGCCTCCACCCAGTTCGCCGATGGCGGCGAATTCGGCATGGGCGCGGAAATCGGCATTGCCACGGGACGCATGCATGCGCGCGGGCCGGTCGGGGTCGAGCAACTGACCAGCTTCAAATACTGCGTTCACGGTGAGGGACAGACCCGTCCATGAATTTCAGCATGGCGAGCGGGTATGCCCATGCCGAATGGATGAAGCTACCCCATGCCGAACCGGGAAACCGGATCGGGATTTTCGGCGGCTCCTTCAATCCGCCCCATTCCGGTCACCGGCTGGTGGCGCAGACGGTCCTGAACCGGCTGCAGCTCGATCAGGTGTGGTGGTTCGTCACGCCGGGCAATCCGCTCAAGGAACACGGTGATCTTGCGCCGCTGGAAATGCGGATCCATATGACCAGTGTGCTGGCCGATCATCCGAGGATGAAGGTGACGGCCTACGAGGCGGTTCTCGGATCGCCCTATACGGCACGGACCATCGAAATGTTGCGCCTGCGCCGGCCATTCCTGCGATTCGTCTGGGTCATGGGCGCGGATAACATGGCGGGTTTCCACCGCTGGCAGGACTGGCGCGCGATTACCGGGCTCGTCCCGATCGCCGTTGTCGACCGGCCGGGAGCGTTTCTGCCGGCGATGGCGTCTCCCATGGCGAAAGCCTATGAAAAACATAGGCTTCCCGAAGACGATGCGGCGCTTTTGGCGGACCTGGAGCCGCCGGTCTGGACGTTTCTTCACGCGCCTCTCGATGAGACGTCCTCGACATTTTTGAGAGGGAAGAACTGACCTTGGGCGGCGGGGTTCCGGGCATTCGGGAACTCCGTCTTGAAAATGCCAAGGTGGAGGGAGTATTCTAGAACCATGGTCATCCGGATCGGATGGCCGAGGCAAGGTCAACCAGTCCTGCGTAATGCGTAAACGTGCGGGACGGCAACAAGGCGAAAGGCACACCATCTGACCATGACCTTTGAAAGCGAGGGGACTGTGAAGTCCGCTCCACTCCAGTCTCCCGTAAGCGCTGAACTTGCGGGTGAGCTGATCGATACGGTTCTCGCCAGTCTCGAAGACTCCAAGGCAGAGGACATTGTCACTCTCGACATCGCAGAAAAAAGTTCCCTGGCCGATCACATGGTGATTGCGTCCGGACGCTCGCACCGCCATGTCGGTGCGATCGCCGACCATCTCCTGCGCGATCTGAAAGACGCCGGCCATGGCAATGCGACCGTTGAAGGCCAGAGCACCTGTGACTGGGTTCTCATCGACGCCGGTGATGTGATCGTTCACATCTTCCGTCCGGAAGTCCGCGGCTTCTACAATCTTGAAAAGATGTGGGCCCCGGAAACGGATACGGCACCCCAGTTTATCGGCTGATTTTTTAGCCGAGGGCGTCTCTGAAGGTATCCGGGCGTTTGCCGGGACAAGGAAGTTATGCGCTTCACGATATCCTGCATCGGACGGATGAAGGCCGGTGCCGACAAGGATCTGTTCGATCGTTATCTGGACAGAGCCCGCAAGATCGGCCGCGGGCTCGGTGTCACCGCAGTGGCGCTTGCCGAATCCCCTGAAAGCCGGGCGCAGAAGCCGGACGACCGTAAGTCGGAAGAGGCCTCCGTCCTCCTGAACAGCCTGCCGTCCGGAGCGAAACTTGTCGTTCTCGACGAGCACGGCAAACCGCTGTCCAGTCCGGACTTCAGCCGCAAGCTGGAAAGCTGGAAGGACGAGGGCGTTCAGGACGTGGTCTTCGCCATCGGCGGTGCGGACGGGCACGGCAGCGAGCTGATTGCCCGGGCCGATCTGAAGATCGCCTTCGGCGCCATGACCTGGCCGCACCAGTTGGTGCGTATTCTGTTATCTGAGCAGATTTACCGGGCTTTGACCATTCAGGCAGGCCATCCCTATCATCGGGATTAGGGATAATGTAGGGCTGCTGCCGGATTTGCCTGTTTATCGCCGCATTCAGGGGATAGGCAAAACAGTCTGTCGCGATGCGTGCGAACGGTGCAAAACCCGTTTGGTAAACGATTCCTTTACGGTGGGCCGGGTACGACACCTTATGACATTGGGCGCCCTATTGAAGATGGAATGCGGAAAACCGGATCAGGCTCCTGTCTCCCGGCAGGGACGGCGTCTGGGTGCGCATCTTGCCCTGCGGGCCGGTTTTGTCGTCAGTGCCCTGACCTTGCCCCTTGCCCCGCTGTCGGCCACCGAAACCACGGCGCTTTCCGAACAGGCGGCGGCCACGTCGAAGGATGCCGTCGATCCCGGTGTGGAAGAGGCTCGGGTCCGCAAGCAGAAGCGCGAGCAAGAGCTCGCCTCGCTGACGCAGGATATCAATGTTTCCACGGATCGTCAGAGCGCGATCGAAAAGGAAATTCGGTCCATCGACCGCGACCGGGAAACGCTCAATTCCAAGATCCTGTCATCGGCCGACAACATCAAGATCCTGGAGACCGAGATCTCCGATACCGAGCGGCGCCTGCGCAAGCTCGGCGAGAACGAGGACGCGGTCCGTGCCTCTCTTGCAAGCCGGCGCGATGTGCTGTCGGAAGTGCTGGCCGCCCTGCAGCGGATCGGCCGCCGCCCGCCGCCCGCCCTGGCTGTCCGGCCGAGCGACGCGCTGGCCGCGGTCCGAAGCGCCATTCTGCTCAACGCGGTGATGCCGGAGTTGCGGGTCGAGACGGAAGCGCTCGCCTCCGATCTGTCGGAACTCAGCCGGCTGAAGGATGTGATCGCCAAGGAAAAGAAGACGCTACTCGGCGATGCCATGCGGCTGGCGGAGGAAAAGTCCCGCCTGGAACTGCTTTTGAGCGCAAAGCGCCAGGAGCGCGACAGGAGCGAGCAGAAACTCGCGCAGGAAAAGCGCCGTTCGGAAGAACTGGCCGAGAAATCCAAATCTCTCAAGGAATTGATCGCGCGGCTTGAGACCGAAATCGAAAGCGCACGTGAGGCTTCGGAAAAATCGCGCCAGGCTTCGGCCTCCGCGAAACCGGGACGGGACGGGCGCTGGGACCCCTTCTCGGATCCGGGCCGGTTGTCTCCGGCATTGCCCTTCATAGAGGCGAAAGGCCAGTTGCCGTGGCCGGTTGCGGGCGAGATGATCCGGGATTTCGGCCAGGAGGACGAGTTCGGCAGCACGACCGAGGGGCAGTCGATCACGACCCGTCCGGGGTCGCGGGTCACCGCTCCGGCGGACGGCTGGGTGGTCTATGCCGGGACGTTTCGATCCTTCGGTCAGCTCTTGATCCTGAACACCGGCGACGGCTACCATGTGCTTCTGGCCGGCATGGACAGAATCGATGCGGATCTCGGGCAGTTCGTTCTCGCCGGCGAACCGGTGGGTGTTATGGGGACAACCAAGTTGGCGAGTGCGGCAACCTTGGGTCTGGGCTCGACCCAGCCCGTTCTGTATGTTGAATTTAGAAAAGACGGACGTGCAATCGATCCCACCCCGTGGTGGGCCGGCACCGAAGAAGAAAAGGCACGCGGATGATTCGGAAATCTTCTCTGCTGCTCGTTGGCGCCCTTATGGGGGCGGCGGCGATCACGACACTGTCTCAACTCCCCATCCGTGTCTCTGACACGGCGAATGCGGCGGCATCGGACACCTACCGCCAGCTCAATCTCTTCGGCGATGTCTTTGAGCGGGTCCGGTCGGACTATGTCGAGGTCCCCGACGACGCAAAACTCATCGAGAGCGCCATCAACGGCATGTTGACCTCTCTGGATCCTCACTCCAGTTACATGTCGCCGAAGAGCTTCCGCGACATGCAGGTCCAGACCCGCGGCGAATTCGGTGGTCTCGGCATCGAGGTCACCATGGAAGACGGCCTGGTCAAGGTGGTCTCGCCGATCGATGATACCCCGGCCGCCAAGGCGGGCATTCTTGCCGGTGACCTGATCACGCAGATCGATGGCGAACAGGTCCAGGGACTCACCCTGAACGAGGCCGTGGAAAAGATGCGCGGTCCGGTGAACACCGATATCGTCGTGACCGTCCGCCGCGAAGGCGCGGACGAGCCTTTTGATGTCACCATCACCCGCGATGTCATCCGGATCCGCTCGGTCCGCTGGCGGGAAGAAGACGATGTCGGCTATATCCGCATCACGCAGTTCAACGAACAGACCTCCGACGGACTGAAAAGCGGCATCGATGAAATCGCCAAGGATATCGGCAACGATAATCTGAAGGGCTACATCATCGACCTGCGCAACAATCCGGGCGGTCTGCTCGATCAGGCGATTGCCGTTTCGGATGCGTTCCTGGATCGTGGCGAGATCGTCTCCACCCGTGGCCGCAACGCCGACGAAACCCAGCGCTACAATGCCCGTGCCGGCGATCTGACCGGCGGCAAGCCGGTGATCGTGCTGGTGAACGGCGGTTCGGCCTCGGCTTCGGAAATCGTGGCCGGTGCGCTTCAGGATCACCGTCGGGCGACCATCCTCGGCACCCGATCCTTCGGCAAGGGCTCGGTGCAGACGATCATTCCGCTCGGGGCCAACGGTGCGATCCGCCTGACCACGGCACGTTACTACACGCCGTCGGGCACCTCCATTCAGGCCAAGGGCATCACGCCGGACATCGAGGCACTCCAGGTTCTGCCCGATGACATGAAGGGCCGGGCGACGACGAAGGGTGAGGCCGGCTTGCGCGGCCACCTGCAGTCCGAAGACAAGGAAGGCAAGGAAGAATCCGGCAGCCAGGCCTATGTGCCGCCGGATGCCAAAGATGACGTTCAGCTTAAGCTGGCGCTGGATCTGCTGCGCGGCGTTCAGGTGAACGGGGCCTTCCCGCCGGTCGGCGACGGTTCGGCACCGGTTCCGAACTAAGCAAACAGGCCGCGCCGGAGACCCCGGCGCGGTTTTCGTCTGATCCGACTGCCCAACCGGGCAACACTTTGAAAACAGGACGCCATGGCGACCGACGATCTCACTGCCCCTTTAGGAATGGGGAAGCGCAGGCTTCTCCGCCTGCCATTCGGTTTGATCGGCGTCGGCATTTTGAGCGTTGTGTTTACCACCGCCCTGATCTGGATGGGGGTCGTCGACGACCCCTTCGGCGGTGAGCCGACGGCGGTGATCCCTCTGGATGCCACGGTCGAAGGTCTGTCCTCAAAGGATATCGAGGTTGTCGAGATCCGCCCGGCTCTGGACGGCGACCTGGGACCGAACCTGCGTCCGGAAGACAACCGGGACAAACAGGGCCCCCGCTATGACCTTCAGATTCCCGAGGAAGGCGGCGGACGATCCGGCGGCCTGTCGGTCAAGCCGGATCCCCGCATCAGTGAACGCTCCGGTTACGGCTTTCTGCCGAAAATCGGGTCTGACGGTGTCCGACCGTTGGATTCCTATGCCCGGCCATTTTCTTCCGAATTCACTTCGATCCCGAAGATCGCCATCATTGTCAAGGGACTGGGCCTGAGCGAAACGGGAACCGACAATGCGATCGAGAGCCTGCCGGCCGATGTGACCTTCGCCATGGCGCCCTATGGCACGGATCTGGATCGGTGGATGCAGAAGGCGCGGTCAAGGGGGCACGAGCTTCTGCTGCAGTTGCCACTGGAACCATTCGATTTTCCCGACAACGATCCTGGACCCCATACCCTTCTCGTCAGCCTGCGGCCGGACGAAATGCTCGACCGGCTTGCCTGGCTGATGACCCGGGTGACCAATTATGTCGGCACCATCAACGAAATGGGCGCCCGGTTCACCACGACCAAGCCGTCGATGCAGCTTCTCCTGGAAAAACTGCGCGACCGTGGACTGATGTTCGTCGACAACGGCGAATCCTCCCGCAGCCTGTCGGCAGAGGTCTCGTCTGAAGTGAAGGTGCCGTTCAGCTCGGTCGACGTGATCCTGGACGGTGTTCCCCGGGAAGACGAGATCAACGCAAACCTCCTCCGCCTCGAAGGCATCGCACGCGCGAGGGGGGTTGCCGTCGCGTCCGGATCCGCCTTGCCGGTCACCGTCCGCCAGCTGGAAATCTGGTCGCGGGATCTTGAGGAGCGCGGGCTTCAGCTCGTACCGGTCAGCGCCACCATCGACAGATAAAGCGAGACGATTTTCCTTCATGAGTGCTTCAACCCTCGGACCGGACTTTCCGCCCGCCCGCAACGGCCTGCCTTATCGTCCATGCGTCGGCATCATGCTTTTGAATGCGCAAGGCAAGGTCTGGATCGGCAAGCGGGACGACGGCGGCGGCAAGTCGGAGTATGAATACGCCTGGCAGATGCCCCAGGGAGGCATCGACAAGGGGGAAACCCCGCGCGCGGCCGCGCTTCGGGAACTTTATGAGGAAACCTCGGTCCGCTCTGTCAGCGTCCTGGCCGAGGCTCCGGTCTGGTTCACCTACGATTATCCCTCGGACGTTCAGCAGAACACGCGGAAAGGCAAATACGGCGGCCAGGCGCAGCGCTGGTTCGCGCTCCGCTTCGAAGGCGCCGACGACGAGATCGATGTACGCAACCTGCCGGATGGTCACGATGTGGAGTTCTGCGATTGGCGCTGGGAGGACGCAGCGCGGCTGCCGGACCTGATCGTTCCCTTCAAGCAGCAGGTCTATCGAGGCGTCGTGGACGCTTTTTCCGGACTGACTGCTTGACTTTCTCCTTCCGGTGCAGTGCCTTGAGGCCAATCGGCTCAGCGGGCCTATAACGACAGGGGAGAGAGATGGATCTCGGCAAGGGACTGACTGGCAAGAGAATCCTGATCACCGGGGCTTCGAGCGGGCTTGGCGCGCATTTCGCTAAAGTGGCCGCAAGGCACGGCGCCCATGTGGCGCTCGCCGCCCGCCGGACCGACCGGCTGGAACAACTCGCCGGCGAACTCGTTGAAATGGGCGCCCCAAGCGCCAGGCCGATAGAACTCGACGTCAGTGACGGCGCCTCGATCCACCATTGCCGGGCACAGGCGGTCGAGGCTTTCGGCGGCCTGGATATCCTGGTCAACAATGCGGGCATTGCCAGAGAAGGCCCCGCCCTCGACCAGACCGCGGAAGATTTCGACGCCGTCATGGACGTCAACCTGCGCGGTGTCTGGCTGATGGCGATTTCCTGCGGCCGTCACTGGCGGGATACCGGGCAATCCGGCGTGATCGTCAATATTGCCTCCATCCTCGGGTTGCGGGTCGGGTCGGGGGTTGCCTCCTATGCGGTTTCCAAGGCCGGGGTGGTGCAGATGACCAAGGCGCTGGCGCTCGAATTCGCCCGTCATGATGTCCGGGTCAACGCTCTCGCTCCCGGCTATTTCGAAACGGAAATCAACGAAGGTTTCTTCGATACGCCGGCAGGTGAAAAGATGGTGAGCCGGGTGCCCATGCGCCGGATCGGCGATTTGTCCGAACTCGACGCGCCGTTCCTGCTGCTTGCGAGCGACGCATCGCGCTACATGACCGGCGCGGTCATCCCGGTTGATGGCGGTCATCTGGTGTCGTCCCTTTGAGGCGATTGATGTTCCCTGCGCCTATTTCGTGAGGACAAGCGATCATGGAGAAGCTGCCGCCCTTCGACCTGATCGACCTGCGGCTGCTTCTTGCTCTCGCCGAACATCGGCATTTCGCCCATGCGGCTCGGGCCTGCAATCTGTCCCAGCCGGCGCTGTCCGGGCGGATCCGCAAACTCGAGACCGCGCTTGGAACGCCGCTGGTGTTTCGCAGCAAGCGGTTCGAGGGGTTCACACCGGAAGGCGAACGCGCCCTCGGTTGGGCCAGGCTCATCCTCACCGACTGCAGCGGCTTCGTTCAGGACCTCAGCGGCGACGGTGAGGGGCCGCAAGGCACGCTGCGCATCGGTGTCGTTCCGTCGGCAACGCCGTTCGCGGGGCGGCTGTGCGGGGCTCTGGCAAGCCGCTTCCCGCATCTCAAGCCCCAGGCCTTGTCGATGTCGTCCACCGCCATTGAAAAAGGCCTTCAGGAATTCACTATCGATGCGGGCATCACCTATCTGGCCGCGGACATGGAGAAGACGTCGCGCGTCCTGCCGCTCTTTGAGGAGCAATATTGCCTGGTTGCCGATCCGATCCTTTTGAAGGGCGGGCGCAAGAGCGCGAGCCTGTCCTGGTATGAGGCTGCGGACCTGCCCCTGTGTCTGTTGACGCCGGACATGCAGAACCGTCGGATCATCGACGAAACCTTCGCGGCGACCGGAAAACGGCCCGGGCCGCGCTTCGAGACCAACAGCTTCAACGCGATCCTGTCGCTGCTGAGGGAAGGGGCCTATGCCGCGGTGTTGCCGAAGGAACAGGCGGGCGTCGGCCACACGGAAGGTCTTGTCGTCCTGAACCTTGTCGAGCCGGAAGTCCGTTCCCTGGTTGGGCTGGTGGTGCCGTTACGGGAGCCGATTCTGCCGGTGACAGCCGCTCTGTGGAACCTGTCAAAATCACTCTACGGCAAGTTTGATAAGCTCTGACGATCAAATAATCGAAAAATGCAATTTGCGTTGATTGAAGCTTCGGCGTCTTCTGGCCGGAACAACGTCAGTCAGGAACGCGATCATCATGACATTCGGCAAGGGGCTTTCCAGAAAGCCGTCCCAGCCAAAAGGCCGGCAAATCGAGGAAACCGCGCTTGAGGAGGTGCGAGGCCTGCTCGGCAACGAACCGCGCCGCCGCGACCTCCTGATCGAGCATCTGCACAAGATCCAGGATGCCTACGGTTGCCTTCAGGCGCAACATCTGCGCGCTCTCGCCGATGAAATGCGCCTCTCCCAGGCAGAGGTGTTCGAGGTCGCCAGCTTCTATCATCACTTCGACATCGTGCGCGAAGGCGAGGCCGCGCCTGCGCCTCTGACCGTGCGTGTCTGCGACAGCATTGCCTGCTCCCTGAAAGGGGCCGACGCATTGGCGGCGGCGCTTCAAACCGGGCTCGACCCGGCGAAGGTTCGGGTTCAGAAGGTGCCCTGCATCGGCCGCTGCGCGGCCGCCCCTGCGGTCCAGGTCGGCAAGCGGGCGGTGGACGGGGCAAGCGAACTCTCGGTTCGTGCGGCGATCTTCGAAGGCGAAACGGAGCCTGAGATCCCGAACTACATCGGTCTTGATGCCTATCGCGCCGATGGCGGTTACAAGGTGCTCGAGCGCGTGCGTGCCGGCGATCTGGACGTGGTCGAGATTGCCGATCATGCGTCGGAAGCGGGCCTGCGCGGCCTCGGCGGCGCCGGATTCCCGACCGGCTCCAAGTGGAAGATTGTTCACGACCTGCCCGGCCCGAAATACCTGACGGTCAATGGCGACGAGGGCGAACCGGGCACGTTCAAGGACCGCTTCCATCTGGAACGGGATCCGCACCGGATGCTGGAAGGCGCGCTGATCGCCGCCCATGCCATTGAGGCGGAACGCATCTACCTCTACATGCGCGACGAGTATCCGGCCGTTCTCGAAATCCTGAGCCGAGAAATCGCGGCCCTGCGGAAACAGGGCGTCATCACCACCATCGATATCGAGCTGCGCCGCGGCGCCGGCGCCTATATCTGTGGTGAGGAGAGCGCGATGATCGAGTCGATCGAAGGCAAGCGCGGCTTGCCGCGCCACCGTCCGCCCTATATCGCCCAGGTCGGCCTTTTCGGTCGCCCGACCCTCAATCACAATATCGAGACGCTCTACTGGATCCGTGACATCGTCGAGAAGGGATCGGAGTGGTTCGCGGACCAGGGCCGGCGCGGCCACAAGGGCTTCCGCTCGTTCTCCGTTTCCGGCCGGGTGAAGGAGCCGGGCGTAAAGCTGGCACCGGCCGGCATCACCATGAACGAGTTGATCGACGAATTCTGCGGTGGCATGGAAGACGGCCACAGCTTCAAGGCCTATCTGCCGGGTGGCGCGTCCGGCGGTATCCTGCCGGCTTCGCTCGCAGATGAACCGCTCGATTTCGGCACGCTGGAAAAGCACGGCTGTTTCATCGGCAGCCACGCCGTTGTCGTGTTCTCCGACCAGGACGACATGCGCGACGTGGCGTTGAACCTGATGCGCTTCTTCAGGCACGAAAGCTGCGGCCAGTGCACACCGTGCCGGTCCGGCACGGAAAAGATGGTCGCGCTGCTTGAGGACAAGACCTGGGACAAGGACAAGATCGCCGACCTGGACGCGGTCATGCGCACCGCCTCCATCTGCGGTCTGGGACAGGCCGCCGCCAATCCCGTCGCCTCCGTCCTGAAGTTTTTCGCCGAGGACCTTTGAGCCGATGGAGATCCGTGAGGCAACGGAAGCCGATCTGCCGCGGCTCGCGCGGTTGTTCGCCGAGATGGAGAGCCACTACGGCTCTCCGGCCGGCGGTCAGGTCGAGATGGTCGAAACCAGGCTCAAGGCGTGGTTTGCCGATAACACCGATACGACCCTGCTGGTCGCGGAGGAGAACGGCGAGCTCAACGGCGTCACGTCGCTCGTGCCTCTGTTCCCGGCCGGTCAGCTGCGGGAAGCGCTGTTCGTCAAGGACGTGTTCGTCAGTGAACGCGCACGCGGACAGGGCTTGGGAGAAGCTCTGCTCCGGGCGGCTGCGGCAATTGCGAAAAAACGCGGATCTTACCGGCTCGAATTGACCGTCGACCGTACAAACACCGGTGCGGCCCGGCTTTACCAGCGCCTCGGTGCGCAAGACACTTCCAAGATGTACCTGCGGTGGGACGAAAAAATGCTCACCGATCTCGCAGAGGGCCAGGATCATGCCTAGACAAGTGACGTTTACCCTCGACGGACGCGAAGTCACCGCGAACGAGGGCGAAACCATCTGGCAGGTCGCCAAACGAGAAGGCGTCGCGATCCCCCATCTTTGCCACAAGGACGCGCCGGGCTATCGCTCCGACGGGAATTGCCGCGCCTGCATGGTCGATGTCGAAGGAGAGCGGACGCTGACCGCGTCCTGCGTCCGGGAACCTGCCGACGGCATGGTCGTGAAGACGGCTTCCGAACGCGCGGTGAAAGCCCGGGAGATGGTGTTCGAACTGCTGGTCGCCGACCAACCGCCGCGCGAGGCCCATCCGGATCCGGAAAGCGACTTCTGGCATTGGTCGGAACAACTCGGCGTCACCGCCAGCCGCTATGCGCCCGGCGAAAAGCCCGCCCAGGACATTTCCCATCCGGCCATCGCGGTCAATCTGGATGCCTGTATCGCCTGCAACCTGTGCGAACGGGCCTGCCGGGAAGTGCAGGTCAACGACGTGATCGGCATGGGCTGGCGCGGCCACCATGCCGCCCCGGTGTTCGACCTGGCCGATCCCATGGGCCTGTCCACCTGTGTTGCCTGCGGCGAATGCGTGTCGGCCTGCCCGACCGGCGCGCTGTTCGAAAAGAGCCTGCTGGACGAGGCGGCAAAGACACGGGCCGTCTATCCGGATGAGACGGTCGACAGCGTCTGCCCTTTCTGCGGCGTCGGCTGCCTGACCTCCGTCTCGGTGAAGGACGGCCGGATCGTCAAGGTCGAGGGCCGCAACGGCCCGGCCAACGAAAACCGCCTCTGCGTCAAGGGCCGCTTCGGCTTCGATTATGTCTCAAGCCCCGAGCGGCTGACGAAACCGCTGATCCGCCGCGACGATGCGCCCAAGCACGGCGACATGGCGCTTTATCCGAAGGACTGGCGCGAGGTGTTCCGAGAGGCGACCTGGGACGAGGCGCTGGACCGGGCCGCCGCCGGCCTGAAGGCAAGCTTCGACGCCAAGGGCGGGGCGGGCATCGCCGGCTTCGGCTCGGCGAAAGGCTCCAACGAGGAAGCCTATCTGTTCCAGAAGCTGATCCGCCAGGGCTTTGCCACCAACAACGTCGACCACTGCACGCGCCTGTGCCACGCCTCCTCCGTTGCGGCCCTGATGGAAGGCATCGGCTCCGGCGCTGTCACGGCCCCCTTCAACGCGGCCCTTGACGCGGATTGCATGATCGTCATCGGTGCGCGGCCGGAACAGAACCATCCGGTCGCCGCTACCTATATCAAGCAGGCGGCCAGGAACGGCGTGAAGCTGATCGTCATGGATCCGCGCCGCCAGGGCCTGATGCGCCACGCGGACTACGGCCTTGTCTTCAAGCCCGGCACCGACGTGGCGATGCTGAACGCCATCCTCAACGTGATCATCTCCGAAGACCTCTACGACCGGCAGTATATCGCGGCTCATGTGGACGGCTTCGAGGCGCTGAAGGCAAAGATCGCGGAGTTCACGCCGGAAGCCATGGCGCCGGTCTGCGGCATTGACGCGGAGACCCTGCGCGAAGTCGCACGGCTCTACGCCACGTCCGCCAAGTCGATCATCTTCTGGGGCATGGGCGTTTCCCAGCACGTCCACGGCACGGACAACGTGCGCGCCCTGATCGCCATGGCGCTGACCACCGGCCAGATCGGTCGTCCGGGCACGGGGCTGCACCCCTTACGCGGCCAGAACAACGTTCAGGGCGCCTCCGACGCCGGCTTGATCCCGATGCTCTATCCTGATTACCGCTCGGTGGAAAATCCGGATATCCGCGCCGAATTCGAAGACGCCTGGGGCCGGACACTCGATCCGGTGCGCGGTCTGACCGTGGTCGAGATCATCGACGACATCCTCGCCGGTGGCATCGAGGCCATGTATGTTCTGGGCGAAAACCCGGCCATGTCCGATCCGGACCAGGCCCATGCCCGCAAGGCGCTGGCAAGCCTCAAGCATCTGGTCGTGCAGGACATCTTCCTGACCGAAACCGCCTGGCATGCGGATGTGGTTCTGCCGGCCTCGGCCCATGCGGAAAAGCTCGGCACCTACACCAACACCAACCGCCAGGTCCAGATCGGCCGTCCTTGCGTGCCCATGCCCGGAGAGGCAAGGGCCGACTGGGAACTGATCGTGGAGCTTGCCAACCGGCTGGGCCTGAACTGGTTCTATGAAAGCGTGCCGGAGATCTACGAGGAAATGCGTTCGCACATGGCCTCGCTCGACCACATCTCCTGGGACCGGCTGGAACGCGACGGCACGGTCACCTATCCGGCCGACGGCGACGACGTGCCGGGCAACGAGATTCTGTTCGGCCAGTCCTTCCCGACCGCCGACGGCCGCGGCCGGCTGGTTCCGACCGACCTCGTGCCGCCGGACGAATTGCCCGACGTCGACTTCCCGCTGGTGCTGACCACCGGTCGGATGCTGGAACACTGGCATACCGGCGCGATGACCCGGCGCGCCACCGTGCTCGACGCCATCGAGCCGGAACCGGTCGTCTCCATGCACCCGAAGGACATCGGACGGGCGGGCCTGACGATCGGTCAGCAGGTCACGGTGGAAACCCGGCGCGGGGAGATCACCCTGACCCTGCGTGCGGATCGGGACGTGTCGTCGGGAATGCTGTTCATTCCCTTCTGCTACACGGAAGCTCCGGCGAACATGCTCACCAACCCGCAGCTCGATCCCTTCGGCAAGATCCCGGAGTTCAAGTTCTGCGCGGCCCGGATCAGGCCGGCGATGGCGGAAGCGGCCGAATAGGAAGATTGCGAAAGGACAGGCGGAAAAGGTCCGCCTGCCATTCTTCAGTCCGTCAATGGGACGACGTCACCTGAACGTTCAGAAGTCCCGGCAGCACCTGCGGCGTGACCACGCTGCCGACGATCTGGGCGACCGGCACCGGCTTCACGGGCGCCAGCACGACCCGGAAGGTGCCAGGATTGGCGAGGAAATCGGCCACCGCATCGCTGACCGTCTTCGTGAACGCCGGATCGTTGATCGGGGCCAGCGCGGCCTCCGCCTGGGCCACCAGCGCCTGGGCAAAGGCTTCCTCGGGAACGCCGGCATCCTGCGCCATCTTCTGAATGGCCTTCGTCGTCACGCCCGCATCGGCAAAGCTGATCTCGGCACCGACGAAGGCGGACGAAACCAGCGCGATCTGCGCCTGGTTCTGCGGATCCTCGAACAGGGCTTTCGGAACATTGGCGAACTTCATCGTCGCTTCGGCGCGGCCGATACCCTGTACGTCGATCATCAGCTTTTCGAGCGTCAGTTCGAGCGTCGTCTCATCCCAGTAGAGCCGCGTTTCGTCAGACCATGTGAGGGTCTTAAGGCCGATGGCCTCCAGAAAGGCCGTGGCTTTCGGATCGTTCAGCGCGGCCACCGGGATCGACGCATTCTCGGTCTTGGTGGAAATGTCCGTCGGGATCGGGGCAAGTGTGGTCGAAAAGGACTGTTCGGCCCTGCCGATGGTGACTGCGCCTTTTCCCGGCGCAACGACATGCAGGTTTTCCAGGCCGTAGGAGATCGATCGGGGCGCGAACACCCGGGCGATCTGCATCGCATCCGGCGGCGTATTACCGGCTCCTTCGATCAGGGCCGAGATAAGATCGGTCATAGGGCCATAGGGTGCGAAGTCCAGATTGCCCAGTTGCGCCTTGCCGAGACTGAACTGCGCGCCTTCAGGAAGCCCGCTTGTGTTGATGTCCGAAACGACGACCTCACCGATCCGGTCGGAACTTAAATCGGACATGCCGATCTCGCCCATAGACAGGGTAATCGGCTGTCCCGGGTTTTCCTCAATCGGAATGGAGATTTCGTAACCCCGCATCCGGACATCCGAAACGCCGAAGGACCGATAGACCTGGAAAACCGCGGGCACGATCTGCGCCGGGCTTGCTTCCCGTGTGGTAATCAGTTGATCAAGAAAGCCCAGAAAATCGAAATCCCGCTTTGTGACGGTGAGCCCGGTGATATCCGCGCTGTCAAGTTTTATTGAAACTGATTGACCAGGCGCCAAATCCTGACGGGCGGCATAGTCCTCCGTATGCGCGGAGCCGAGAAACGGCATCGGCTCACCGGTCTCCGGAACGCTGGGATCCAGAAGGGCCAGGTAATTGCCGATGTTAATGTCCTTGTAGACGGTGCGGCCCTGACTGGAAGTCTGTTTCACCAGGCCATCCTGATCCTGGGCCTTGGCCTCGACGTCCTGCGTAAAGCCGTCGATGGAGAATTCGCCGACGATGCCGTCCTTGTAGTTGAGAACCCGGTATCCAGTCATGGTGATCGTGTTGTCCGCCGTGACGGCAACGCCATCGGCATTTTGCGTCGTGAACGAGACAGTCCCGCTCGTTTTGTCGACCTCGACGCTGTCATAGGAACCGGCTTTGATCAGCGCCAGAACCGGCAGCCACCGGCTTGCCGGGCGTTGCGAATCTTCGGCCGGCAGTTCCGGTATGACGGCGGTATAGTTCAGCGCTCGAAGTCCGGACATGGTCAGGTTCATGCTGGCGAGGCTGTCGCCGTCGACCTTCAGGTTCCCGGCAAATCCGGCGCCATCCGGATAAAGCCAGCTGTCTGCGTGAATTCCGCCGCCGTCCGTCCGGGAAAGACCCGTCAGGGTCATGGTGGGACTGGAAATTTCCAGCGCATATTCGAGTTGTTGGTTCCCGTCGTCTGCAGGCGTGCCTGGTTCGGTCGTTTGAGACTTCTTCGGGAAGGGCAATTCGAAGGAGCCCGACAGTTTCATCTTGAAATTCGAAACGGTGAGCGTGTCGGCGGAACTATCATATTGAACCGGGTCGTTGCCGACTTCGATCCCGAGTTTTCTCAAGCCATCCGCATAGAACTTGAACGCCTCTTCGGCCGCGCTTTGCGCATGTGCAGAGGTGGCCGGCAGGACGAGGGCGACACTCATCCAAACTGCTGTTGCGCAGCGGGAAACGCGCGCTTGGGGTTTCTGAGAGCGGACCGGCTGAGCGCCGGAAATCGATGCTGATGAGGAAAACAAATGAAATCTCCCGTCAAGGATCCTGAAAAAGCAACGCGGAGAGTTAGCGGTCTTCGTGACGGATTTGCAATAAGGGCTTGTGAAAAAAGACGGGGGTGGATTCCATCGGAGGCCTGGACCGCCGACAAAGCCCAACCTCTCCATCATCACCCCGGGCGACCGCAGTGAGACCCGGTGCCGGGGAGACGGCCTACCGCCATTCCTTGCGCACGTCAGGGTCGGTTTCCTTGCCCCGGCGCGCGTTTCTTTCGGTCTCAACAATCTCCTCAGAGGCAAGCCGCTTCAGCGCCCAGACCGCAGCCCCTCTGACGACCGGATCGTCGTCGGAAAGATGAGACCGCACCGCCGGCAGTAGATCCGCGTCATGCGAATTGCCGCTCGCGATCAGCACGTTGCGCAGGAACCGGTTGCGGCCGATGCGCTTGATCGGCGATCCGGAGAAGAGCTTGCGAAAGGCTGCGTCGTCGAGGGTCAGCAGATCGGCAAGCTTCGGCGTCTTCAGGTCGTCGCGGGCCATCAGCTTGGCTTCGCGCGCGGCCGAGGCGAACTTGTTCCAGGGGCAGGCGGCAAGGCAATCGTCGCAGCCGTAGATGCGGTTGCCCATCGGCGCGCGGAATTCTTCCGGGATCGGCCCGGCGTGCTCGATGGTGAGATAGGAAATGCAGCGCCGCGCGTCGAGTTGATAGGGGGCGGGGAAGGCATCGGTCGGACAGCTGTCCAGACAGGCCCGGCAGGAACCGCAGTGATCGATTTCCGCGCCCGACGGCGGCAGCGCCAGGGTGGTGAAGATCGAGCCGAGAAAGAACCAGGAGCCGAGCTCTCGCGAAACCAGATTGGTATGCTTGCCCTGCCAGCCGAGCCCGGCGGCTTCCGCCAGCGGCTTTTCCATCACCGGCGCCGTGTCGACGAAGACCTTCACGTCGCCGCCGGCGCGCGAGACCAGAAAGCTTGCCAGTTCCTTCAAGCGTCCCTTGATGACGTCGTGATAATCCCGGTTGCGTGCATAGACCGAAATGCCGCCGGTGGACGGATCTTCCAGATGCGCCAGGGGGTGGTTTTCCGGCAGGTCGTCGGGACCGTAATTCATGGCGAGCATGATCACGGATCGGGCTTCCGGCCAGAGGGTCTTCGGGCTTGCCCTTCGGTCTTCCGTCTCCGCCATCCAGCCCATGGAGCCGTGATAGCCCGCACTCAGAAATTGCCGCAGCCGCTCCGGTGCTTGCGGGATGCCGTCGGCCGGGGCGATCTTCAGGTCGTCGAAGCCGAGCGCTGTGGCTTTCTCGCGCAACCGGGCGAGAAGCTTGTCGGTCTTTGGGGGTGTTTGATCCCGAGAGGTCAGAAATCCAGGTCCGCGTAGCTTGCCGCTGGCGGCATGCCGAGGATTTTCTCGCCGAGCATCGGACGCATGCTCGGACGCGACTTCATCCGCGCGTACCAGCTCTTTACGTTTTCCTCTTCCGCCCATTTCACTTCGCCCAGATAGTCCGCGCAGGAAAGCTCGGCGGCCAGCGCGAAATCGGCAAAGGACAGCCGGTCGCCCGCAAGCCAGCGGCGCGAGGCGACAAGATAGCCGAAATAGCGCAGGTGATGGGAAATGTTCGCCCGGGCGACCCGAAGCACGGCGGAGTCCGGCTCGCCGCCGCCGGCAGACCGAGGCATGGCCTGCTTGTAGATCCGCTCGCGCACCAGATGGCCGACCACCTCGTGATCGAACTTGCCCAGCGACCAGTCCACCAGCCGGCGGGTTTCCGCACGCGCCTCCGGATGATCGGGCATCAGCCGCCGGTCGCCGACCGCATAACCGCGGGTCTCGTCCAGATATTCCATGATCGGCCCGGGACCGCAGATCGCCGGTCCCCCGTTTTCCACGATGACCGGAACCGTGCCCGCGGCATTCAGCTCCAGCAGTTCCCGCGGCCGTTCCCAGGGGTTGACCTGCACCTCCTCGAAGGCGGCCTGATACTCGGCAAGCACGAGGCGGACAAAACGCGACGACGGCGAAAAGGAATGGTGATACAGCGTGAGCATATGAGCTTCTGACAGGGCCTTGAAACGGGCGGGAGAGGGGACTGGCCTTTTAGGCCAGCAGCCTCGCAGCGCCTAGCTGCCAATTATGACTGGAACAAGGTTATCAAGGGATTGATATTGCCGCGCCGACAAGAATTTGACATGGCGCGCGGTTAACCCGAGCAATAGGCGCGGAATTTCCTTTATCGATTGATTCGGAGTGACAAGCGGTTATGGACGGACAGACGTTTTTCGATGCACTGATCCTCGGGATCGTGGAAGGACTGACGGAATTCATCCCCGTTTCCTCCACCGGACACATTCTGCTTCTGGGGCATTTCTTGGGCTTCGAAAGCACCGGCAAGACGTTTGAGGTGCTGATCCAGCTCGGCGCCATCCTGGCCATTCTGACCGTGTATTCCGCGCGCCTGTGGAAGATCGCCACGGCCCTGCCGAGCGACGAGAACAGCCGCCGCTTCGTCCTTGGCATCCTGCTCGCCTTCCTGCCGGCCGCCGTGATCGGCGTCATGGCGCACAGTTACATCAAGGAAGTGCTGTTCGAATCGCCGGCGCTGATCTGTTCCACGCTGCTGATCGGCGGCATCATCCTGTTATGGATCGACCGGCTGGACCTGAAACCCCGCTACACCAACGTGATGGACTATCCGCTCTGGCTCTGTTTTGTGATCGGCGTGTGCCAGTGTCTCGCCATGGTTCCCGGCGTGTCCCGCTCGGGCGCGACCATCGCGGGCTCCCTGCTGCTCGGCACGGACAAGCGGTCGGCGGCGGAGTTTTCCTTCTTTCTCGCCATGCCGACCATGGCCGGTGCCTTCACCTACGACCTCTACAAGAACCGCAACGTGCTGTCGGTCGACGATGCGGCAATCATCACGGTCGGCTTTGTCGCCTCCTTCATTGCCGGAGTCTTCGTGGTCAAGGGCCTGCTCGATTTCGTCAGCCGCCACGGCTTCGCGCCCTTCGCCTACTGGCGGATCTTCGTCGGTATTGCCGGCTTCATCGGGCTTTACCTGGTCGGCTGAGAAACGCTCAGCCTGTCCCGCCATGCGCTGCGGCCATGCCGTTGAGTTCCCCGACCAGCTCCTGCCGAAGCTCGACCGGTTCGAGGATTTCCGCTCCGGGTCCGAGCCAGCGCACCAGCGGCAGGATGCGCTCCCGGCTGGCGTTGGGAATGCCGATGACGATGGACCCGTCGTCCGCCGGGGCAAAGGCGGCATGCTTGTAGTACCAGTCGTTGCTGAGCTTTCTGGCCTGGTCCGGCGTGATTTTGATCCTTGCGACCGGCCTCTCCCCGTTCCCAGCGACGCATGGCGCGTGACAGCCAGACGCCGCCGAGCAGGGACTGGACGGTAAAGTCCTTCGGCGGGCGAAACCGGAAACCGCTGACCTCCAGGTCGCTTGCCCGGTCGGCCCGGTAGATCTTCAAAATATCCGTATCGACGCAGCGCCCGGCCAGATACCAAAGGTCCCGGTCGAACAGGATGCCGTAGGGCTCCACGTCGTGGGCCCTGAGTTCCTGCCGGCTCGGATTGGCATAGTCGAACCGCACCCGCCGGCTTTCCAGAAGGCCGAGCATGAAGCCGTCCAGCGCCCGCTGCCATGCGCCGGTCGGCTCCGCCTTGGTGCCCGCGTGGAAAATATCGGCGGGCACCGGCTCGATGCCGATGATGCGGTCGGCCTGGCTCAGCAGGTCGTGCACCGCCTTCGGCAGGGAGGCGACCAGCTTGCGTTCCGCCGCGTCCAGGTCGGTGGCCAGCGGCGTGGTGCGGATGGAGCGGATCAACGCCAGGGCGGAGAGAAGCGCGGCCGTCTCGTTTCGGCTGAGCGCCACCGGCGGATGCAGATACCCCTTGGCAAGGCGATAGCCGCCTTCCGCCCCGCGTTCCGCATCGACCGGGACCCCGAGCGCGATCAGCCGGTCGATGTCCCGGTAGATGGTCCTGAGTGACACGTCGAACCGCTCGGCCAGCGTGGTCGCGCTGACCAGCTTGCCGCTGCTTAAAAGCAGCAGAATGCCAAGCGCGCGCTCGATCGGGTTCATGGGGTCGCTCCTTCCTCTGATCTTTCCTACCGTAAAAAATCACGAACTGGAACAGAACAGGATCAAACCTGACTCACTGCTGTCAGGTATGGCCTGTCAAAGTCTCCTCAAGCCCGGAGTTTCAACAGGTTTCAGACCGCCGGGACGGACAGGAGACAGGACATGACATTGACTCTGGAAACCACCTTCGGCCGTCGACACCGCGGCCGCTCGCTCGTGATCCGCGTGCTGCAGGCCATCACCACGGCGCTTTACCGCGCCCACCGCAGGCGCGTGACGGAAAAGGCGTTGAGCAAACTGGACGACCGCGAGCTGGAGGACATCGGCGTCACCCGCACGTCCCGCGGCTACATCCTGGCCCCCTGGCATCCGGACCGGGGGTCGTCGGACTGGCGCTACCACGAAAAACGATGACCGAGATGGGCACGGCCATGCTCCACACACAACCGTCACCCCGGCCTTGAGCCGGGGCCTACTCGCAGTTCCTCTTGCAGCGGCGTTGATCAGTAACACAACGGCTCTGCAAACGAGTGGGCCCCGGGTCTCACTGCGTTCGCCCGGGGTGACAGCTAAGGGGTTTGGCGCCGTATTGACGTCTTGTAACTCCACGGGGCCGGCAGCTATGTCGTGCGAATTTTCCTCCCGTCATTCCGGACAAGCGCAGCAACGCTGCGTACAGATCCGGAATCCAGACATCAGCCGCGCGCAAGCGCACCCGGCTCTCTATTGAAAGCGGTGCTCGCTTGCGCTCACTCTGTCAGCTGGATCCCGGATCAGCGTTCGGCTGCGCCTCACTTGTCTGGGATGACGGGAGCGGAGAACCGCGGTCCCTGGCGAACCAACTTAGTCATGCGAATTGACGACAGAATCACAACTGTTCACCCGTCTCTCCCCTTGAGGGGGAGATGTCACCGCAGGTGACAGAGGGGGGTAACGACGGTCATTTTATATTCGGGCATCAGTTCATGCCGCGAGGCCCAACACCCCCTCTGTCCGCGTTCGCGGACATCTCCCCCTCAAGGGGGGAGAGGGGCGCAATTGGCACTGCCCGGCCATCACCACAGGCACCAAGTTACCTCTCCCATAGGGAGAGGTCGGAGCGAAGCTCCGGGTGAGGGGGGTGAGACTTTCCGTATCGTTGAGGGGTTGGCGCCCCTCACCCCAACCCTCTCCCAATGGGAGAGGGAGCTGGACTTTGCCATATACCATTTCCGTGCCCCTTAGGAGGAGAGGGGCGCATGCGGCTTGGCTTTAACGCATTCCCTCAGGCGATGCGGTGGGCGTCGTACTGGCCGTGTTCGCGGAAGCGGTCCAGGTAGGTCGGCAGGATCGTCGCCAGCGTCGTCGGGGCGATGCCCATGGCGGTCAGCGTCCGTCCTTCGCTGGCGGCCGCTTCCGACACCACGTTGTCGGTCTTCAGCAGCAGCACCTGGTCGGCCGTCAGCATCGGCTTGGGCAGCATCTGCATGATCTTGCCCATGACGGACGCGATCTCGAACGGCAGCGGCACCAGCATGCGCTGCTTGCGCGTCACCGCCATCATTTCTTCCAGGCAGTCGCGGAAGCTTTTCACTTCCGGTCCGCCAAGCTCATAGATCGTGCCCGGTTTCAGCTCGCCGTCGACGGCCTTGGCCACGGCCTCGGCCACGTCGCAGACATAGACCGGCTGGAACTTCGTGTGGCCGCCGCCGATCAGCGGCAGGGCCGGCGCAAAGCGCGCCATGTCGGCGAACCGGTTGAAGAAGTCGTCTTCCGGCCCGAAGATGATGGAGGGGCGCAGGATGATGCTGTCCGGCAGGATCGCCATCACGCCGGCCTCGCCGGCCGCCTTGGAGCGGGCATAAGCCGAGGCGCTGTCCGCATCCGCGCCGATGGCCGAAATATGGGTGATTGTGGAAAGCCCGGCGCCCCGCGCGGCCTCGGCGATGGCGCGCGGACCGAAGTCCTGGATCGCGTCGAAGCTCTGCTTGCCGCTTTGCGCCAGAATGCCGACCGCGTTGACGACCGCATCCGCGCCCTGCACGGCCCGGTCGACGGACCAGCGATAGCGCAGGTTCGCCTGCACGGGCATGATCTGCCCCGGCATGCCGAGCGGCTGCAGGTGGGTCGCCAGGTCCGGCCGGCGCACGGCGGCGCGCACCCGGTAACCGCGCTTCGCCAGCGCCTGCACCACATGGCGCCCGACGAAACCGGACGCACCGAAGACCGTGACGAGTTTTCCATTCAAAGCCGTGGACATGGCCGCTTGCCTCTCACGTCTGGCATTTATGTCGCGCGCCTGAAGGCCGCGACCTGCAGAATAATCCTCTGTCCCGCCGGTGTAAAACCGGGGACCCTACAGTCTCTTAGCCCTTTGCCGGCCGCCTGTGAAGGGGTATGTGAAGAGGCATGTGAAAGCCTTCCTGCACAGGAATGAAATTGTCTGCAAAAGGGTGATTGACAAGTCCCCGACAGACCCTTACAAGCGCCCACCTGAGCCGACATTAAGAAGTCGGCGGCGGCGGTCTTAAGATCGCGCCGGTGTCTTCAAGACAGGCTCAATGCCCAGGTGGCGGAATTGGTAGACGCGCCAGCTTCAGGTGCTGGTGCTCGCAAGGGCGTGGAGGTTCGAGTCCTCTCCTGGGCACCAATTTCCGGTCTCGGATCGTCTCGGATGATCCCGAAACACGACAAAAAGCCCCGGTTCACCGGGGCTTTTTTCGTTTGGGGGCTGGGTAAGGCTCGGGCGATGCTCGGCAACATACTTCAACCTGCATCAATCTCCCGACATGCCGCAATGTCAGCAAACCCGGCCTGCAAAAACTAGGGCTTGTTGCGGCAATTGTTTTGATCGCCAAGGCAGCCGGGGGCAGGGGATGGAGACTGGTTGCGTTTCGGTCGGCTATCGGATTCTATGCTTTGACACCAAATGATTTGGCATAGTGGGGATCCCGTGACGGAACTGAATTTCAAGGGCAAGGAGTTTGTCTACAACCACCACCTTGCCGTGCCGTTCCGCCCGTTGGTGCCGGATGAGAGCAAAAGTATCGGTCCCGTCGCCCTCGATGGGAATCTGATCATTCAAGGCGATAATCTGCATGCCCTGAAGGCGCTGATGCCGCTCTATGCCGGTAAGGTAGACTGCATCTTTATTGACCCTCCTTACAATACCGGCAACGAGGGCTGGAGTTACAACGACAACGTCAACGCACCGATGATCAAGGAATGGCTGGCTTCGAATCCGATCGGGATAGAGGACGGTCTGCGTCACGACAAATGGTGCGCCATGATGTGGCCGAGATTAAGATTATTGCATGAGCTTTTAAGTGACGAGGGTAGTATCTGGATTACGCTAGACGATAACGAAGTCCATCGATCCCGAGAAATGTTGGATGAAATATTTGGGGAAAGTAATTTTGTTGCTTCTTGCATTTGGCAAAAAGTGTTTTCTCCGAAAAATACTGCGCAGTACTTTTCAGAAGACCATGATTATGTGCTGATTTATGCAAAAAATAAAGAAACTTGGCGGCCAAATTTGCTGGCAAGAACAGAAGAAATGGAAGCTAGATACTCAAATCCAGACTCAGATCCACGAGGGCCTTGGACGTCAGGGGATCTATCAGCGCGAAATTTCTATGGTGAAGGCACATATTCAATTGTTACTCCCGCTGGCAGAGAGATCGCAGGTCCTCCTAAAGGGATGTATTGGCGCGTTTCTAAGAAGCGTTTTGAAGAACTTGATGCAAATGGCAGAATTTGGTGGGGAGAAGATAAAGATAATCAGCCACGATTAAAGAGATATCTTTCTGATGTAAAAAGTGGCCGAGTTCCTCAGACACTTTGGTTCTACGATGAGGTTGGTCATACTCAAGATGCCAAGAAGTTGCTATTGGAAATATTAGATTTTGAGAATTCCGGAGACGTGTTTATTTCCCCGAAGCCGCTCGAGCTAATTAAAAAAGTAATCGATTTAGCTACTGCTAAAAATTCAATTGTTTTGGATTCTTTTGCAGGTTCCGGCACCGCGGCCCATGCGGTTCTTCAGGCTAACAAAGAAGACGGTGGTACTCGTCGTTTTATTCTGGTTGAGATGGAGGATTATGCAGATCAATTGACTGCAGAGCGTATAAGGCGTGTTATTAAGGGCTATAAATTCAGCGGTACGCAACGTTCGGAGTTGTTCCGAGAGTCTATTACGTGGAGCAAAATAAGAAAGGCCGACAGATTAATTGAAAATGTCGATGCTATAGGAAATCTACATGGACACGAATATGATTCTATTAAGAAGACTATCAAAGACAACGAATTGATTGTTACTGGTGAAAAAAGATAGAAAAACGTGCGGAAGGACTAGGTGGAACCTTCACTTATTTTATACTAGGTGATCCCATCGAACTCGACAAAGTATTGAGTGGAGAGACGCTTCCCACTTACGAAGGAATTGGCTCTGTTCTCTTCCATATGGCCACCAATCGTTCCTTTGAACCATCGGCCATGCGGGAGGCGGATTTCTACCTTGGCGCTACCGAAGGTCAGCTTGTCTGGCTGATCTACAGGCCCGATCTGGATTGGCTGAAATCGCCTGATGCAGCCCTGACGCTGAAGCGAGCCAAGGAATTTGCCGAGACCGACCCGGAAAAGCGGCACTTGGTCTTCGCGCCTGCCCGTTATGTCAGTCAGAAGATGTTGGCCGAGCAGAACATCCCAGTGGAATTCGTCCCGCTGCCATTTGCTCTTTATCGCATCGATCGGAGCTGACGCGCCATGTTTCGCCAGCTCGACTATCAGGATCGGGTGCTGACCTCGCTTGAGGTCTATCTTGATACGCTCAAGGCAAACAAGGCCGAGGCGGACGAGATTGCCCAGATCGCCAAAGGCAAGCCGCATCTGAAGCTTCCGATCCCTGATTATGCCAAAGAGACTTGGGAAGAATTGAAGGTTGAGGGCAAGCTGCCTGCTTCGCGTGCTGGCATTCCGTTCTCACCGCGCCTGGACGGTTGTGGTCGGCCTGTTCCCAATGCTGTCCTGAAAGTGCCGACCGGCGGCGGGAAAACCTGGCTTGCGATATCAGCCGTGTCCCGGATCATGGGGCGGTATCTCGACCGCAATACGGGCTTCGTTCTCTGGATCGTTCCGAATGAAGCCATTTATTCCCAGACGCTCAAGCATCTGAAAGATCGTCAGCACCCTTACAGGCAAGGACTGGATCGTGCGGCCGCCGGGCGCGTTCGCATCTTGGAAAAGACCGATCGCCTCGACGCTCGAGATGTCGAAACGCATCTGTGTGTGATGATCCTGATGCTGCAGTCGTCGAACCGGGAAAATCAGGACACCCTGAAGATGTTTCAGGATCGCGGGGACGTGCACGGTTTTTTCCCGCCGGAGGGGGAGCAACAGGCGCACAAGGCGGCCCTTGATCTCGCGCCGAACCTGTCCGCCTACAATGACATGTTTCCGATGGTGAAGGATTCGTTGGGCAATGCCTTGCGTATTATCAGACCTGTTGTGGTTCTGGATGAGGGGCACCGGGCGATTTCCGATCTCGCCTTCAGGACGCTCTACGGATTCAATCCTTGCTTCGTTCTCGAATTGACGGCCACGCCTCAGGATGTCCAGCCGCGCGGCGGCAAGAATCCGCGTGAGGGTCGATATGCCAATGTTCTGGTCGAAGTGTCGGGCCGGGAGCTGGATAGCGAGGGCATGATCAAGATGCCGCTCAACCTCGATCCGAGACAGGGTAACGATTGGAAGTCGACACTCAATGCGGCTCTTGCCAAGCTAAAGGCGCTTGACGTTGAAGCCCGGAAGCTCAGGGCGAATACTGATCGCTACATTCGACCGATCATGCTGGTGCAGGTGGAACGTACCGGAGCCGATCAACGCGATAGCGGTCACATCCATGCGGATGACGTGAAAAACTGGTTGCTTACGGCGGGTTTTGACGAAGCGGAAATCGCCATCAAGACCGCCGAGAAGAACGATTTGTCTCAACCGGAAAACCAGGACCTTCTGGCGCCGACCAATCGCATTCGGGTCATCATCACCAAACAGGCGCTTCAGGAAGGGTGGGACTGTCCCTTTGCCTATGTTCTGTGTGCACTTGCGGCGAGTTCCAACCTGAAGGCGATGACGCAATTGGTCGGGCGTATCCTGCGGCAGCCCGGCGCGGTGAAGACCGGTGTCGATGCCCTGGACGAATGCCATGTCGTGACGCACCACGCCGATACGGCCACCGTGGTAGAGGCGATCAAGGACGGTCTTGAGCAGGACGGGCTTGGCGATCTTGTGCTGCGTGTTTCTCAGGAGGACACGTCGGGTTCAGCAATAGTTGCACGCAAGATCGACCGCCGCGCAGCCTTCGCCAAGACGGAAATTTACCTTCCGAAAGTCATGGCCGTGGATGGCAGTGAAGTTCGGGAACTCGACTACGAAACCGATGTATTATCGGCCATCGATTGGCGGGGTTTCGATCCGCACGAGATTGCTGCGCGAATTCCCGAAAACGCGCAGGCCGCGGAAAGCCAGCTTCAGCGAATTTCGCTCTCCGAAGATGGAGAAGAGCTTATCGTCGGCGAAGTGGTGGCGCAAAATTCCGAAGCGCTGTCATTCGATCCGGCTCAAGCCGTGCGCATGATTTCCGATCTGGTTCCCAACCCATTCGTTGGACGGGAAATCGTTGCCGATTTGTTAGCGGCGCTACGTTCGCGAGGTTTCGATGATGCGAAACTAGGCGAACTGGAAAGCCTGATTGTCGAAGAGCTGCGTAAAGGACTGGAAGTCGCCAGAACTCAACGGGCCGAGGCTCTATTCAAGGATGGCGTCAAGACCGGGAATATCCAGTTCCGTTTGAGGCTCGATGGCAAGAATTGGAGGATGCCTTTCAGCGTTGAAACAACAGAACCGGATAATGGGCGGCAACTTGTCAGCAGGTCTGGAGGCCCACTCGAAAAAAGTCTGTTCTCTCCGGTTTACGAAGCCGAACTTAACAATGACGAGCAGGACGTAGCCGTTTACCTCGACGGCGATGAGGCCTTGAAGTGGTGGCACCGGAATGTTGCGCGCAGTCAATATGGCTTGCAGGGCTGGCGTCGACCGAAGGTCTATCCAGATTTCATTTTCGCTGCGCAGAAATCCGATGGCGGAACGCGGATTACTGTGCTCGAGACAAAAGGCGATCAGCTCGACAATCTGGACACTGCGTACAAGCGCGAACTGCTTAAAGTCATGTCGGATAGTTTTGCATGGGATGAGACCGTGCCCGCCGGTACGCTCGACTTGATTCAGGAAAACGGCGAGACTGTTGAATGCACGCTCATTCTTATGAGCGAATGGAAAGCGAAGTTGCCGGAATATCTGTGTTGAAAATTTGCGTGTTCGGATTGGTCTAGCCTTTCGCCTCTCGGTTTCGCTTGTCCCCCCGACAACCGCGTAATTGGCAGAAATAAAGAAGGCCTGTTTATCACCAAAAGGGAGATACGCCGCATGACCACGCTTTGGGGACTGCATATGCCCGAGGACATCGGCCCGGATGCGCTGGAAGGGGGGTATGTCGTTGTCGGTTGGGCGGAACTGGGCGACATTGCGGCATTGCCGAACGACCGGGAGGCGATCAAGAGAGCGCTTATCCACGCCTACCCGAACAGGAAACCGGGGGCGATTCCGGTCGAGGCCGGTATGATCTTGCGGTATCTCCATGAGGTGAGAATTGGTGACGTCGTCGTTTATCCGTCAAAGCATGATCGGCAGGTGAACATCGGCCGGATCACAGGACCGGTCGTTCATTACCCCGGTCCTGAGGATGATGCGGACAGTTATCCCAATCGGCGCGCCGTGGAGTGGCTCGGCCATTTTCCGCGCAGCGAGTTCTCTCAATCCGCGCTCTACGAGATCGGGGCATTTATCACCCTGTTTCGGATCAAAAACCACCCAACGGAATTCCTTGCGAAGATCGATCCGACCGTCATCGTGCCGGATCGGGTCGGCGAGGAAACGGAAGCGCCCGATGACGACAGCGTCGCCGGGACCGTGTCGCGGCAAGCGGAAGAAACGACTGAGGATTATGTGATCCGCAAGATCTACTCCGAACTGAGCGGTTATGAATTCGAGCACCTGGTGGCGCATTTGCTGGAATGCATGGGCTATACCGCCCGCGTCTCCGAAAAGTCTGGAGACGGTGGCGTCGACGTCATTGCCCATACGGACGAACTTGGTTTCGAGCCGCCGATCATCAAGGTTCAGTGCAAGCGCAAGACGGACCAGACCGGCGAGCCGGAAGTCAGCCAGCTGCTCGGTACGCTGGGCGAAGGCGAGTGCGCCTTGTTCGTCAATCTCGGCTCCTACAGCAAGCCCGCTCGCGTGCTGGAACGCAACCGGCCGAAGCTGCGTCTGATCGACGGCGAACAGTTCGTGAAGCTGATGCTGGAGAATTACGACAAGCTCTCGGCGCGCTACCGCACCATGATGCCGCTCAAGCGTATCTATGTGCCGGACGTTTGACGCCCGGTTATCCAAGAGCCGCCCGCACAACACTCCCAAAGCCAAACTACCCGCCCCCGGCGAACTCGGAGCAACCGGCCGTCATCCGGAGACCGGCGATCCGGTCAAGCCAAAACAGGCCCGCGCGGGCCTGTTTTCATTTCGGGATTTTGCCTTTTGGATCAGGCGGCGCGCACCTGGGAAAGGAATGTCTCGACCTGGGTCTTGAGCATCTCGGATTTGCTGCTGAGCTCGCTCGCGGTTGCCGTGACCTGGGTCGCGGCGGTTCCGGTTTCGCTTGCCGCCCGGGTGACCTCCAGGATGTTTCCGGTCACCTCCTCGGTGCCGGCCGCCGCCTGCTCGACGTTTCGGGCGATTTCGCCCGTTGCGGACGTCTGCTCTTCAACCGCGGAGGCGATGCTGGTCGCGATGTCGTTCATTTCGCCGATCGTTTTCGCGATCGCCTGAATGGCGGAGACCGCATCATCGGTTTCGCTTTGAATGGCGCTGATCTGCTGGCCGATATCCTCGGTCGCCTTGGCGGTCTGGCTGGCCAGCTCCTTGACTTCGGCGGCAACGACCGCAAAGCCCTTGCCGGCATCGCCCGCGCGTGCCGCCTCGATCGTGGCGTTCAGGGCAAGCAGGTTGGTCTGTTCCGCAATATCGGAGATCAGGCTGATCACGTCGCCGATTTTCTGGGCCGCCAGGGCAAGGCCCTGAACCTGCTTGTCGGTCTGATCCGCCTGAGACACGGCATTGCCGGCAATCGACGAGGACTGATCCACCTGACGGGCGATTTCCTGAATGGAGCTTGTCAGCTCTTCGGTCGCCGTTGCGACGGTCTGCACGTTGGCGGATGCCTGTTCGGCAGCACTTGCAACGGTCGTCGCCCGCTGGTTTGTGTCATTGGCGATGTTCGACATGGAATGCGCCGTGCTTTCCATTTCCGTTGAGGCGCCTGCGACCGCGCCCAGCAGTTCCGACACGGTTGCGTCGAAGTCCTGCGTGATCTGCTCGATCCGCCTGGCCCGCTCCTCGCGTGCCTTCACCTCCTCCGCTTCCCGGGCAGCCATTTCGTCGGCCTTGATCATGTTGTCCTTGAACACCTGGACGGCCTCTGCCATTTCGCCGATTTCATCGCGCCGGTTCCTGCCGGGAACGTCAACTGTCTTGTCGCCGTTGGCGAGTTCGGACATCGCCGTCGTCATCTGACCGATCGGCCTGGCGATGCCGTTGCCGATGAACCAGCCCAACCCGCCGCCAAGGACAATCGCGATGACGATGCCGCCGAGGATCACGACCTGGGTGTTGGATTCAATCTCGAATTTTTGCTGCTGGCGGGCTTCCATGAGGCTTGCTTCTTCGGCCATGAAATCTGCGATCAACCCGCGGAACTTGTCGAAATAGATCTTGCCGCGCGCTTCGCCGACAAGCTGTGCAATGTCGTCCATGGTCCTGGAGGTGCCGACCTCCCGACGCAAGGCGATCGCCGGTTCGGTGACTTTGGCTTGCCAGTCCTTCAGGGTCGTCTCGATTTCGCCCAGGCGTGCAACTTGTTTTGGATTGTCGGAAACGGTCTTCTGTAACGCCTCGATGCCTTCGTACGTCGTTTTCTGCCCGGCTTTATAGGGATCCAGAAATTCTTCCTTCCCGGCCAGCAGAAAGCCGCGCATGCCGGTTTCCATGTCGACGGCCGAACCGATAATGCCCTGGGCTTTGTTGAGAACTTCGTAGGTGTGGCTCACCCGCTCGGAAGTCTGCGTAATTCTGCTGATGCTGTTCAGGGCGACACCGCCCAGGATCATCAACAGAATCAGGGGAATGGAGATACCAATAAGTATTTTTGGTTTAGTTCTGATGGAAGACAATTTCATGAGTCGGCTCCAATATATTAGCCATCTTGTTCGACGTGAGACAATCGAGACGCCTCATCTTGAATCACGTGTTATTTACCAAGATGCGATTCGAATTAAATTTGTGTAACAAGGACTTGCCCGGAACAGCCGAGCGTCAAGGGATCGGTAGAAGGGCTGCCGTAGCGGCAAGTTTCATCGTTCTCGGCGCCGCCTTTGATGTTCAGGAGGCCTGCCTGATCCGCAAGCCCGACCCGAAGTTGTATCGTCATTGTGGCCTGAAAATCGGAGACGGCCGTGGAAGCAGCACGGACCGACTGCCCGACCGCCGGCGTGTCGCACGCCAAGCCGAAGGGACGAATGATCCTTTCCGAGAATGCCAACGGTAAAAATACGCAGTACGGACCGAAGCGATAAAATGCGCGCCCTTCCTTATGCGGTTGAGGTCGTCAGGGTGGACAGAGAGGGGCAGGGCAACACCCGATCGCCTCGCTGCGGGCCGTCTCAGGAGCCCCGGCGTGGCCGGAGAGCCCATACCCTGAGATCGAACGCGACCTTCGCTGTCGCCATGAGCACCAGCGCGCACAGCACAACCTTGGACACGGTCTCCATCGTGCCCTCGATCAAAAGGGCATGAACCACGCTTCCAAGCGCGGCCACCATGACGAGGGAGGTGTGGGCAAAGCGCCAGGTCCGCGGCCTGAGGCGGAGCTTTTGTCGCAGGGCCACGAGAAGGGCGGCGAGGAACAGGGCTCCCATGGCGATCACGCCCCAGGCGGAGAAGGGCGTCGGTGAGCGGAACAGAAGCGCGTCGATGACGTCCGGCGGGCTGGTGATCCACAGGCCCGCGACATGGACAACCACCGCCGCGACCAGCACGGCCCCGGTCCAGCGGTGTAAGAACCGCCCGCGTGTCGCGGGCAGGCCCGGCAGATAGCCGCCGGCCAGCAGGGGCTGGACAAGCATGAGCGCCATCGCGGCAATGCCGGCGAACCCGGCCGTAATGTAGACCGGATCGCGCCAGGCAAGCAGGGGGCTGGCCGCCGCGGCGGCGATGGGCGCGGCGACGGCGGCCGCAAGAGCGGCCCAGATCAGGGGCGAGCGGGCCCGTTTCATGTCCGCTGGTTCCGCTCCGCTCAGGCCGGCTGAAGGACGAAATGCGCCTCCAGGCGGGTGTCCTTCGAACTTGCCATCACGGGACGGAGGAAGACGGTCTCGAAATCGCCGCTGTCATAGGCGAGGTGCCCGTGCGGCTGGCCGAAGGCCGGCACGATCTGCGGCATCTCCATGCGGAAGACCCCGTTTTCGTCCGTGAGCGTCGCCCCGTGGCTCTGCGGGTCCCGCTCGTGGCCTTCGGTCGTATGCGCCCAGATCTGAATGCGCTGATGGCTAAGCGGCGCACCGTCGCCCGCGCGCCGCACCGTGCCCGTCATGAGGAAGCCTCCGCCGCCGATCCGGTCCACGATCGGGGCGCCGGGCCGGTAGTTGTTGGACCCGCCGCGCATGGAGGGCGTCGGCGCCACGCCTTTTGCGCTGGCCGGAACGCGGCTGACGGGAACAAGGAGCCCGGTCGCCATGACGGCTCCGCCGGCGGCGAGGAGGCGGCGACGGGTGATCAGGTCTTGGGTCATCGAAACGTCTCCCATCGGGTTCAGGCTGTCCGGTCTCGTGATCGGGACCGGGCGCGGCTTAACCCTGATAATAGGGCGTCCGCGCGCGATTCCGAGCCGGGAGGGCCGGGCGCGCGCGCGAAAAGGGGTCACGGTTTCGTGAGGGTGTCGCCTGTTCGCGGCGCTCGAATATGCCGGCTTGTTGTCCACTGTCGAGCGAACCCGGCAGGATATTTTGTGAACCCTGTGCAACAACTGTCATCCAATCAGGCGATTGTGCCCGCCGATATTTGCAAATCCAAAGAGGCTGTGGCCGGTCCGGATCCGTTCCGGAGGGCGATGACCGGGAAGGGGACAAGGATGAACATCGCGCAGCAATCGAACCGGACCGGAGGGGGCTCTGCCGTTTTCAAGAATGCGCGGCTGGTTCTTGCCGACGAAGTCGTCACCGGGCATGTCGCCGTGAGCGCCGGCAGGATCGCCGCTATCGATACCGGGGTGGCGCCTCGGGGCGGGATCGACCTGGACGGCGATTACCTGCTGCCGGGCCTGGTCGACATTCACACCGATCATTTCGAAAAGCATCTTTATCCGCGCGCCCATGTGCGCTGGGATCCGGTACGGGCAGCACTCGCCCATGACGCTCAGATCATCGGCGGCGGTGTGACCACGGTGTTCGACAGCCTGTGCGTCGGCGCGACACTCAAGAACCCGGAGCGCCGGGAAATCCTGGGGCCGATGATCGAGGCGCTTGAGACGACCCGGAACGCCGGCATGCTGCGCGCCGAGCATCTGGTCCATCTGCGCTGCGAAATCACCGATCCGGAATCCGCAAGGCTGGTGGAGGAAAACATCGCACGCGACATCGTCCGGGTGATTTCGGTCATGGAGCATCTGCCCGGCCGGCGCCAGAGCAAAGATGTGGAAGGCTACATGCAGCGGCGCATGGCAGATACCGGCCTGCCGCGTTCGGTGGTCGAGCGCGACACGCAGGAGCTTTTGAATTTTTCCGACGAGATCAGCGCCGCGGTCCGCCCCGCCGTCGTCCGCATGGCCCATGACCATGGCCTGCCGCTCCTGAGCCATGACGACACCGATCCGGAACACATCGATCTGGCGCTCGCCGAAGGCATTGCCATTTCCGAATTCCCCTGCAGTCTCGAGGCCGCCCGGCTTGCCCGGAAAACCGGCATGATCACGGTCGGCGGCGCCCCGAACGTCCTGCGCGGCGGATCCCAGTCGGGCAATGTCGCCGTCGCGGACCTGATGGCGGAAGGGCTGGTCGACATCCTGGCGTCGGACTACGTCCCGCGCTCGCTATTGGACGCCGTCTTTCTGATCGGGGAGGCGGAGACTTTCGGGGAGGATCTGCCGGCGGCGGTTCGCATGGCCTCCAAGGCGCCGGCGGACGCGGCCGGTCTGACCGACCGCGGCGAAATCGCCCTCGGAAAGCGCGCCGACCTGCTGCACGTCGGCCTCCATGGCGGCCATCCTTATCTGAAAACGGTCTTGAGGCAGGGCGAGCGGGTGCTTTAGGAAATGGAGAACCCGAAACGCGAATCGGATCTGGCGTATAATGCCAAGCGCAGGATATTCAGACCTTTTTGAGTAGGGTGAACCAAAAGGAGAATACAATGCGTTCGACAAGACTTCTGCTGGCCGCGGCCGTAATGATCGTCACGCCGACGTTCGCCTTTGCAGATTGTAAAGCGGATATTGACAAGGTGGAGGCGACCCTCGGGCGGGCCGACAGCAACGGAATCGATTTCGAGACCGGCAATCAGATGCGCGCCCTTCTGCAAAAAGCCTACGAGGCGCACCGCCAGGGCAATGAAGCCGTGTGCCAGGACCTGATCGATCAGGCGAAATCGATGGGCGGCGTGGAATAGGCTTGCGTCGTTCGGATTGAGGGCCTGAGTATTCCGCTCTAGCGATGCCAATCCCCGCGGGGTCTTGATTCAGCGCGGTTGCGATCCCGGGAAGCGGATGATGACGGCCAGACCGGGCTCGGCATTTTCCAGCGTGATGCCCGCGTCATGGAGATCGGCGATCGCTTTCACCAGGCTCAGGCCGAGACCGGTGCCGGCGGTTGTCCGGCTTTTTTCCAGCCGGTAGAGCCGTTGGAAGACCGTTTCCCTGTCTTCCAACGGAATGCCAGGGCCGTTGTCTGCGACCCGAACGGTCACTTCCTGCGCATCGGCCTCAGCGATAATGCCGATCGTGGGCGTCTTCCCGCCATGCTTCAGTCCATTGTCGATGAGGTTGGCGAAGAGTTGGGCCAGCAGTTCACGGTCGCCGGGCACTGTCGGCAGATCGGCGGGGATCTCAAGGGAGAGGCGTGCGCCCGTTTCCTCCGCATGGGCGTCGTAGAGCTCGACGACATCGGACAGGAGAGCGGTCAGGTTCACCGGTTCGAAACGGGCTTTGCGCGCGCCGCTTTCGATCTGGGCAATGCGAAGCAGGGCGTCGAATGTCGCAAGAATGCCGGACGTCTCTTTTTCCATTGCCGAAAGCTGGTCGGTAACGGGCAGCCCGTCTTCACTGCGGGCGAGCGCATCCTCGATTTCGATCCGAAGCCGGTTCATCGGGGTCTTGAGGTCGTGGGCGATGTCGGTGGTGATCTGGCGGTTGATATCGACCGCTTTGCCGAGCCGGGCAATCGTGCTGTCGACCAGGGCCGTCAAGCGGTCGATGTCATCGCCTGCATTGCTTTTCGGCATGCGAATGTCGAACCTGCCGTCCGCGACCTCCTTCAGGGCATGCCGGATCTCCCTAATGCGGCCGTTCATTCGCACCGCCAGGGCCAGTCCCCCGGAAAGGGAAATGGCGACCAGAAGCAGAGCCGCCCAGAATGCGCCCTGAAAGAAGACCTCTTCAACTTCGCTGACGTCTTCACCGCTGCTGCCGACAATCACGGTAACGTCGCCAAGCTTCCGTTTGATGACGAGATAGTCGTAGTCGCCGTTCAGACCCAGACGCGCAGCTGAAACCTCACCGGATTTCGGCAGCCCGGCGACCGGGTTCACATTCCCGGAGAGCTTGGCTCCGGCTTCGTCCAGCAGCAGGATCACCTTGTCATCGGGCCGGGCAGCTATCGCCTGCATCTTTGCTGTTTCGATCAGATCGGCTCTGCCGCCGGCCTGGTAGATGCCCTCGAAAAATCGATAGTCCTGTTCCACAGACCGGTCGTGGCGCAGCACGAGTTCCTGGCGGATGATGAGGTAGGAGGTCGCTCCGGCAATGACTGCGCCAACCAGAAACAGGCCGGTATACAGAATAGCGATCCGGAACCCGCTGCTGCGGAAAAGATCAGCGCGGTGCATGAATGCTGTATCCGGTGCTTCTGACGGTATGCAGCAGCGGCACGTCGAAAGGCTTGTCGATCTTGGACCGCAACCGGCTGATATGGGTCTCGACCACGCTTGTTTGCGGATCGAAATGAAAATCCCAGACGAGTTCGAGCAGCATGGTTCGCGTCAGAACGCGCCCTTCCGCACGCATCAACGCTTCAAGCAGGGAGAATTCGCGTGGTTGCAGGTCGATCTCCTGCCCCGCGCGTGTCACGCGTCGGCGGATCAGGTCGAGTTGGAGATCATGCACCTTCAGGATCGTCTGTTCCTGCTGGAGCGCGGGGCGGCGGGCGAGCGCGGCAACACGGGCCGCCAGTTCCGAAAAGGCGAAGGGTTTGACCAGATAGTCGTCACCACCGGCCTCCAGGCCCTCGACCCGGTCGTCGACACCGCTGACCGATGTCAGGAAAATGATGGGTGTCCTTTTACCTGCCGCACGGATCGCCTTGACCATCGACAGCCCGTCCAGCCCCGGCAGCATCCGGTCGGCCACGATGACGTCGTAGTCCGACTGGGTCGACTGGAAAAGACCGTCGGCGCCGGTGGTGACCACATCGCAGACATGCCCGGCTTCCCCGAAACCGCGCCGCACGTAGTCGGCGGTTTTTTCATCGTCTTCGATCAGCAGGATTCTCACCGGTCGATACTCCGTTCATGCTGACAGGTCGAATTGGGCTGCAGCCAGGCCATGATCAGGTGTGTAGCAACCCGCCCTGCAATTCCACTTCGGAAAATAAGGGCGGGATCGGGTTCTTCCAGGTTTACATCAGACTTTGCCGGCATTTGGAACAGGAGTACTCCGGCCGGTAAGGCCGGAGTACGGGCATCCTGACCCGCGGCTTGCCTATTTTCCGCGAGCGTATTCCTCGCCGTCATGGGACCTTGTCATGTACACGACCACCAGGGCGATCAGGGCCAGGAAGATCAGGCTGGTGATGGTGGTGCCGAGGCCCAGGCCGCCATCTGCGCGGGCCTGTGACAGCAGGTCGCCGAACGATGCGCCCATCGGCCGAGTGAAGATATAGGCCAGCCAGAACGCCAGGATGCCGTTCACCTTGAACACGAAATAGGCGAGCGCGATGATGCCGATGACAGCCGAGTAGGCAATGCCGGCCGACAGATAGCCCAGCGACAGACCTTCCGCGACGAGGTCGCCGGCAGCGGTGCCGAGCGCGAAGGTGAACAGGATCGCAAGCCAGTAGAACGCTTCGCGCCGGAACGTATAGATGCTGTGGATGGAGAGCGTCTTCTCGACCGCGTACCAAAGGCCGAATGTGGCGGCCAGAGCGATCGAGAAACCGATCGTCGTGCTTTCCAGGCTGTAGCCGAGATTGTCGACCAGATTGTCTGTGATCAAGGTGCCCACGACACTGATCAGAACAACCGCGAGCCAGTAGATCCAGGGCACGTATTTGCGCTGGGCGAATTGCAGGACAAGGGCGGCAATCAGGAACCCGCTCATGATCGCCGAGGTGGCGGAGAGCCCGAGGCCGAGGTTCACGGCGATGTAATCGGCGGCGGTTTCCCCGACCGTCACAGCCAGCAGCTTGACGATCCAGAAGTCGGGCGTGACTTGGGGGACGCGGTTGTAGATCGGGCCGGAACCGGAGTTTGCGGGTCGGGCTTCTGCTTCAAGGATATGTGACATGATGTTTCTCCAGAGGGCGCGGATGCGCTGTGAATTGAAAGCATCGCTGTTGTCGTTGGTTATCCTTGTCGCCGCTTTTCCGGTTTCTTACGGATTTGTAAGAACCCGGCCGAGCAGGCGGGCGAGTTTACCGATCCGTAAGGTCGCCGAAAGGCACCGGTGAAGCGGGCAGGCCAAATTCCCTTTCAGCGGACACGCATGGTGCGGTCCCGACTGAAATGGAAAGGAAAAAACCATGACCAGAACCAGGAAACTTGCACTGGCCGCAGCGCTCGTCAGTGCCGGTATGGGAGCCGGCGGGGCCACGATCGCGCTGGCTTCCGGGCATTCCAACAGCGATGCTCAGGAGATGCAGGCGCTTGCGGACGCCAAACTCTCCGCCGCCGACGCGATGAGCGCCGCCCAGACGGCGCAGCCGGGCAAGGTTGCCGAACTCCAGTTCAACCTGGAAAAGGACGTGCCGAACTATGAGATCACGATTCTTGCGCCCGATGGCATCGAGCACAATTTCATGGTCGATGCGGGAAACGGCAACGTGACCAAGATCGCTGCCAATGAAGACAAGTCTGGCGACGATGACGACGAAGATGGAGAAGACGGCGAGGATTGATCTCTTCGTTGTCTCTTCGCACATATTGGGCGGCGCTCCGGAAGCGAGTGCCGCCCATCCCATTTGTAACTTTTCACGACACCCTTGACCTTCCAGTAGCTGGAAGCCTTATCTTCGGACGGATGAACAGGTTCGAACGATGAAACGCCAGCTGGGAGGTCGACATGAACATCGGACTTGCGGCCGAACAATCCAATCTGCCGCCGAAGACCATCCGCTATTACGAGGACATCGACCTGATCCGGCCCGCCCGTTCGGAGAATGGCTACCGGGACTATTCGGAGACCGATGTCCACCGGCTGAAGTTCCTGCAGCGGGCGCGCAGCCTCGGCTTCACCATCGACGAGTGCCGCCTGCTCCTGTCCCTCTATGAGGACGAGCACCGGGCGAGTGCGGACGTGAAGGCGATCGCGCTCGCCAAGATCGACGAGATCGACCGCAAACTGGCCGAACTCCAGTCCCTGCGGACAACGCTGGCAAACCTGGCCGGAAACTGCCACGGCAACGACAAGCCGAATTGCCCGATCATCGACGACCTTGCGGGTGAGAAATGAAGGCGCAGGTCTTGATAGCCGCGGGTGCCGTCCTTGTCATCGCAGCGGCCGGCATGACGACCTGGATCCGGGGAACCTGATCCGGACGGCAGGCCTGGCACCGCTTGCCAAGCCCCCGGTCATGATTTACGTCAGTGCAGCCGTTTCGATGCGCCTGATTTCCAGTTCGTTTTGACGCGACCGGCCCTTCGCGATAAATGACCGGGCTGAATTTTCATGTGAAGGAGCCGTATCCGGCATGACCATCCGCTACCACAAGAATGACCTGCCCGACCTGAGTGCCTACCGGGATGCCGAGGCCGTTGCCGTTGATTCAGAGACCCTCGGGCTCAATCCGCATCGCGACCGGCTGTGTGTCGTTCAGCTGTCGCCCGGTGACGGAACCGCCGATGTGGTGCAGATCGATCGCGGGCAGACGGAGGCGCCGAATCTCGGCGCCCTGCTGTCCGATGCGTCGAAGCCCAAGATCTTTCACTTCGCCCGGTTCGATGTCGCGGTTCTGCGTCATTATCTCGGAGTACATGTGACGCCGGTTTGGTGTACGAAGACCGCCTCCAAGCTGGTGCGCACCTATACCGACCGCCACGGGCTGAAGGATATTACTCGCGAGCTTCTGGGCGTAGAGCTGTCCAAGCAGCAGCAAAGCTCCGACTGGGCCGCCGAGACGCTGTCGGACGCCCAGCTGTCCTACGCGGCCTCCGATGTGCTGTACTTGCATCAGTTGAAAGCCAGGCTGGAAATGATGCTGGAGCGGGAACAGCGGACCCACATCGCGCAGGCCTGCTTCGAATTTCTGCCCACCCGCGCCGAGCTCGATCTGAAGGGCTGGGAGGAAACGGATATTTTCGCCCATTCCTGATGCCGTTCGGATAGATTGCCGGATGGATGGCAGCGCAAAAGCCTGTAATCCTGTTTCTGAAATCCTATATGGGAGCCGAGGGGGAGTCGGAGCCTGAATCTTGCGGGGTTGAACCTTGACGCTTGATGTTGCCGATACCGATCCTCTGCGCGCAGCGCTTATCGGGGTCAGGGAGATGACGCGTGCCCAGAAAACGGCGCGCCGGCACAGCCGTGCGGTCAGGTTTCTTCGGATTTTCTTCCCGGCAGTCGGTGTTCTGATCTTTGCCGGCATGGTCGGGCTGATCGTCGTCTTCAATTACCTGTCCGATCTCGGCATAGGGGCCGTCAGTCTGACGTCCGAAGGGCTGGTCATGCACAGGCCGGAACTGTCCGGCCACGACGGCGATCGTTCCTACAGGGTGACGGCGACCCGGGCCGTGCAGCGGCTCAGCAATCCGATGATCATCGATCTTGAAATGATCCGGGCGGAGATCGTGCCCGGCCCCGGCCAGCTTGCCAAGGTGACCGCCTTGAAGGGCATATTCGATAACAGCAAGGAAACGCTGAAGCTTTACGACGGGCTTCAGCTCGAATGGAGCGAGGGCTATACCGTCGACCTGTCCGAGGTGTCGATCGATCTGAAGACAGGCGAGGTGCGCACGGATGAACCGATTTCGATCCGCTCCGAGAAGGGAACGATCCGGGCCGGACGGTTGAGCTACGATCAGGAAGCAGGCAAGGTGCTATTTACCGACGGAATCAAGATGACCCTCCAGCCGACGGAACAGGGGAAATAGAATGAGTAAACTGCTCCGCCTGGCATTCGCAGGTGCGCTTTGTGTGTTCGCAATTCCCCATGCCGCGTCGGCACAGACCTTCTCCGATGCCTTCGCAGGGTTCGGTTCCAACTCCAAGGAGCCGATCCAGATCGAGGCGGAGCAGCTGGAGGTCGAGGACAAGACCAACAGCGCCACGTTCAAGGGCGATGTGGTCGTGTCCCAGGGAGAAACCCAACTGAAGACCGAGCGATTGCGCGTTTTCTACGACGGATCCGCGGCAGGCGACGTTCAGCAGAAGATATCGCGCCTGGAGGCATCGGGCCGGGTCTATATCACCGCCAAGGACCAGACCGCGACCGGAGATCAGGCGAGTTTCGACATGAACCGTCAGATGATGGTCATGACCGGCAAGGAAGTGGTTCTGAGCCAGGGGCCGAACGTGGTGGTGGGCAAAAAGCTGACCGTCAATCTCAAAACCGGGACGGCGAACCTGCAAGGAGGTGTCTCCGGAACATCCGGCGGGTCGGGGCGCGTCAAGGTTCTTATCCAGCCGAAAAGCTTCAACAAGAACTGACTTCGGTCATAACGACCGCGGTATTCGGGCCGACCGCCTGCCTCCTTCTTAACTCGACAGCGGAAGGGCGACGCCTTAAGACAAGGGCTGCGCGCTCAATCAATGGATCGCATTCGTGAAACTGTTTTCCATCGCCTCGACAGCCACGCCTGTGGACATGAATGAGATGTCCGAGGACGGTCACGACACGACCGGAGCCCTGGTGGTGGACGGTATCGGCAAGACCTACGGTCGTCGTCAGGTGGTCAAGTTTGTCAGCCTGGCGGTTCGGCCAGGGGAAGCCGTCGGGCTACTGGGGCCGAACGGCGCCGGCAAGACCACGACCTTTTACATGATCACCGGCCTGATTCGCCCGGATCAGGGCGCGATCGTGCTCGACGGTCTGGACATCACCAAGATGCCCATGTACCGCCGTGCCCGCCTCGGTATCGGCTATCTGCCGCAGGAAGCCTCCATCTTCCGCGGCCTGACGGTAGAGGAAAACATCCGCGCCGTGCTCGAGGTGATCGAGCCGAACCGGAAGAAGCGCAACGAGGAACTGGACAACCTGCTGGCCGAATTCGGCCTGACCCACCTGCGCAAGTCGCCGTCGATCGCCCTGTCCGGCGGCGAGCGGCGGCGCGTCGAAATCGCCCGAGCGCTGGCCAGCCGGCCGTCGTTCATGCTGCTCGACGAGCCTTTTGCGGGCATCGACCCGATCGCGGTCGGCGATATTCAGCAGCTTGTGCGGCATCTGACCCAGCGCGGCATCGGCGTTCTGATCACCGATCACAACGTACGCGAAACCCTCGGACTGATCGACCGGGCCTATATTATCGCGGCCGGCGAAGTGCTCACCGAAGGCCTTCCAAACGAAATCGTAACCAACCCGGACGTTCGCCGCCTGTATCTCGGGGAACAATTTACGCTTTGATGACAGGTCGCCGAATACGCTATAAGCAAGAAGTGGACCAAAACATCAGCGGGGCACGCCGGGCGTAAATGGCAATTTCAACAAAGCTGGAGATGCGACAAAGTCAGTCGCTGATCATGACGCCTCAGCTCATGCAGGCGATCAAGCTGCTGCAATTGTCGAACCTCGATCTTGTCGCCTATGTCGATGCGGAGCTGGAGCGCAACCCGCTTCTGGAAAAGGGGGAAGGCGACGTTGCCGGCGGCGGCGAGGGTGACGCCGGCAGTGCATTATCCGAAGGCGGCGATTATTCAGGAGAGGACGCAGGAGCGCCCGCATCCGGCGGCGAGCCGGCCTCCGGCGACTGGATGGAAAGCCAGCTGGAAACCGGCTCGGAAGCCATCGCCTCCCGGCTCGATACCGATCTCGGCAATGTTTTCCCCGATGAACCCGGCGTGCCGGCATCGCCCGATCCGGCGGCGCTGAAAGGCGGCGACAGTTACAAGAATGTCTCCAGCGGGTCCGCCGGCGAGGATTACAACCTGGAAGCCTTCGTGGCAGAGGAAGAGTCGCTCGTTCATTCCCTGGAAGACCAGATGCATCTGGTAATCTCCGATCCGGTGGAGAAGCTGATCGGCACTCACCTGATCAATTCCCTGGACGAGAACGGGTATCTCGACCTGGATCTCGCCGAGACGGCCGAACAGTTCGGAGTGGAGGAAGAACGCATCGAGAGCGTTTTGGCGCTGATGCAGACCTTCGAGCCGGCCGGCGTCTTCGCGCGTAACCTGCGCGAATGCCTCAAATTGCAGCTCATGGATCGGGACCGCTTCGATCCGGCGATGGAAGCGCTGATCGAAAACCTGGATCTCCTGGCGCGGCATGACTACGCAGCCTTGCGCAAGGTCTGCAGCGTGGATGACGAGGACCTGACCGAGATGGTCGCCGAAGTCAGGGCGCTCGATCCGAAACCGGGCAGCGTCTTCGGCTCTTCCCTGGTCCAGCCGCTGGTGCCCGACGTCTTCGTCCGCCGGGCCAGCGACGGCTCCTGGTCGATCGAACTGAACTCCGACACCCTGCCCAAGGTGCTCGTCAACCAGACCTATTACGCGACGATCACCAGGACCGCGCGCAACGAAACGGAAAAGGAATACCTGACCGATTGCCTGCAAACGGCGAACTGGTTGGTGAAGAGCCTGGACCAGCGCGCCAAGACGATCCTCAAGGTTTCCACAGAGATCGTGCGCCAGCAGGACGGATTTCTGACCTATGGCATCGAGTATCTGCGGCCGCTCAATCTCAAGACGGTCGCCGATGCGATCGGCATGCATGAATCGACGATCAGCCGGGTGACGTCGAACAAATATATGGCGACCTCCCGGGGCATTTTCGAGCTGAAGTACTTCTTCTCTTCGGCCATTTCGGCGACGGAAGGCGAGGATGCCCATTCGGCGGAAAGCGTCCGCCACAGGATCAGGCAGATGATCGACGTGGAATCTCCCGACGCGATTCTTTCCGACGACACCATCGTTAAGCGGTTGAAAGATGACGGTGTAGACATTGCACGGCGAACCGTTGCGAAGTACCGCGAGGCCATGAAGATCGGATCCTCCGTTCAGCGGCGGCGGGAGAAGCGGGCAAACCGCTAAACCGTCTGCACAGGCTGGGTGGCGACTGCTTTTCGCCGCTGCGACAGCCTTCCAATTGGTAACCCGGACATCCCCCGCCTATTCGAGCGGATACACAATTCGTGAAGAAACTGGCGCGAAAATGCAAAGTCCTGCAATTGACACAGGCAGGGCACGCGCTTATACGACCGTCCGCATGATGAGAGACGAAGGGGATGGCGCTCGGGCGCTGACTGGTCCATTCTGTAGGTCTGAAACGTTCACCGCGTTTCAGGCGCCGGCACGGTAGCCGGTGACCTATCGGTCCTTACAAGAATAAGAGGTCCCCATGACATTACGGATTTCGGGAAAGAACGTGGACGTTGGCGACGCATTGCGGACGCACGTCACGGACCGGATTGAAGATGCGCTGTCGAAATATTTTCCCGGCGGCTACAACGGGCACGTCACGTTGAGCCGGGAAGGCACAGGCTTCAAGTCCGAATGCGCGTTGCATCTGGATACCGGGACGATGCTCCAGGTATCCGCACAGGACCAGGAACCGAGGTTGAGTTTCGATCTTGCCGCCGACAAGATCGAGAAACGCTTGCGCCGCTACAAACGCAAACTGAAGGACCATCATCTCCACAATGGGTCCGGACGTGAGGCGTTCGAGGCGGTGTCCTACGTTCTGGCGTCGCCGGAAGAGGAAGAGGAAGTGCCGGAGGATTTCAATCCTCTGGTGATTGCCGAAACGTCGGCAAAGGTTAAGACCATGACGGTCGGCATGGCGGTCATGGAACTGGACCTGAGCGAGGCTCCGGTTGTGATGTTCAAGAACGCGGCCAACGGCGGTATGAATGTGGTTTACCGCCGGGCAGACGGAAACATCGGCTGGATCGATCCGGACCTGGTAGCGAAACAGGCTGCGGAATAAACCAGAAGAACCCGGGTCGGACCCGCGCGGGAGCGTCGGTCCGGTCCCGGACAGTGGCAGGCGAATATGGATCTGAGTGATCTTCTGACGAAGAATGCGGTGATTGCCGGGCTGAAGGCGAAAAGCAAGAAGCAGGCAATCCAGGAAATGTCAGCTAAGGCAGCGGCACTGACGGGGCTTTCCGAGCGCGAGGTGTTCGATACGTTGCTTCAGCGTGAGCGTCTCGGTTCAACCGGTGTCGGCCACGGGATCGCCATCCCGCACGGCAAGCTGACGCGTCTGGATCATCTGGTCGGCCTGTTTGCCAGGCTGGAAAAGCCGGTGGATTTCGACGCCCTGGACGATCAGCCGGTCGATCTGGTTTTCCTGCTGCTGGCACCGGAAGGTGCCGGTGCCGATCATCTGAAGGCACTCGCCCGCATTGCCCGCCAGCTGCGCGACAGCAATGTGACCCAGGGCCTGCGTACCTCTCACGATCCCAACGAGATCTACGAACTGCTGACCCAGCCGATTGCATCGTCGAACGCAGCCTGATCCCGGGGCGCTTCAACTCAGGTTTCTGAGCTGCAGAGATTTAAAAAGCCGGCCGTTGAGGCCGGTTTTTTGTTGGAGGAAGGCTTCGGCCTCAGGCCTTGACCGGAATGGGGACCGGAACCGATTCGCCGTGGACACGCGCCTGAACATGGGTCTCGATCTCTGCGGCAACTTCGCGTCCGGCAAGCGCGGGCAGATTCAGGGCCCAAAGCTCGGCCGGCGGGTCGCTTTCCTCCGGGATACGCCACAGTGTGGACTTGATGCCGGCAAGGCCCAAGAAATGCGTGGACGTCAGGATTGCGGCTGGAATTGCGAGCAGCGGCCCGATGGCAATCGGCAGCACCGGCCAAACGAGGGCAAACGGTTGCTGGCTGATCCAGATGACGCCGACCAGCCCGAACAGGGTTTGCGGCCAGAGCTTCTTCGCTGTCAGTCCGAGCGGCAAGCGCTCCAGATCACGCCCTTGCGCGCCCCAGCCGATGGTCTTGCCGAAGACGAGCCCGCCGATAAATAGAGTGTGGGCGACGGCCATGATCGGCGCGAGCATCGCCGCATAGAGAATTTCCCCTGCGGAGCTGACGATCACCCTGAAAAAACCGCCGAAGGCGCGGCGCAGGTCGGAGCGCAGCAGGATGTCGGCGATGGTCGCCAGCTTGGGCGCGAAGACCATGGTCATGATGGTCAGGAAGATCGCGGCACCGGTATCGGCTCTGAACGGAGCCACACCGGTATCCGTCATGCCGAGCCAGGCGGCAGAGACCATGAAACCAACCCAGGCCGGCGACCCGATGAACATCAAAATGGCGAGAACGAGTTGAATGCGGCTGACAGGCTTGAGGCCGGGCATGCTCAGCAGCCGCTTGTATTGCAGATTGCCCTGGCACCAGCGCAGATCGCGGCGAATGAATTCCAGCAGGTGAGGCGGGTTTTCCTCGTAGCTGCCGCCTTCCTGCGGCAGGACCCGGACCTCGTAACCGGCCCGGCGCATCATGACCGCTTCCACCTGGTCGTGGGACAGGACCCAACCCGACAGCGGGCCCTTGCCCGGCAGTTTCGGCAAGCGGCAGTGGTCGATGAACGGCTTGATCCGCAGGACCGCATTATGACCCCAGTAAGGGCCGCAATCGCCCTGCCACCAGGCGCTGCCGATGGTGTAGGACCGCATGCCCAGCCGCATGCCGAACTGGAAAATACGGGCAAAGGCGCTGTCCGTCGGCAGGCCGACCACGAGGCTTTGCAGGATACCTAGCTTCGGGTTGGCCTCCATACGCCGGACAAGGCCGAGCATGGCCTCCGCCGACATGTAGCTGTCGGCATCGAGCACCAGCGCGAAATCGTAATCCTTGCCCCAGCGGTCGCAGAAATCCTCGATATTGCCGGCTTTGAAGCCCGGGTTGTCTTCCCTGCGGCGATAGACGACGGAAATCTTGTTCGACCAGCGCCTGGCGAGCCGGTCGGCCAGGGCCTGTTCCGCTTGCACGATCTCGTCAACGAAGCTGTCGCTCAGGACGAACAGAGTGAAGGCAGACGATTCGCCGCTGCGGACAAGATTTGTCAACATCGCGTTCAGGTTCGTCTCCAGCCGTGAGACGTCTTCATTGCGGACACAGGACAGGATTGCCGTCCGGCTGGTGAGCGCCGTGGAGGGATCGCCCACGTCGATGGGACAGACGGCCCTTGCGGGATCGCGGGACAGGCGCATGACCGCGAGACCGATGACCGCGTTCCAGAACCCGATGATGGTCCAGGGCAGGGTGACGATGAAGCAGCCGAGCACGAGAAAGTCGAGGACGCCGTAGCCGTTGGGGGACAGGGTCACCGCCATCAGCACCGTCAGCGCAGCGAAACTGACGAGAAACAGGGTCAGAAAGATGATCCTGCGAGCCGTCATCGCCGGTTCTGAGTGTTGGAAAAGAGGCATTTCAAATCCAGCGCGCATATTTGTGACTTTCAAAACCTATCGTGATGGCATTAGGGATCTTGTCATCCGTTAATAGGGAACTATGACAACGGCAGATCATCGACCGGGTTGTTTCATGACCAATTTCGACGAATTTACGGCACGCGCCGAAAATGCCCGGGCGCTCTGGTACATCGCCCCGGGCGAATGCGCGCTGCGCGCCGCGAAACTTCCGGACCTTGAAGATGATCTGGTACGGGTCCGTGTCCGGGCGAGCGGTGTCAGCCGGGGCACCGAACGCCTGGTCTGCCGCGGAAAGGTGCCGCAGGCCGAATGGCAGCGCATGCGCGCCCCCTTTCAGGAAGGCGATTTTCCCTTTCCGGTCAAATACGGCTATGCCGCGGCCGGTATCGTCGAGGCCGGTCCCGATGAATTTCTGGGCAGCAGTGTCTTTTGCCTTTATCCACATCAGTCTGTCTTCACCGTCTCCGCCGGTCACGTGGTTCGGATTCCCTCCGGCGTCCCCTTGGAGCGCGCCGTGCTGGCTGCCAATATGGAGACTGCCCTGAATGCTTTATGGGACGGAATGCCTTCACCTGGGGATCACATCTGCGTGGTCGGCGGTGGCGTGGTCGGTCTGCTGACCGCCTATCTGGCCGCTCGTATCCCCGCGACAAGGGTCACGCTGGTCGACGTCAATCCCGTGAGACGGGATACGGCGGAGGCCTTCGGCTGCCTGTTCGCCCCGCCGGAAGATTTGCCGCAGGACCAGGATCTCGTGTTCCACACAAGCGCCACGGCAGCTGGACTTCAATCGGCGCTGACGGCTGCCGGCGACGGCGCGACCGTCATCGAAATGAGCTGGTACGGGGACGCGCCGGTTCCGGTTGTCCTCGGCAGCGATTTTCACAGCCGCCGCCTCGTGCTGAAATCCAGCCAGGTCGGCAGCATCCGGGCCGAACGCCGGGACAGATGGAACTTCAAACGCAGGCTTGAAACGGCCATGTCGCTTCTGGCCGACCCCGTGCTCGACCGCCTGATCAGCCACCGAATTCCGTTCGACAGCGCGCCGGAGCGCCTGCCGGATCTCTTCAACGACCCGGACGCCCTTGCGACCGTTCTCACCTACGAATGAACCCGTTCCCTCATTTCCAGTTCAAGGATGCTGAAATCGATGTTTGGAGTTGAAGTCCGAGACCACGTCATGATCGCCCATTCCTTCAAGGGCGAATTGTTCGGCCCGGCCCAGGCGTTGCATGGCGCCACCTTCGTGGTGGATGCCGCGTTCCTGGCCGCGACCCTCGATGAAAACGGCGTCGTGATCGACATCGGTCGGGCGCATGAGGCTCTCAAGGAGGTTCTGGGGCCGCTGAACTACAAGAACCTGGATGACCTGCCGCAGTTCGCCGGTATCAACACCACGACCGAATTCCTGACCAAGCACGTGCACGACCATCTGGCCGCCGCCGCCCGCGGCGACCGTCTCGGCCGTCCGGGAACCGAGATCGAGGCGATCCGGGTGACCATTTCCGAATCCCACGTTGCCCGCGCCTGGTACGAGGCGCCCGTTGGCTGAACACGGCCGTCCGATCGTCTTTGCCTATCCGGGCGACATAGAGACACCGACCGGCGGCTACGGCTACGACCGCCGGATCATCGCCGGATTGCGGGATAACGGCTGGCAGGTCGCTCTCCTACCGCTTGGGGATGGGTTTCCCTTTCCCGAGGCGGTGGTTCTGGGTGAGGCCGCCCGCCGGATAGAAGCCTTGCCCATGGGCTGCCGGATCGTGATCGACGGCCTGGCCTACGGGGCGATGGGGGAGGTGGCTGCCCGGTTGGCAGAAGGTCATGACCTGATCGCGCTGGTGCACCATCCGTTGTTCCTGGAAAACGGTCTGGCGCAAGAAACGGCGGACCGTCTGCGGGCCTCGGAGAAGGCGGCGCTGGACCGGGCGCAGGCGATTATCGTGACCAGCCCGGCGACGGCGACGCAGGTTCGCGATTGTTTCGGAAGCGCCGAAAAGAAGATCCATGTCGTTCTGCCCGGCACCGATCGTGCCGCGATTAAAACGAGGTCGGAGACGGACTGTCCGAACCTGCTTGCCGTCGGCACCATCGTACCGCGCAAAGGATATGATCTTTTGTTGCAGGCATTGGCCGCACTGACCGATTTGCCGTGGCATCTGGACATTGTCGGAGATACCACGCGCAACGAGCCCTGCTTTCAGGCACTTCGCGCCCAGCTGCATGTAAACAGACTGAAGGATCGGGTCACGTTTCACGGCGCCGTTGCGCCGGAGGCCCTGGCCGCCTTTTACAGCAAGGCCGATATCTTCGTCCTGGCAAGCCGCTACGAGGGGTATGGCATGGCTTACACCGAGGCGCTGGCTCATGGATTGCCCGTGATCGGCAGCGGCGAGGGCGCCGTACGCGAGACCTTGCCTGAAGGCGCTGCGATCTATTGTGGTGTGGAAGATGTCGGGCGGCTCACGTCAGCCTTGAAGCGGCTGATCGAGGATGGGGACGCACGCACGGCTTTCGCGGCGGCCGCTCGTCAGGCGGCCGACGCGCTGCCGACCTGGCCGGATGCGGTCCGCGCCTTTTCCGCCGTACTGGAGGATTTGTCATGAGCGGATTTTCCGCCGACTGGCTGGGGCTACGGGAGCCGGTGGATCTGGCTGCCCGCAACGGCCAGGTCGAAGACGCTTTTCTGTCCGCCCTTCCCAAGGAGCCGGTACGTCTGATGGATCTGGCCAGCGGCGCAGGCTCCACCGTCGCGGCCCTGTCCGGTCGTCTGGGGCCTTCCCAGGACTGGCTCCTGACCGACTATGATCCGACATTGCTGGAGGCGTCCCGGCAACGGTTCTCCCGGTTCGGGCAAGGCGCGGTCGCGTGCCGTCAGGTGGATCTTTCCGGCAACCTCGCCTCGCTTCCCTTCGAGAGTGTCGACGGGGTGACGACATCCGCCTTTCTCGATCTGGTGACCCGGCCTTTTCTGGAAAAACTCGTCGGTCTCGTTACCGCCGCGCGACTGCCTTTCCTGGCCAGCCTGACCTATGACGGTCGTGCCTCCTGCACGCCCGCCGATCCGTTCGACGAGGACATTCGCCAGGCTATGAATGCCCATCAGAAGACGGACAAGGGCTTCGGCGCCGCCCTTGGTCCCGATGCGGCGGCCGCGGCCGAAGCGCTGTTTGAAGCCGCCGGTTACCGGGTGGTGTCCGGACCTTCCGACTGGCACGCGGATCGGGATGCGCTGGCCTTCCAGCGGGAACTGATTTCCGGCTGGGTCTCCGCCGGGTCGGACATGGGACTGGATCCGGATCGCTTGTCCCGCTGGTTGGGGAGCCGGATGGAACAAATCGCCGCAGGTGGGCTCGCGATCGAAGTCGGGCATCGGGACATGGCCGCCATTCCTCTCTGACTGCGGGCCAAAGAGCAAGTGCGCGTCTGAAGAGCGTTTCGAATAGCGTTCTCTCTGAGATTTTATAAGCAAAAATACAGTGATTACGCAGAGGCGTATTCACGAGAATCTATTTTTGCTATGGGAAAATGCATATATTAAATAATTTTAATAATCGTTTTAGGTTAACAAATTGAATTTTAATTTTATCAATAAATTAACCAAGCGTTTTAAGGTAAGTTTATCTATTATTCTCTAGTTAGATCTTACGAGGTGCGCAAACAGCCGGACAAAATCATCAAACCGGCATAATCGACAGGAAACCACTATGACGAACATTATTCGCGAGCTGTTGGCCAAACACGGCAGTCTTCCCGTTTCCGTTGACCAGCTGAAAGACACCGACGACCTCTATGAAGCGGGTCTGTCCTCCTTTGCCTCCGTCCAGCTCATGCTGGCGCTCGAGGACGAGTTCGATGTCGAATTCCCGGAAAACCTCCTGAACCGCAAATCGTTCTCATCCATCGCGGCGATTGCCGAGGCGCTGTCCCAGATCACAGAAGACAAGAAGGTGGCCTGATATGAACGTCGCAGGTCCGATTTCCGCGCTGAGCCTGACCGAACGGGCAAAGCGCGCGGCGGTCGTTGCGTCCGAACATGCGGATGATGTCGATCAAAAAGCCCGCTTTCCGAAGGAAGCCGTGGAAGCCATGAAGGCCGAAAAGCTGATGGGGATCCAGATCCCCGTTGAGCTAGGCGGCGAAGGCGCCTCGACAGCTGAAATTGCAGAAGTCTGCAGCATTCTCGGCCAGGCCTGTTCAGCGGCGGCCATGACGTACTCCATGCATCAGATCAAGACGTCCAGTCTGGTCTCTCATGGTGATGAGGCAAGCTGGCACAGGGACTTCATGGCGCGCATTGCCAGGGAGCAGCTGTTGCTTGGATCCGCGACGACCGAAGCCGGTATCGGCGGCAATCTGCGCAACTCCATCTGCGCGATTGAAGTCGACGGCGATCGCTGCCGTCTGGAAAAGGATGCGACGGTCATTTCCTACGGCGAAGAAGCCGATGCCATTCTGGTGACGTCGCGCAGCCACAAGGACGCGGCCCCGTCCGATCAGGTGATGACGGTTTTCCTGAAAGGCCAGTATTCACTCGAAAAGACCCATGACTGGGACACGCTCGGCATGCGCGGCACCTGTTCAGACGGTTTCCTGTTCAAGGCCGAAGCGCCGGCGGAGCAGATCCTGCCCAAGCCGTTCGCCGAAATCGCGGCCCAGTCGATGCTCGCCAACGCGCATATTTTGTGGAGTGCCGTTTGGTTCGGCATTGCCGCAGATGCAGTCAAGCGGGCCCAGTCCTTCGTGAAGGCTGCTGCTCGACGCGCGCCGGGCGAAACCCCTCCGGGCGCGCTGCGGCTGGCGGAAGTCTCCGGCATGCTGCAGATGGTGAAAGCGACGGTCACCGCGGCGGTCGCCGAGTTTGACGCCGCCCGGGCCGACGAGAACAAGCTGTCGTCCATGGGCTTCGGCGTGGCGATGAACAACGTCAAGATCTCGTCCTCCCAGACGATCCTGACGATCATCAACCACTGCATGCTGATTTGCGGCATTCTCGGCTACAAGAATGGCACGCCCTTCAGCCTCGGCCGTCACTTGCGGGATGCCCATTCCGCGCAGCTGATGATTTCCAATGACCGTATTCTCGGCAACACGTCGACGATGCTGCTCGTTGGCAAGCAAAACACCAGCCTGTTGGGGTAAGCAAAATGGATATGCAGACTTCACTTCTCGACCGGCTGTTTGCGAGCGGCCTTCTGATCGAAACCGGTGTTGACGGTCTTTACGGCCGGTCCGGCAAGTTCGAGGACGTCATTGCCGGCTTCGAACGCTTGATCGACACTTTCGGCGGCGAAGACGGCGCGGAGGCGATCCGCTTTCCGCCGGGCATGAACCGGGCTCATTTCGAAGGATCCGGCTACATGAAGAGTTTCCCGCAGCTCGCGGGTACCGTGCACAGCTTCTGCGGCTGCGAACTCGACCATATGAACCTGCTGCAGTGCATGGCGGAAGGCGAGGACTGGACAAAGGACCAGAAGGCGACCGATATCGTGCTGACGCCGGCTGCCTGCTATCCGCTGTATCCGACGATCGCGAAGCGCGGCCCTCTGCCGGCCGGTGGCGGTCTGTTCGATCTGCAGTCCTATTGTTTCCGGCACGAACCGTCGAAGGACCCGGCGCGGATGCAACTGTTCCGCATGCGCGAATATGTCCGTATGGGAACGCCCGCGGAGGTACAGGATTTCCGTCAGCTCTGGATGGAGCGCGGCCGGAAGCTGATCGAGACGGTCGGCCTTCCCGTTCATGTGGATGTCGCCAATGATCCGTTCTTCGGCCGCGCCGGCAAGATGCTGGCGAACAACCAGCGTGATCAGAACCTGAAATTCGAATTGCTGATCCCGGTGACCTCGACGGCCAATCAGACCGCGTGTCTGTCGTTCAACTACCATCAGGATCATTTCGGTTCGACCTGGGGTCTGAAGACTGCCGACGGCGAGACCGCGCATACCGCCTGTGTCGGTTTCGGTCTGGAGCGGATCGCGCTGGCGTTGTTTGCCCAGCACGGGCTTGAGACCGCCGACTGGCCGGAACCCGTGCGCAAGGCGCTTTGGGGGGCATAATGTCGAAGGACATCGATATGGAAGCCGTGTTTCCGGACCTCGACCCGGCCGCCTACGCACGTCATCCCCTGCACGCAATGACGCGCGACTGGCCGGAGACCAACTGTTATCTAGATATTTGGATCGAGGTTCTTGCAGCCTGCGGCGTGCCATCGGAAGCCTGTCTCGGATTTGCGGTCACCCAGGATTTCGAGGGCGACCAGTTCACCTTCTTCAAGGTGCCCCTGGAAGATCTGGAAAGCCTCTACGATCTCCGGGTGACCGAGCTTGCGATCTACGACCGCGTCGAGCGCCACGTGGAAGAACAGATACGCCGCGGCCGGCTGACCCTCGTGGAAATGGACAGCTATTTCCTGCCGGATACGCAAGGGACCTCCTACAGAAGCCAACACGGCAAGACCACGGTCGCGATCAACCGGATCGATGTCGAAGGCCGGACCATGGATTACTTCCATAATCTCGGGCTTCACCGGCTTGAAGGCGAGGATTTCGACGGCATCTTTCATATGAACGCTCCGGAAGGCGCATTGCCCTTCCTGCCGTACACGGAGTTCGTCAAATTCCCCGAGGGGGGTGTCCCGGCGCGGGACCGGATCAGGGAGACAGCCGTAGACCTCCTGTCCCGCCATTTGTCGCGGAGGCCGAAGGCCAATCCGGTTGGAGCGTTCGCAAGCGTGTTCCCGGACCAGGTCGCCGAGGTTGCCGACCGGCCGTTCGGTTTCTTCCATCTTTACGCTTTCAACACGCTGCGCCAGCTCGGTGCGAATTACGAGTTGTTCTCAGCCCATCTGGACTGGCTGACGGAAGAAGGCGTTGCGGACCTCAGCCGGTCCGCCGAAGCCGCCCGGACGATCTCTTCGACTGCCAAGACGGTCCAGTTCCAGTTGGCCCGGGCCGTGATGCGCAAGAAGTTCGACAAGCTCGCTCCGGCCTTGCAGCCGGCAGTGGATGCCTGGGATGCCGTCATGGACAATCTCGACGCCCGCTTCGGCAAGGCCGCATCGAAGGCGGCCTGAGGTTCGGCGCGGCAGAGCGATATCATGGATAGGGGCAAGACGGTTCCTGTCAGGGGGCGCTAAAAAAATGCTGACGGAACAATGGTCTCTTGCCGTGGCGGAGGCCGGAGGGATCGAAGACCCCTCCGGCCTCTCCACATTGACCGACTGGGTGCCGGCAAAGGTTCCTGGAACGGCGGCGGAAGCCCTGAATGACGCCGGACGTTACGATCCGGAAAACCCCACGTCCCTGCACGACAAGGACATCTGGTACGTCACCGATTTCACCGCTGATGTCACCGGTTCCCGCCTCCTGCGTTTCGACGGTCTGGCGACGATTGCCGAGGTCTATCTCAACGGCGAGAAGGTCCTGGAAAGCCGGAACATGTTCCTGGGCCAGGAGGTTCCGGTCGAGCTTCGCCCTGAAAACCGGCTCGTCCTCTGCTTTCGGGCGCTGCAGCCCGCCCTTGATGAGAAGGGACCGCGCGCCCGCTGGCGACCCCAGCTTGCCACGTCTCAGGGCCTCCGCCTCGTCCGCACCACGCTTCTGGGGCACATGCCCGGCTGGTGCCCGGACGTGCATGCGGTCGGCCCCTATCGCCCGATCTCCCTGGACGACCCGTCGACCCCGCGCGTGAAGGCCAGGGAGATCGAGGCGACGCCGGACGGGGCCGGCAACGGCGTTCTCACCGTCTCCGCAGACCTCGAAGCCGTCACCGGTACGCCGGTGCTGGAGTGTTGCGGCACCCGCGCCGACATGCTGCGCGGTGAAGACGGTCGTTTTTCGGCAACTCTGACGATCCCCGATGTTGACCCCTGGATGCCACACACACACGGCAAACCGGCTCTGCACGATGTCCGCATCCTGTGCGATGACACGGTACTCGGCATGGGACGCATCGGTTTCCGGACGATCGAGGTCGACAGGGGCGCGGACGGCAACGGCTTCGGGCTGGTTGTCAACAGTGTACCCGTCTTCTGCCGCGGGGCGGTCTGGACCAATGCGGATATCCTGCGACTTCCGGGCGACCGGGAAAGCTACCGCCCGTGGCTGGAACTGGCGCGCGATGCCGGCATGAACATGCTGCGCATCGGCGGCACCATGACCTACGAGACGCGGGATTTCTTCGAACTCTGCGATGAACTCGGCATTCTCGTCTGGCAGGACTTCCAGTTCGCCAATTACGATTACCCGGTCAAGGACGAGGCCTTCGTCGAAACGGTCGAGGCGGAAGCCCGCTATCAGCTCGCTATCTCCCAGGGGTGCCCGTCGCTCGCCGTCTTGTGCGGCGGCAGCGAGATTTACCAGCAGGGCGCCATGACGGGCCTGCCCGAGAGCCGCTGGAAGGGGCCATTGACGGAAGAGATCCTGCCGGCAATCAGCCGCGACCGGCGTCCCGATGTGCCCTATGTGCCCAATTCGCCCTGCGAGGGGGCCTTGCCGTTTTCCCCGAACGCAGGGATTGCCCATTACTACGGCGTCGGTGCCTATCAGCGCCCGCTGGAAGACGCCCGCCGCGCCGATGTCCGCTTCGCGGCCGAGTGCCTTGCCTTTTCCAATGTGCCGCAATCCGAGACCCTTGCCGGACACCTGCCGGTGAAACCCGGCCATGATCCGCGCTGGAAGGCGCGCATACCCCGGGACCGGGGTGTCGGCTGGGATTTCGAGGATGTGCGCGATTTCTATTTCAAGGAGCTCTACGGCCTTGACCCGGCAGCCGTGCGCTATGGCGATCCGGACCGGTACCTCGATCTGTCCCGGGTCGTGACCGGCGAGGTGATGGCGGCAACCTTTGCCGAATGGCGGCGCAAGGGGTCGTCCTGCCGCGGCGCACTGGTATGGACCTTTCAGGATCTGCTGCCCGGCGCCGGTTGGGGGATCGTCGACGCCACCGGACTCCCGAAGCCGGCCTATTATGCCTTGAAGCGCAGCTTTTCGCCGGTTCAGGTCAGCGTGACCGACGAAGGCACGAATGGCCTCAGCGTCCACGTTATCAACGAGACACCGGAAACGAAGGCGCTCGTGTTGACGCTCTCCTGTCTGCGCGACGGCAGCGTGCCCGTCGTTTCAGGACGCCGCGACCTGGAACTGGCGCCACGCGAAGCGCAGGAGGTCCCGGCAACAGATTTGTTCGGCGCGTTCTTCGACGTGACCTATGCGTATCGTTTCGGCCCGCCGGGCCATGATGTCACCGTGGCCCGGCTGATCGACCCGGCAACGGATCAGGTTCTTTCCGAAGCCTTCCATTTCCCACTGGGCTATCCGCAGGTGCGACAGCCGCTGGAGATCGAAGGAGGCCTGGACCCGGCAGGCGATGGCAACTGGACACTGCGGCTGGAAGCGAAAAGGTTCACCCAGTCGGTGCATCTCGACGTACCAGGCTTCAGCGTTTCCGACGACTGGTTCCATCTGGCGCCAGGTGGTGAAAAAAGGATCATGCTGGTGCGCAAGACCGGAACGGACCAGGAAGCACGGCCGGCCGTCCGGCTCACGGCGTTGAACGGATCGACCCGCTACCAGTTTACCGGGTAAGCGTTCGCATCAGGCAGCAGAAGCGGTGCGTTCAGGGTCGGAGAACGCGGCTTGCAGGATTTTCTGTTGGTAGATTTCCAGAGCGCATTTCGGCGTCAGATTGTGATCTGCCCCGTTTATGAAGGTGAGCTCAAGGCCCGGATAAGACGCGGCACGCATCCCGTCCTTGCCGAGAATATGTTCCATATGCGGAATGCCGGGATCCCCGATGCTGAAGATGAGGTCGACGCGGGTCCCCCGATCGCTCAGAGCGCGCAGTTCGGAATGCACCTGTCGACAGATCCGTGCGAACGGGGAAAGTCCGAAGAGATAGGGCGCAAGTTTCTGCTCCACCTTTCGTAGTGTTCTTTGCAGCAGGAATGTTGCCAGCGAAAAGATCGGAATCTCCCCGGACAAGAGCCGCTTCAGTTTTTCCTTGTCGATGAGTTTGCGTGCATAGGCCGAGGTATCCGTGTGATCGAAACGCAGGGCGTTTCGAAGATCGTCCCGCGGGTCCCACAGAAACCTTTGCAGGTTGACCGCCACGACGTCCGAGATCCGGTCATCCGCGATGGCACTGCGGAGTGCGAGATATGCGCCGCTGCAACTGCCGGCAGCGACGATATGGCCGCAGCCGCGCTTTTGCAGGAAATCCAGTGCGTCGCGCACGTCCTCGACCTGCTCTGCGGTGTAATGGACGATTTCAGCACTGAAGGAGACCGGCCGGCTGTCTCCGACATCCGAAACATCAATTCGCAACGACGGAATGCCGTTGCGGGCGAGCCAGCGCTGGGTATTTTTCACGCTGCCTGCCCATCCTGACCGGGGTAAGGCTCCGGCGTTGAGGAACAGGACTGCAGACCCGGTTCTCTCCCCCTCCGGTTCGCACCAGGTGCCCACGATCTGCCTTTCACAGCCCAGCAGCTCGATCGTTTCGGAAAAGCCGTCCCCCTTCAAGGGAAAGGGAGCGAGTTTTTCTCCGACGTCTGTTGCGGGGGCGGCCGGAAAGCGGTCTTTGATCCATTCGACAACCGTGCCGAAAGCTTCCACAGGCGTCATCGCAGCGGTCGGATCTGTCATCAGGTCATCATAGCCGTCGAATGTGGCAGTGGTATTCGCCGGATTCCGCGCCGCGATCTGCTCCGCGAACGCCGCTTCATTCGCCCGGCCCGGACGGCTCAAGACAAGCGCGGGAATGGTGTCCGGAAGCATGTCGGGCGAAATACGCAGCGCCTTGACCTCCGCCGCCAGGCCATCCCGCATGTCCAATCCGGCAATCGACAACGCGACGCCCGGAACAGGCTCGGGTTTCACGTTGGTGATGTTGGATATCATCGCTGCGCGAAGCTGGAGCTCGCGGAAATAGGCTCTGCCGCTCGTGACTGGCGCCAGAAGCACCACACCGGAAATATCCGCTTCCGGCAGCGTCGCCAAGCGGGTCGCAATAGCGGAGCCGAAACCGAGCCCGACGATCACAATCTGTGTCACACCGGATGACGAACGCAATGTGGCACAGGCCTGCAAAACGGTGTCGACAAGGGGGGCGAGGCTATCCACATCGCCGCCGGGTTCGGGGATCGTTTCTCCCATTGAAGGGTAGTCGAAGCGCAGAACCGGATAGCCGTCGCCGGCGAGATCATCGGCGAGTATCCGCAGGGATCGCCGTGCGCACAGGGATTCATACGCCCAGTCGTCGCAGATGAGGATTCCCGTACGCCCGCACGTGCCATGAAGAAGACCGGCCGACGCGCCGATCCTCACCGTGTGATATGCGGGATATATTTTCTTGTCGAACAACGTTTGTCTCCCTTCCGCCGGTCATGTCCGGCGGCGCGCCCGCGTTAGGCTATTTGCGACAGAAATGAAGTTGCAGCGTTGTCCATGTGCCATCGCCGCATCACCCAGCGTCGGCTGAGCAGGTGGACGGCAACCAGTTGCACCCATCCGGCAATGGCAACGCCGGCAAGACCGTACTCGAAGCCGAGCAGAGCCAGCGCGCCGATATAGAAGACGAAAACGACACTGCGCATCGCCAGCAGATATTTCTCGCCGCCACCGATCATGATCAACCACGTTCCGGGGCCGAAAAAGGCGCTGCTCATTGCCGAAAGGCAGAGGATCACAAGGACGTTGAAGTGTTGTTCGAAGTTCGTGTCGAACTTGCCCAGGATGAAGTCGCCGGTGAAGTAGAGGAACACGCCTCCGAGCACGGCACATACGAAGCTGCCTGCGGATAGCCACGACGTTATCCGCTGGGCGCCTTTCTGGTCCTTTTCCTGAAAACGCGCGGAAATTAGCGGAATGCCGACGGTGTCGATGGCAAGAACGGGCAGCGTCAGCAAACTGGAAATCCGGTAGGCGACGAAATAGAAGGCTGCCGCTTCCAAATCGAGAACGATACCGATCAGGATTGTTTCCAGATAGCTGGCCGAGGCCGAGAAAAAGGTGTTCGCGGTGAAAAAGCCGCTCTCTTGTGCCCAGGCCCGCCGTGTTTCCCTGGATGGCTTGTCCCGGGAGTCCCTGAGGAAGGACAACCCTTCGGCTTTGATGAAATGATAGCACTGGAAGCTGACCATGACGCCGAGCAGGAGCGTCACGGTCTCCGCAGCCGTCACGCCGCTTGTCAGGTAGCCTCCATATGCCAGCAGGGGAAGGGCGATGGCACAGAGAATGCGCCAGATGTTTTCGCGCGGGGCCAGCGAAAGTGCTATCCGTCCGTGAATGCGAAAATAGTTCTGAAGATATTCGCTGAAGGCAAAAAAGGCAGCAAAGACGAAGGCGATCGGCAAGGCGTTGTAGGGTGAAGGCAGATGGCCGCCGAAAAGCCGAAGCAGGATGGCAATTAGCAGCAGACTTCCGATGCCCAGCGTGAGCCAGAGGGCGTTGGTGTAAAGAATGCCCTGGTTGGTCTTGCCCTTCGTGTGTCCGTCCAGACGGTAGTGCTTGACCAGCAGAACTGGTTGTCCCAGCACGAAAATCAGCCCGAGCGAGTTGCCGACTGAAAACAGAAAGATGTAGAGACCATATTGCTCGGTATCCATGCTGTGGCTGGCAGCATAGAGCACCAGGAAGCTCAGAAGCGTGCTTCCGAGCCGGCTGCCGATAGAGACGGAGAGGCTGGCCGGGTCGATATGCTCCAACAGCGAACGGAGCATCGTCATCGTGCGGCTTCTACAAGGTCGCGGGAAGCGCGCGAATTGTGCCGGTCCAATGTGTCGTGGAGGGCGGCGCATAACAAGCCGCTGACATGGGGTTTGAGATATTCCGACGCCGACGCCAGGGCCCCTTCGGACAGGCGTTCATAGGTCTGCGGGTCCTTCGCCAGCATCTCAATGCGTGCCCGCAAGGCTTCCGGATCATCGGGCGGCGTGTGGAAACCGTTGACGCCATCGGTGATGTTCTCCGCAACCCCGCCGATAGAGGTGGAAATGACAGGGATGGCGTAAGAAAACGCTTCGATCGACGCGCGGCCAAAGGCTTCGCGGCCGATGGTCGGATACACCAGGACATCGATTTCAGGAAAAAAGGTCTCGGGCGATGTCCAGCCGAGAAAGTTGGTCCGCTCGGCAGGGAACTGTCTGCGGGTGGTTTCGGCAAACGCATCGTGGCCGGTGCCTGCGATGTAGAATTCGATATTACTATCGGGGGAGGTCAGGCGCGCGGCTTCCGCTAGTGTCCCGAAACCCTTGAAGCGGTTGTGCACGCCTAAAAACCCTACCCGGAAGGGTCGGTTACGAGGGAAGCGACGCGGTTCCTCTGCATGGACCCCATCAATCGCAGCCGGGATCCGGTAGGGGACGGCATTGGGGAAATAGCCTTCGTCGATGTGGCGTTTTAAAATGTCATGGGATTCGCCGAGAAGCGTGTCGACGAAGCGTGACAAGGCGCGGCGGCCGAGGGATGTCAGCCAGCAGGAAGTGCATTGCCGGGAGCAATTGCTTCCGTTCCTCTGCATGGTGGCATGCCAGCACATCATGAACGTGCTGAACACTGTATGAGCCACCGGAATGCCCGCCGTCCGCGCGGCCGCCCAGGAGGCTACATTGATGTTCTCGATGCTGACCGTAAGCATGATGTCTGGTTTGAAGTCGGCAATCTCCCGCCGCATGGCGACATAGGCACGCGGGTTGCCGTTTTCCAGCGCGTGCCAGATCATTTTTTGCCAGGCAGGCTGCGGCGTGTAGTAGTTCCAGTAGATATTCGGCGACTTGATCCGGTGCACCGGCACGCCCTCATAGATTTCGTGCCGATCTTCGTCGCCGACATGAACGACCCTTACATCGTGACCTGCGTCCACCAGCAACTGGGCGAGAATGAACGATGAAATCGGGCCGCCCCCGTTGACGACTGGCGGAAATGCGGCGCAAGGCATTAAAATACGCATCAAACAACCTTATGGAAGCACCAGAGTTTGCTGGCGCTTTTGATATTGGAGAATCCTTTCAAATAAGTAATTGCAGTAAATTTGAGGGATAGGTCAAAGGCGAATTTCATCATATATTCTGAATGGAATATGAAATATTTTAGGAATTAGATTTACAAGAATATAATCATCATATTTATGTTAACTTCGTATTAAGCATAATTATGGGTGACTTAGGAGTATGCGGATGTTTCAACCGGTTGTTCACTTTGTTCTTTATACCTTGGCACCATAGAGCTGACAGAAGGTATTGGCATTGGATAATGAGCCGAAAATGACGTCGCCCCAACATATGCAAGCGGATGCCAGAAGCGAGCGTCCTTCCGTCAGTGGGCTGGGCAAGCTGAAGCGCCGCGTGAAGACTTTGGGCCTCCAATTTCTTTACAACAGCGGTTTTGCAAGCGTCATCGGCCGGGTTTACGGCGGTCAGGGCGTGATCCTAATGTTCCACGAGTTCACGCACAATCCGCGCGAGAGACTGGATCAGGGATGCCGAATTTCCGATTTTGAGGAGTTGCTAGGAAGCATCCGCAAAAGCGGCCGCGATATCCTCACCTTCGACGAGGCTCACAGAAGACTCGAGGATCCAGCCGGCCGGCCTTTTGTCGTCCTGACATTCGATGACGGTTACCGGTCCAATCTGGAACTCGCCCTGCCGGTCATGGAACGCTACGAGGCACCTGCAACCATCTTCGTGCCGACGCAGATGATGACCCGCGAAATCAATGCCTGGTGGCTCGGGCTTCGACATATGGTCCTGACCAACGACCGGATCGACATGGAACCGATGGGGATCCGGATCGAGTGCCCGGACGTGGATGGCAAGATCGCGACCTTGCGCCGCCTCACCGCATGGGTCTGGGACGATTTTCATCGCGCGGATATGCTGGGGCACGTCTTCGATGCCCATCGGGTTTTGTTGCCGGACCTTGTCGAAAGCCTGGTCATGAGCGAAGCGGACATGATTGCTGCGGACCGGCATCCTCTGATCGAGATCGGGGCCCATACCACGACGCACCGCGCGCTTACGCTCTTGTCAGAGACGGAGGTGAAAGACGACATCGGGGCCAACAAGCGGTTTCTCGAGGAGCGCCTGGGACGGGAGGTGCCGTATTTCGCCTATCCTTACGGCGCTCCGTCGCTGTCCGGTCATCGCGAGGCGGACATCGTCAAGGCGCTGGGCTTCACGGCAGCGATGACCACGGAACCCGGCTGCCTTTTCCCCGAGCATTTCGCCGATCCGTACCTTATTCCCAGACAGGATGCGGAATATACCGAAGACAGTCGAACGCAGGCGCTTTGCGGCATGAATGGTATCTTTCGGGCACTCGCCTCACGTGGTGGAAGGCCTCTGGTGAACGCCGGAGCCATATTGTGACCGTGCTGCCGCGTATCGTCGAACCGGGCGCGGCGTCTGAGCTGATCGACGATGCCGGCAACGGGTCGTCTCTGGCCTCCTTTTCTGACAGGAGGATCGTGCATGTGGTTCGCCAGTACGCGCGGATGGTCGGCGGTCTGGAGGATTTCGTCCGCAATCTCGTCGCCCGGAAGAAGGGGCGTTTTGCATCCTTGAGGGTCCTGACGCTCGGCCGTCTTTTTACCGGCCCGGACCGGCGCCTATCGCAAGATGGCACGCGACATTGTTGACCATGTGCACTTGCATCTGGGGCTGTCCAAGGCGGCGGTCCGCGATGTCCTTTCAGGAAGCAGCCTCTTCGTCAGCGCATCGGAATACGAAGGTTTCGGAATTGCGCTCATCGAAGCCCTGAGCGCTGGTCTCGTTCCGATTGTGCAGCCGAATACGACGTTTAGAGGACTTGCGGAACCGTCATCCCATGATCCATCTGGCTGATTTTACTGATCCCGAAAAGGCGGCCAGCGCGATTACCTACGTCATGGCCGAACTGGAACGGGCTCCCGCCTTGAGAAGATCGGCGGTTACCTCCGCCCAGCAACATGCTGTTCGATGAACCCGCCGAATGCGCCATGGCGCATACGGCGCCCGATGTGACGTATCATGTCTTCGGTGCCAGGTTTTCGGAGGCGGTACCTGCGAATGTCGTCGACTACGGAGAGCGGTCGTTTACCGAGCTTATTCCTTAGATGAAGCATGCGGATTTCGGTATCGCGCCGTACAAGATGACCATGGACGATGTCTATCTGGCCGAAACCAGCCTCAAGTTCCAGCAATATGCCTATTGCGGACTGCCCGTGCTGGCGCCTGATCTCATTCCGGACCTGCGCGGCAACCTGATTGGTTATTCACTCGATGACGAGCAGGACTGGAAGGGAAAAATAGAGACGGCGCTTGCGATGGGGCGGAACGAGAAGTTCAGGGAAGGGATCCTGAGCTGGGGGGAAGTTGCCGGAAAAATCGTGACGTTGGCCAAGAGTGCAAAAGCAGACCAGGCCGGACATTGAGAGCAGGCTGCTCGAATTATTTGCGCGCGGGACAGGCCGGCATTTCAAGACCGTCGTCGCGGATATAAGGCTCCAGCACCTTCAGTTGCGGTCTGTCGACGCCTTCTTTGGGCTGCAGGGAAAGCGGATAGTCACCCCACCATGGTCCCGCCGCCCAGGCGCTCCAGCCGATCCAGGTGTCGCCTTGGGAATTGATGTAGTCGGCGATCCGGGCAAGACCGTCCAGGCAGTCAGGCGAACTAGTCCCGCCGAATTCGCCGAGGAAGCCCGCATAGCCGTACTGACGGAACCAGCCTGATACGCCCTCGAGTGCTTTGATCGCATCCTGGACGCGTGGACAGGTCTGGTGCGTTCCTGAAAAGTCGCTGTCCATGTACTGGTGAATGTCGAACACGAATCGGTTCTGGGGATCGCGGACATTCTGCAAGACCTCCGCGTTTGACCCGCCGGGTTGCCGATCGAACCAGTGCGATGCGCCGGTCCAGATCGTTCCGGGTACCATGACAAGATTGTCGGCACCGGCCTTTCGAATGGCTGCGATCCCGGCGTTGATCGCCTCCAGCCATGTTGCGGCGGTAATTCCTGCCGGTTCATTCATCAGAAGATAAACGACGTCCGCTCGCCCTGAAAAATGGGGCGCCAGACGAGCCCAGAAATCGGCGAAAGCCGCCGCGGTGACATCGCCCTCTCCGAGCTTTATCTGATTGTAGCCTGCATAGTTGTGAGGATCGAGAATGGTCGTCAATCCGCGCGCGGATGCTTGATCGACGGTTTCCTTGATCCGATTGAGTTCTGCCTCGTCGAGTGGGCCATTCAGCTTTGGTTGCAACCGCTCCCATTTGAAAGGCAAACGAACGACATTCATGCCCTTTTGGGCAAAATACAGAAGGGTCTTGTCCGAGGGATAGATATAGTTTTTGCCGTATTTTCCAGGTACCGCTCCGAACTCGGCCCCGGCAAGGTTTATGCCGCGCAAGCAAGGGGCCGCCTGCACCGGCGTAGCGGCGAGAACGGCACACAGAAGAGCCCACGACCTCAACCGTTTTCCCGCATTTCGATCCGTCATGAACATGAAGCTCCGGTCGATTAACACATTCGATACTCTAATTGAAATTAGGCTTCTCTTTTAAAGGCGAGGCAAGGGGTCTTTTAATTCAAGGCGCTATTATTCCAACCGTTCGTTCGACGGTCCTCTTTTTTGGTGAGGGCCGGCACCAGGGAAGTTCCGTCCATGAATGCCAGCCCTCCCGTCAGAGACCAGGGGAAATCTGCTGAACCCGTGCAGGGGTTTGCGAATGTCCACTTGCTGCATGTGGTCCGCCAGTACGCGCCGATGGTTGGCGGATTGGAGGATTTCGTCCGTAATCTCGTTGCCCGGCAGAAAGGTCGGTTTGCTTCCGTGCGGGTATTGACGCTCGATCGTCTGTTCACCCATCCGGACCAGTTCCTGCCGGAAGACGTCATCATCGACGGAATTCCGGTTCACCGGATCCCCTATTACGGCAGCACCCGCTATCCACTTGCACCCGCGGTATTTTCAAACCTCGGGCAGTCCGATCTGATCCATGTGCATGCGGTCGATTTCTTCTTCGACGCTTTGGCACTGGCAAAGCCGTTTCACCGGCGGAAGCTGGTGGCGACCACCCATGGCGGCTTTTTTCACACCGAACAGAGCCTTGGCTTCAAGAAGATCTGGCTCAATACGATGACCCGCCTGTCCTCCCGGTCCTACGACGCGATCGCGTGTTGCTCGAACAACGATCTGGAGATGTTTAGAAAACTGGCGCCGACCAAGGCACGGCTTATCGAAAACGGCGTCGATCTGTCGAAATTTCATGATGCTGCGGCGCCCATGCCTGAAAAACGGCTTGTCACCATTGGGCGGTTTTCGGCCAACAAACGCCTCGACCGGACCCTGGACGCGCTGCAGTCTCTGGTTCGGAGCGATCCGGCATGGCAACTCGACATCATCGGGTCTCCATCCGACCTGTCGAGGGCTAACCTTGAGGAACTGACAGCCGCAAGGGATCTAAAAAACCATGTGCATCTTCATCTTGGCTTGTCCGATGCGGCGGTTCGCGATGTGCTGTCCAGAAGCAGCATCTTCGTCAGCGCGTCGGAATACGAGGGCTTCGGAATTGCTATGATCGAAGCCCTGAGCGCCGGGCTCCTGCCGGTTGTTCAGCCGAACACCGCATTTAGGGCGCTTGCCGAACGCCACCCGATGGTACATCTGGCCGATTTTGCCGAGTCCGAACAGGCAGCGGGCACGATTGCCCACGTCATGGCCGAACTGGAACAGGCTCCCGCCTTGAGAATGTCGGCGGTTACCTCCGCCCAGCAACATGCATGGTCGACGGTGATTGGACACTATGACGAACTTTACGCGGATGCTCTGTATGCTTGAGAGGCAAATCCGGCATTGGCTTCTGATCGGTCGTTTCTCTCGATATCCGCAGCACCGGCGCAAAACCAGAACAGGGCGGCAAGTTTGATCGAATAGATTGAGTTCGAAACGACAAGCAGCAGGCATATAAACACGGTCGCCAGGGCTTTGAATTTTCCAGCGTCCTCACTGTGTGATGAGGCGAATATGTAAATCGCCCATAAAAACGCAGCCCCGACAACGCCGATCTGGCTGAAGGAATAGGCGTAACCGTTATCGTCGACGAATGGCAGGTCCAAGGCTATTCCCAAATACGCCCGCCAATCCAACTTGGCCATGATCATTGCGGAACTCAAGACACGTCCGGGCAGGTTGTCTTCCCAATGGACCTGGTTGGTCCAACCGCCATAGAGAATCAGCAGCAGAGCAACGAAAAAGGGTGCGAGCCACAAGACAGCGCGCGGCAGGGCCCGATGAACGAGTCCGACGGCAAATAAGGCGAAGGTGACGAACAGCCCAAAGCGAGCGTCGCCTAAAATAATGACCGTAAAGCCGAGAGCAAGCAGCAGCCACCGCCAGGCCATATCCCGACGAAAGAAGGCCCAGAGGCAAAGAAAGGCGCCATAGTTGCCCATCGTCACCGGTTCCAGAAACACGGAGGAGGCGCGGATGTTGCCGAGAAACGGCAAGAAATTGCGGCCACCGATCCGGGTGCTAGAGATGAACAGATTGGAACCTTCAACGAAGTTGGAATCCGCTGTCAGGGTCCCGCGGGCGACGTAATACTCGAAGATATTCACGAAGGACGTGTAGAGATCGAGGAATAGAAATTCGAACAAACCGACCGTTAGCACGAGGTAGGCACTCAGAAAGACAATCCTGTCCGCGTCCTCGATGCGTTCGACCTTGCGGCCCAGGGAATAAAAAACGAGTGGAATCAGTATGTCACGGATCGCCTTCAGATCGAGTTCCGGCCGAAGGGACAAAATGAATGCCATGTAGCTGAGATAAAGCGTAAGTACGATGTATAAGCTTGCTCTCCGGTCCAGCGCCAGAAGAAGACCTACAGAAATCAGGACCATTTCAGACAGCATCACATGACTGTCCCGGATCCCCGTGATGTTCGTGTTGACGACCGCAAGCATGAAATTGAACGTCATCGTGCCGAGGATGACGACAGTCACAAGCGTCAGCCAGACAGTGTACTTGTTGTCGGGTGCGGAGGAGGCGTTGGCGGCGGGCCAGGAAGACTCAAGCGGACGAGAGTACGACATTGCCGATCACCCGGTCGTGCCAAGGTTCCAGATAGGCCAGCGTGCGATCCAGATCCCGGAAATTGGTCTCGCCGATTTCGCTAACCAGAACGATACCGTCGCTATGCTTCAAAAGGACCGGAAGGATTGGACTGTCGCTCGCCGAGCCGCACTCTATGATCAGGAAGTCATCCGCACCTTCGGCCACGGATGCATAAGAGGCGTAATTGCGATGATCGTCGATCCGTTCAACGGAAAGGTAACTCGAGAGCCGGCTGCCATCCTGCCCGGCCTCGGCGAGACGACCGCCTGCGCTATACTCCCCTGCCACCACGGCCATCTTTGCCAGCAGTTCCACTCGGGAATCCCGTTTCCCTTTCTTTCCTGCTTTTATGAATGTCCGTGGCTTTGTGTTCTTGGCGTCGCTTTTGGCGTTGGATCCATTGGCCAGGAGAACACGTTCTCCCATTTCGTGAAGCTGCAAGGCTATCTGGCGCGTGAGAGAACCGATGTCGAGGTCGCTCTTTGTCGAGAGCACAAGAATGGTAATCGGACGGGCATTCTCAAATGTTTGCCGTAAACGGTAAGCGACTCGCGTCAGGGCAAGGCTGCGTTCCGTTTCGTCGTTGGCCGCTCGTCGGGCAAGCCACGGGACCAGTTTGACGAGACCGTCGAATGAGCTCGAATGATCGGATGGAATCAGCGAAAGGATCGGAACGCCGGTTCTTGTGGCGAGCTCGCGCTCGGAGGTGATCTGGCCACTCAACAGTGCCAAGCCGACGATAACTGCCGCCGCAACTGCAAAGCCGAAGGCACCCGCGGCAACAAGCACAATAATCTTTCGAGGCCCGCTCGGTGCCGTTGGCACCTGGGCTTCGGAGAGCACCTGTGAACCGTCGGCATCGATTTTGGGTTGTTCTTCCAATTCCTTCGAGCGCTGGAGAAAGGCCTCATAGATCGCTCGGCTGGCATCTGCCTCGCTCTGCAACTGCCTCAGTTCGATCAAGGCTTTGCCCTGAACAGAGTTTTCGGACTGTAGCGCTTGCGATTGCTGTTCCAGAGCTGAAAGTGTGCCTTTAGCCTGTTCGTAAGTGTTTTTCAGTGCGTTCTTTAAACGTTGCAGTTCGTTCTGGATCTGAAGCTGTGTATTGGCGAGTTGTGAACTCAATTCCTTTAGCTTGGGATGGTTGGCGCCAAGCGTTGTGGCAGCTTCCGCCCTTTGCTGTGCTATCCGCGAATGCTCAAGCCGAAGTGTGCTGAGGACCGTGCTTTCTCCTGTTTGCGGGATCAAACCGCCTTCTACATCTGCGGCCGTCATCGGTTCGGCGAGAAGATAAGCGGTCTTTGCCTTTTCAAGTTCCAACTTGGCTTGAGCGATCTGGGTGTTAAGCGCCTGAATCTGCTGGTCCACCACCAGCCCGCCGGAACCTGTGCTGATCAGTCCGTGTTTCGCTTTATAGGTCTCGACGGCCGTTTCCGCCTTGTCCAGGCGCGCGCGCAATTCGGAGGCTTGCTTGCTGAATGATGAGCCGGCTCTCGCCAAAGTTTCGTTTCGCGAAAAGCGCGTCTGGGCGATATAGGAATTGGCGGTTTCGTTAGCGATTTGAGCCGCCAGGCTTGGCGAAGGGGTGCTGGCGCGGATCTGGAAAACGAACGATCCGGAAAGACGGGTGACCTGAATCATCTCCCGTAGCGCCACAATTAGGGCAGCCCGTTTTTCAGTCTGGCTTTGCATGTTCGCTGGCTTGCCGAGAAGACCGCTCAGCAGTCCGGTTTGATTGAATATCGGATTGTCATCGAGATTGAGCTTGTCAGCGACATCGTTGAGCACCGCTGCGGAAAGAATGACATAGGCCTGACTGTCGATTTGGAGCGATTGAATCGCCGGAGCAGGGCCTGTACCGTTTTGTCGCACGGTTTGAATTTGCAGGCCTTGCGGTTCGACCAGCAACACAGCCGTCGAGCGATAAACCGGTGTTTTCAAGACGACATAGACCAGCGCAAGTGCCATGAAAACAGCGGGCGTCACGATGAGCCAGAACAGGTGTCTGCGCAATAAACCCGGCAGATGGGATATTTCAATCATTCCGCAGCACTCCGGCACTCCATAACAATCGACACTGTAAGGGCGCTGGGCAGAGCAGACTGGAAACTGGAACGAAACATTGCCGTGACCCAAGCTGGGAGTAGTAGGAGGTAGCGAATGCGACGCGTAGACTCGCGCGCAGGAGGCGGAACACCTGCGAAGATGAACAAACATGATTAACAGTTTGCAAATCCTGCCTGGAGGCGGTGTTACCGCTATTTATCAATCATCTAAATCGGCCGGAAAACAGGTATTTCTCAAAGGTGGAAAATTTTTATCGTGAACATTGAGTAAAGTTAATATTTTCGCCATGTATCGGTTAGGTCCTGATTAACCTAATAACGTATCAGGAGGCAAAATTTATTCAGTTTTTACGAAAAGGGCCTACATTATCCTCGGTAAAACGGCCTATCTGAATGCATAACAATAATCGTTAAGGGTCTGAGCAGTCCGAATGTTGGCAAGAAATCAGGATATCGATTTCATTCGAGAGATCGATACAGCGCAAATAGGTCCGCTGAATATATTGCGGATGGACCGGGAAGGTGCAATCGACCTCGTGCGCACCGCCGTACTCTCGCGCCAGCGCATGGACATTGCCATCTGCAATGCCCATACGATCCTGTCTGCCCTCGATGATCCCGCCTATGCGGAAACCCTTCAGTCTTTGACGCTCTTCAACGATGGCATTGGCGCCGAATTGGCCAGCAGGTTCCTTCATGACAAAGGCTTTCCGGACAATCTCAACGGCACGGATCTCGTTCCCGCGATCCTGAAGGAAATCGGCGTCCCGTTGCGGATTTATCTTCTCGGGGCGGGTGAGGAACAGGTCCGGGCAGCGGGCGCGCACATAACTGAAACCTATCCGCAGCATACTGTTGTCGGCGTTCGCAACGGCTATTTTGACCTGAGCGAAGTGGAAGAGATCTGTGAAACGGTGAAAGCCGCAAGCCCTGATCTGCTGCTTGTGGGTATGGGCAATCCGCTTCAGGAACACTTCATCGCGCAGCATGGGGACCGGATGGGTGCCACGGTAACGATCGGCGTCGGCGCTCTGTTCGACTTCATGTCGGGTACTGTGATCCGCGCGCCCAAACCGATCCAGAACATCGGCCTGGAGTGGCTGTTCCGTCTCCTGCAGGAGCCGCGCCGACTTTCAAAACGCTACCTGATCGGCATTCCCAGGTTCTTCTACAAGATCCAGGGCCTGAAACGATTCGCCAAGGCTTCCTCAAGCGCTAAGTAACGGTCTGCGCGACCAACCGCAGGACTTCATCGGAATCGCTAATGGTTTGTGCGCCGGCCGGTTCCGGGCGTTCGATCATGATCACCGGTACTTGCAAACGCCTTGCCGCCTCGATCTTCGCGTGAGATTGGCGGCCGCCGCTGTTCTTCGAAACCAGATGGGTGATCCGGTGTTTCCGCAACAGGCTTTCCTCCACCTCAACGGATTGTGCGGGCCGACCTAACTCCAGGTGCCAGTGACCGGGAAGCGGAACTGCCGGCTGCTCGATCATCCGCGCCAATGCGAAAAGATCCGTTCGATGGCTAAAGGCTGCGATTTCCTTGCGGCCGATTGCCAGAAAGACCCGCGCTTCAGCCGGGAGACGTTCGGCAGTCTCCGCAAGGGTCGAAACACTTTCCCACAAGTCTCCGGCTTGTTGTTTCCATTCGGGCCGTTCGAACCGGATTAGGGGCACGTCCTTGGTCTTCACCGCCTCCACAGCGTTGCGGCTGATCTGCTCCGCGAAGGGATGCGTGGCGTCGATGACGAGCGTCACGTGCTCCTGTTCGATGAACGCCGCAAGCCCTTCTGCGCCGCCGAACCCGCCGGTTCTCGCCGGAATGCCGGGATCTGGAATGTCAGACACGGCGCCGGCAAAAGAAGCGGTCAGCCTGACATCGGGAAAGCGTTCGGCGAGCGCGCTCGCCAATCGTCGGGCCTCGGGCGTGCCGGCGAGGATGAGGATATGGTGTTTCTCAGTCATGCCAGCCGGTTTCTCCGGTGACATGACCGCTGCGGTCGACGATCAGCACTTCCACCTCGACAGGTGCGCCGCGCAAGATTTCCAGAACGGCGGCCTTTGTCTTGCGCGCAAGAGGCGTGCTGAGGTCGATCCCGGTTTCCAGCGACAGGTCCAGAACTTCCTTGGCCGTGTTGGCGTCGAGCGCAGCATCGCGCAGCGTCTGCGGTGCGTTTTGCTCAGCCAGAAGATCCGCAAGAAAGGTGAAATCGACCCGGCTGCGGGCCGAATGCAGGTCGAGTGCGCCTTGCGCCAGCTTGGTGAACTTGGCGAAGCCTCCGGCAAGTGTGAGACGGGGGACGGGATGAGCCCGCAGGTATTTCAACAACCCGCCGGCAAAGTCGCCCATGTCGAGATAAGCGGTCTCGTCCAGATCGTAGCGGGCCCGCACCGCCCCTTCCGAGGTGGAGCCGGTCGCACCGACCACATGGGTCATGCCTGTCGCGCGGGCAACATCGATCCCCCGATGGATCGAGGCGATCCAGGCGGCACAGGAGAAAGGCCGCACGATACCGGTGGTCCCGAGCACGGACAGGCCGCCGACAATGCCGAGCCTGCCGTTCAGGGTCTTTTTCGCCAGTTCCGCGCCGCCGTCGATGGAGATCTCGATCTCCACGTCTCCGGTAAGGCCGGTCTGCGCCGAAACTTCGGCGATCGCCTGGCGCATCATCTCGCGCGGCACCGGATTGATCGCCGGTTCGCCGGGCGGGATCGGCAGGCCCGGCCGGGTAACGGTACCGACCCCTTCACCCGCCTTGAACACGATGCCGCTTCCCGCGGGCAGTCGTCGGAGCGTCGCACTGACCAGAGCACCGTGAGTGACGTCCGGATCGTCACCCGCGTCCTTGATGATCGAGGCCGAAGCCGAGGCCGGGTTCAGGGCATGGCGGGCAAGCGCGAAAGCGGTGGTGCCACCCCTGGGGAGAGAAATATCCACAGGGTCTGGAAAAACGCCCGTGGCGAGTGCGGTGAAGGCCGCTTTGGCAGCACCCGTGGCACAGGCGCCTGTCGTCCAGCCGCGTCTGAGATGTTGGGGATCGGCTCCGCTCATGGCTGCCTTTATAACGTGAAATTCGGCTGTGGCACCGGTCATTTGCAGCCCATGTCGCATGTGCGCGCATTCAGGTTGCCATAGCGCTTGGCGTTCCCGGCAAGGCCGGATAGAACGGGATCATGTCGACGGAAACAGAAATCGCCAACCTGCCGGGAAAACTGCCCGTATTCGAACCGGGCTGGGTCTGGCTGGCCGGCGCGGGGCCGGGCGATCCGGGCCTGCTGACACTGCATGCCCTCAATGGCCTCAGGCAGGCCGATGTCATTGTCTACGATGCGCTCGTGGATGAGAGCATCCTGTCCTGGGCAAGGCCCGAGGCGTACCGGGAATATGCCGGAAAGCGCGGCGGCAAGCCGAGCCCGAAGCAGCGCGACATCACGCTGAAGCTGATCGACTATGCGAAAGCCGGCAAGAGGGTCCTGCGCCTGAAGGGCGGCGATCCCTTTGTCTTTGGCCGGGGCGGCGAGGAAGCGCTGGGCCTCGTCGGCGCGGGCATTCCGTTCCGGATCATTCCGGGCATTACCGCCGGCATCGGCGGTCTGGCCTATGCCGGCATTCCGGCGACCCACCGCGATACCAATCAAGCGGTGACCTTTCTGACCGGTCACGACCAGACAGGGCTGACGCCGGATGCGGTCAACTGGGAAGGCATTGCCAAGGGCTCTCCGGTGATCGTCATGTACATGGCGATGAAGCACCTGGAGACCATAGCCGGCAAACTGATAACCGGTGGACGGTCTGTGGACGAGCCTGTGGGCATCGTGTGCAATGCGTCTTTAGCCGGCCAACAGGTTCTAGAGACGACGCTGGGTCGCTGCGCAGCCGATGCGGCGGCCGCGAACCTGGAACCTCCGGCGGTCGTCTGTGTTGGCGAGGTGGTGCGCTTGCGCGCCGGTCTCGACTGGATGGGCGCGCTCACCGGCCGTCTGCTCGATGCCGATCCGCTCGGGCTGTCCCAAGCCCGCAAGTCCGATGCCGGATGAAGATACGAAATGCGAGAGGGTGATCCAAAAGGCCTTCTGATCGCCGCGCCCCAATCGGGAGCCGGCAAAACGACCGTGACCCTGGCGCTTCTCCGGGCATTGAAGAATGCCGGCAAGGAGATCGTCTCCGCCAAGTCGGGTCCGGACTATATCGACCCGAAATTCCACGAGGCGGCCAGCGGCAGCACCTGCATCAATCTCGATGCCTGGGCGATGACGCCGGACACGATCCGTGCGCTCGGCAGCGCGCATGTGCAGTCGGACGATCTTCTGGTCGTGGAAGGCGCCATGGGGCTTTTCGACGGTGCGGCAAACGGCAAGGGATCCGCGGCGGATCTCGCGGCTTGTTTCGGGGTGCCGGTCGTGCTGGTGATCGATTGCGCCAAGCAGGCCCAGTCGGTTGCGGCCCTGGTCAACGGCTTCCGGACTTTCCGCGACGACGTCACGGTTGCGGGCGTGATCCTCAACAAGGTGGGTAGTCCGCGTCACGAGAAGATGCTCCGCGATGCCCTGGTGCCGCTCGGCGTATCCGTGTTCGGAGCATTGCCGAGGAGGGAGAGTTTGGCCCTGCCGGAACGCCATCTGGGGCTGGTGCAGGCGGAAGAACACCGGGGTCTGGACACCTTCCTGGAACAGGCGGCCGAACTCGTTGCCGAAAGGATCGATCTGAACGCGCTCGCCGGTCTTGCTGCTTCCCTTGCGCCGCCCGAAGATCCGGCCGCACTCCTTCCGCCGCTTGGCCAGCGGATCGCTGTCGCCCGCGATGTCGCCTTCGCCTTTTCCTATCCCCATATTCTGGACGGCTGGCGCCGGGTCGGGGTCGAGCTCAGCGTCTTTTCACCGCTTGCCGACGAGGTGCCCGATCCTGACGCCGATGCCATCTTTCTGCCCGGCGGCTACCCGGAACTTCATGCGGGAACGCTTGCTGCTGCCGGGCGCTTCCGAAAAGCCGTGCGGGAAGCCTCAGAACGCGGCACCCTGATCTATGGCGAGTGCGGCGGTTACATGACGCTTGGCGAAGGACTGGTCGATGCGCAAGGCACAGGCCATGAAATGCTGGGGCTCTTGCCGCTCGAGACAAGCTTCGCAGAGAGAAAACGTCACCTCGGCTACCGGGCGCTCACACCCCGTTCAGACCTGCCCTGGGCGCACAAACTGGCAGCTCACGAATTCCATTACGCGACCATCTTGCGCGAAGGAAATGCGGAACGGCTGTTTGCGGCAACTGACGCGGAAGGAACCGCCGTTGCCGACATGGGGCTCCGTGCGGGGAGCGTCATGGGCTCCTTTGCCCATGTGATTGGCGTCCGCTGATCCGGATCAGCCCTTCGCCTTTTTCTTCGGCCGCAGCACATGCACGTGATCGGCGTCGTAAAGCGCCGAATCGCGGAAATCCTCAGCCGGCTTAAGCGCGCGGCCGACGAAGATCAGCGCTGTGCGGGTGATCTTCGCCTTGCGCACTTCGTCCGCGATGGTCGACAGCGTGCCGTGGATGAAAGCCTGATCCGGCCAGCCGACCCGATAGGCGACGATCGCCGGACAGTCTGCCCCGTAAAGCGGCGCCAGCTTGCGCTCGATTTCGCGCAGGTTGCGGATCGACAGGTGAATGGCAAGGGTCGCGCCGCTCCTGCCGAGCGTTTCCAGGTCCTCGTTGTTGGGCATGGCCGAGGACTTCATCGAGGTGCGGGTGACGATGATCGTCTGCGCCACTTCCGGAATGGTCAGTTCGGTCTTGAGCGCGGCGGCGGCAGCGGCAAAGGCCGGCACACCGGGAACCACCTCGTAAGGAATATCGAGCGCATCCAGTCGGCGCATCTGCTCCGCGGTGGCACCGTAGATTGACGGGTCGCCGGAATGGACACGGGCGACGTCGAACCCCTTGCCATGGGCCTCTTCGATTTCGGCGATGATGTCGTCGAGCGTCATCGGAGCGGTGTCGATCACCCGTGCATCGTCCGGCGCCGCGGCAACGATTTCCTCCGGCACCAGAGAGCCGGCATAGAGGCAGACCGGACAGGCCTGAATGAGTTTCAGTCCACGCACGGTGATCAGATCCGGATCGCCGGGGCCCGCGCCGATGAAATAGACCGTCATGCCGTTTCTCCTTCTTGTTGGTTTTCTCGTGGAGCATCGATCCGCTTGGCGTAACCACGCGGTGTATAGACGAAGGGCCTGCCGTCGCCGCGCGTGACTGCCCGGCTATTGGAGGAGCCGACCAGCACCGTGGTCAACATGTCGACCTCATCGACCGTCAGCGCGCCAAGGGTGGTGACGCGGAGCGTTTCTTCGGGACGCCCGAGATTGACGCCAAGCACCACCGGCGTGTCGGCGGGGCGATGGGTCAGCAGGATCTCGCGTGCGATGGCAAGCTGCGACCGGCGCCGCTTGGAAACGGGATTGTAGAAGGCAACGACGAAGTCGCCCTCCGCTGCCGCCTTGAGCCGCTTTTCGATCGCCTCCCAGGGGGTGAGCAGATCGGACAGGGAGATGGCGCAGAAATCATGCCCCAAAGGCGCGCCGATCCGCGCAGACGCCGCCTGCAGCGCGGAAATACCAGGTGCATTGACGAGGCTGACGCGTTTCGCGGCATCGGTGACGCCGCCGTTGTCCGTGTCCCTGTCGAGCAATTCGTAGACCAGCGCGCCCATGGCGTAGATGCCGGCATCCCCCGAGGACACCAGTGCCACGTTACGGCCTTCGCCGGCACGCTCCAGGGCAAAGCGCACCCGGTCTTCTTCCTTGCCGAGCGGGAAGTCGTGGCGGGCCTTGCCCGTGATGTGGGGCGCGACGATGTCGAGGTAGAGCGAGTAGCCGACGACCTCGTCGGCCTCCGCCAGAAGCCGTGTCGCCTCCGGCGTGCGCCAGGCATCCTGTCCCGGTCCGATGCCGATCACGGAAAGATGTCCGCGCGCGTGGCCAACATGGTCCGGATCGATCGGCTGCACCGCACGGGCAATCGCGACGGTGGCGCTTGCGGTTTTCTGTTTCTCCAGGACCAGTCCGCCGTCGGTGCCGACACCCGCAAGGGCAGCGCCTTCGGAAACGCCGTGACAGCCGACTTCTTCGAAGACCACGTCGGATGGATTTTTCAGCCGGGGCGTTTCCTGTTCCAGCCGCTCGGAAGTGAAGACCCGGAACGGCACGCCGAGGTGCTCGGCGAGTGCGGCCATTGCCGGCTCATCCGCCTTGAGATCGAGACTGGCGACACAGGCGATGCCGCCTTTGGCGATGTTCGCCTCCTTGAGCGCGGTGTCGACGAGATCGATCAGTTCTTGGGCCTCGCAGCCCCTGGCGCAGCCGACGCCGACCACGTGGGTCTGCGGATGGAACACCAGCCGCGTCGGCGAACCCGTTTCCGGCTTGTCGGTTACGGCAAGGGTGATCGCCGCGTCGTCGCTTGTCGAAAGCGCGGCCTGGTCCAGCCAGTCGGCCTTGCCCTCGATACGGACAGCAGCTCCGGAAAGCAGTTCGGCCATAACCGGTTTGGCGTCTTCCGGGTTGGCGATCCGCCAGCCCTTGGGCGGAACGTCCAGCGCAATCCCGAGTGCGGTATCGCCGGCTGTCGTCACCGCTGCATGGCCGTCGAGAAGCTCCGCGATCCGGCGCGCCAGATCATTGGCACCGTGGTGGCCGCCGAGAAGCGGCACGACGCTCTGACCGTCTTCGGAGACGGCAAGCACTGGCGGTTCGGCGCGCTTGTCGGACAGCAGCGGTGCGAGTGCACGGATCAGGATGCCGCTGGCGCAGACACCGATGATCGGATGTCCTGCGGAAAACAGCATGCGGATATGGGCGATGGTTTCGCTGAACAGCGTATCAGCCTCGCGGATTCGGCCGGCAAGCCCATGGATCGCGGAGCCGGGAAGACCTGCTTCGATGCGCTTTGCCGTCTCGAGACCGGCGGAATTCAGGACGAGGATGATGGGGGAAGCGTCCACGCTTCGTCTCCCTTGTAGATGAGGATCATGGAAAAATAAGGCGCCTTGTCGCCGGTGAAGTCGGCAAGGGGCAGCACCTTCTGCTCGTCAAGACTGGCGCGCTCCACGTAGCCGGCTTGTGCCGTCAGGCCGAGATCGTCGAGCAGCGCCTTGAGGCGGCCGACATGCCGGCCGACCTTCATGATGGCGATCGACTGGGCGCTGTCGATTCGGGCGCGGATGTCGTCATCGGGCAGGGTGCCGGGAATGACGGTGAGCACATCCGTCCGGCTGGTCAGCGGACGCCTGAGCGCCGCTGCGCAGGCCGTCAGCGAGGTCACGCCCGGCACGATCACCGTCGGATAGCGTGACGACAGGCGCTCGAACACATACATGTAGGAGCCGTAGAAGAACGGGTCGCCCTCGCACAGGGTGACGACATCGGTGCCGGTGTCGAGCACATCGGCAATTTCATCGGCCGCCCGATCGTAGATTTCCTGTGCCGGAAACCGGCTCTCGCGCATCGGGATAACGACGGGGATTTCCCGCACGCCCTCCGGAAAGTAATCGGCGGCGATGGCGCGGGCAAAACTCGCACCCGTATCCGGTGCGGGATAGGAAATCACCTTCGCTGTCGAGATCAGCCGATGTGCCTTCAGCGTCAGAAGCTCCGGATCGCCGGGGCCGAGCCCGACCCCGTAAAGAGTGCCTGCCATGGTGTTATTGAACTCCCTTGATCAGGTGCCATTGAGTGACCGGCATCAGCGGCCGCCAGCCGGTAAGCCCGCCGACAGCGCCGGCCCGCTCCACGGAAATCCGGGTGAACCCGCCGCCGAGGCGCCGATGGGCATCGAGCAGCACGGCTTCACCCTCCAGCGTCACCGCATTGGCGACCAGCCGCCCGCCGGGTTTGAGCGCATCGTGACAGGCGTCGACGATGCCGTCCGCCGTCAGCCCGCCGCCGATGAAGATTGCATCCGGATCCGGCAAGCCGCTCAGTCCTTCAGGTGCGGTTGCCTCGCGGATGTCGAGACCCGGAACGCCGAGCGCATGCGCGTTTTCGGAAGCCAATCCGCGCCGGTCCGCGTTCGGCTCCAGTCCGATCGCGCGGGCTGCTCGCGCAGAGCGTATCCACTCGATCGCGATGGACCCGCAGCCAAGGCCGATGTCCCACAGAAGCGCGCCGGGATGAGGCATGAGATGGGAAAGCGTGACCGCGCGAACCTCGCGCTTGGTCATCTTGCCGTCGTGGTGGAATGCCTCGTCCGCAAGCCCGGGAACGCGCGGCCGGAAGGCAGTGCCCGGCTCGGCGATGATCTCAAGCGCCAGCGTGTTGAAGTCGGCAACGATCTCGCTCCAACCGTCGGCGCTGCCGGAAACGATACGCTCCTTTTCGCCGCCCATGTGTTCCAGCACGGTGATGCGCGACCAGCCGTAACCGCTGCTCGTGAGAATATCCGCGACGGTCTTCGGGGTTTCGCCGTTGCTGGTCAGCGCAAGGATTTTCGCTCCCGGATAAAGAAAGCCGTACAGGATTTCGACCGGCCGGCCGTGCAACGAAATCGCCTCCACATCCTGCAGCGCCCAGCCGAGGCGGGCGGCCGCAAGCTGGAATGCCGATGGCGCGGGTAGGACGCGGATCTCGTCCGGAGCGAACTTTCGGGCAAGCGTGGAGCCGATGCCGTACCACTGCGGATCGCCGGTGGCGAGCACGGCGACGGGTTTGCCGCGAAGGCTGTTCAGTTCGTCATAAACGCCAGAGAAAGGGCTTGGCCACGCTTTTTGTTTGCCGTCGAAGGAATTGACCAGTTCGAAATGCCGCGTACTGCCATAGACAACCTCTGCTTCCGCGAGAACCTGCCGCGCAGCTTCAGTCAGAAAGCAGTCCTCGCCGATGCCGATCAGAGTGAGCCAGCGCGCGGTCATGTGTCTTTCCACCGGTAGGGGCGCCGTGGCTTCGGCGGGTCCAGCTCCTGAGGCGTGCGTTCGTTGACGGCACCGTGCGAGAGCATGCCGCGTGAGCGGGCCGGCGTGCCGGTGTCCCCGTTTTCTGGGGTCGGATCGCCGCCATGGGACAGAAACCCGTAGGAGCGCAGCTGTGGCTTCTTGGCAGCGGACTTCAGTCCGGGCTTCTTGTCGTCGTCAGCCACCGGCGGTCTCCTCCGGCAGGCCGGCTGCAAGCGCATTGACAGCAGCAGCCGCCATGGCCGACCCGCCACGCCGGCCTTTCAGCGCGAGATAGGGGAGAGCAAACGGGTTTTCGGCAAGCGCCTGCTTGGATTCCGCCGCCCCGACAAAGCCGACCGGAAAGCCCAGGATGACGGCCGGTTTCGGCCCGCCGGCAGCAATCGTCTCCAGCAGGTGAAACAGCGCGGTCGGCGCATTGCCGATGGCAACGACGGCGCCTTCCAGCCGCTCCCGCCACAGCTCCACAGCCGCCGCAGACCGTGTCGTGCCGAGCTCTTTGGCGAGGGACGGCACGCGCGCGTCGTTCAGGGTGCACAGCACGTCATTGTTGGCCGGCAAACGCGCGCGGATGATGCCATGGGCGACCATTTCCACGTCAGTAAGGACCGGTGCGCCCTTGGCCAGCGCTTTACGGCCGGCCTGGACGCCGCCGTCTGAGAACATCAGGTCCCTCACGATATCTGTCATACCGCAGGCATGGATCAGCCGGATCGCCACCGGCTCCATGTCAGCGGGTAGCTGGTCGAGCGCCGCCTCCGCGCGGACGGTCGCGAACGACTGTCGGTAGATCGCCGAAGGGTCGTGCTCGTACTCAAAGAGCGGACCGGAAGGGACCGTTTCACTCACCCTTTACGTTCCATCGATTTCGGCCCGAGCGGATGATCCGCGTGCGGGTAGGGGTGATGATGGTGGTCGTGCCCGTGATCATGATTGTGGGAATGCCCATGCCCGTGAGGATGGTCATGATCGTGCCCGTGCCCGTGATCATGGTCATGATGGTGGTGATGGGCAGCCGCCCGGACTTTCTCCTCGCAGGCACCGGTGCAGATTTCATCGCACAACTGGCATTCCGCTTCCGCGCCCAGGCCTTCCACATGGTGGTGGTGGCTTTCCTGCGCCAGGCCGATCTCGGCTTCGAAGCCGAGCACCTGTTCGCGGTATTTGCACATCTGGCAGTTCATCACGTTGGCGCCCTGGAGGATCTCCTGCACCCGGTCCGCCATGGTGTCGATCACCTGGGGGTGGTCGTTCAGGTAGCCGGCCTTGATGAACTTGATCTCCGGATGCTTCGCAGCGACCTCGTCCGTCGTGGAATAGATCCGCTGCACCAGAACCCCGGTGAACAGGAAATACGGGAAGACGACAATGCGCTTGTAGCCAAGCTTCGCGGCATGTTCGAGGCCCGGACCGGTCAGGGGAAAGGTCACGCCGGAATAGCAGGTCTCCGCCCAGCCGAAGCCCATGCCTTCCCAAAGAAGCCGGGTGATCTTGGTGACGTTGGAATTGGCGTCCGGATCGGAGGCTCCCCGGCCGACCACCATCAGCAGCGTGTCATGCATGGCCACGTCGCCACCGGCCGCCTCAAGCGCCTCGCGGACGCGGTCTCCGGCGGCACGCACCATGCGCGTATCGACGGCGAGTTCCCGGCCGTAGGTGATCTTCATCTCCGGATGCTGCGCCTGATAGGTGTTGAGCACGGAGGGGATATCGTTCTTGGCGTGGCCGGCGGCAAAGAGCATGCCCGGAACGGCCAGCACGTGGGTGCAACCTTCGGCCCGCAGGCGGTCCAGGCCGTCCTTGATCACCGGGTTGGCGAATTCCAGGTAGCCATATTCCACCGGCCAGTCGGGAAAGCGCTTCCTCAGTGCTTCGGCCAGCTTCGCGAACTGCCCGACGGCGCCCTTGTTGCGGCTGCCATGGCCGCAGATCATCAGTCCGAGTTTTTCGGTCATCGGCCAGCCTCGGCAATCTTGAGCATTGGAAAGTCTCCCTCGTCCTGATCAGGGCAGTCTGCACAGCCGTGATCTTGTGCTGGCGTCCGGCGAGGGGTGGAAAGCGGGCGCCAAATACACACCGTCCCGCTCCGAAGGAGCCGGCAGGGTATCAACGTCGACAGCTCCGGACTGGGTCCCCGATATGGGTCAACCGTCACCGGAATCGCTTTCAGTCCCTCCGGGGGACGCCGTCCAGTGGCGGCCAAGCTAGTGGAGCGCGGTTTCCGGATCAAGCGCCAATCCGACAGGAAAAAGTATGAGTGCGTCCTGTCCGGTCGATGTCCGGTGCGAAAAGGCTGCGGCACCATGGGACTTGCGCCCGGGCGACCGGACAGATGGAATGGCAACTGATTTGAATACCAGAGGAAACGCTCCAGAGGAGACGCCTATGTCCACCGTCAAGCTTGTCTCGGATGAAGAAGCCACCGGTCTCGTCGCAGAGGTCTTTGCCGATATCCGAAAGACCCGGAAAACCGATTTCATCAACAATTTCTGGCGTGCCCTCGCCGTGGACGGGCCGCTCCTGAAGGCGACCTGGGAAGAAGTGAAGGGCGTCATGGCCGTGCCCGGAGAACTCGACCCCATGACCCAGGAAATGATCTATGTGGCGGTGTCTATCGCAAATGCCTGTTCCTACTGTGTGCACTCCCATACGGCGAGCGCAAGAGCCAAGGGCATGACCGACGCCCAGTATGCGGAACTCTTGAAAATCGTGTCGCTGGCCGCCAAGACCAACCATCTGGTCACCGCCATGCAGGTCCCGGTGGATCCGGCCTTCGATCTTTCAACGCCCAAAGATTGACAACCTTTCATTGTCTGTCAGGGATTTTGGTAATCTAGTAGTGTGCCGGGCCGCCGTTGCCGCCTCGCGCCGATAGATCGTAAAGAGGAACATCCATGCTGAACCATCTGGTTTTTACTGTGATCGCGCAGGATCGTCCGGGCCTTGTCGAGCGTCTGGCGGATGCCATTGAAAAGGCCGGCGGAAACTGGGTGGAGAGCTCCATGGCGCGCCTGGGCGGCGAGTTCGCCGGGATTGTCAGCGTCGAGATCCAGGACGATGCGATCGACAATCTCCATGCCCATTTCGACAGCCTGCTGTCCGACGGAATCGCGATCACCCTGCGCTCGGACGTCCACAACAACGAGGAACCCACCGGCAAAGCCGCCCATCTCGATCTGGTGTCCCAGGACCATCCCGGCATCCTGCGTCAGATTACCCGTATCCTGACACGACACGGCGTGAGCATCGAACATCTGGAGACCGCCGTCGTCTCCGGCTCCATGTCCGGCGAACGGCTGTTCAAGGCCACCGCCGATCTACGGCTTCCCGATGGCATGGAGCCGTCAACACTGAGCGACGCCCTCCAGGCCACCGCCGCGGACATGATGGCGGACCTCAATCTGGTGGAGTGATCAGCCGGTCTTCACCGTCAGTGGCCGGCCGGCGAAGGATTGGCCGCCGTAGGCCTTGACGTAGCCTTTCTCCACCAGGAACTCCGCGAAGTGGAAGTCGTGGATCGTGTCGATGTCGACCACCTTGACATCGTCCGGGATGCGGAAGCCGCGGGAGTTCGGACCAATCAGATAGGCGTTCAGCTCATCGATGCGGTTGGCATCGACGATCATCGCCCAGGCACTGAATTCGAAGCAGACCGGATAGTCCTGGCGACGGAAGTACCGGTTCGCATCGTAGTCGACATAGGACGAGATCGCGCCGTCGTCCGACAGGTTGGCGCACAGATAGGGATGGGTGTCCGGCGTCTTGAAACCGACGACGCTGCCGCAGCCCTCGGCCGCGTTGTAACAGGCAATGATGTCTGAAAGCTGCTTTGCCGTGCGGAACGGATAGGTCGGGTAAAGCACCAGAACCGCATCCACCGTCTCGCCCATGGTTCTGAGCGCCTCGATGAAATCGGCAATGACCGCCTGCATGGACGTCAAATTGCAGGCCAGCGTGTCCGGACGGTAATAGGTCTGCGCGCCGAAAGAGGCGCCGATGTTCAGATATTGCTGGCTATCGCTGTTCAGATAGGTGGCCGAAATATCCGGGCAGTCCAGCGCCGGCAGGATGCTGTGCGCCACCAGCGGGATGCCGTTCAGCACCTGGATGTTCTTGTCCGGCAGACCCTGGCTTCCCGACCGGGCGGGGATCATGGCGACGATATTCTTGGTCATCAGAGGCTCAGCACTTCGTCCAGTTTTCCGGCATCCAGCATCGATCGAACCTCTACAAACTGATCGTCTGGCATGTCGCTGTAGTTCAGGGGGCGGCCGTCGCTGTTGGCGATCATCTTGCTCGCGTCGTTCAGTTCCAGCACGTATTGGCGGTAATTTTCGTCCGGAACCGGCTGCTTCGTCTGTGTATCGAACGTCAGGCCGAACACCTGTTCCAGAGACGCCATTACCTTCGGCGCCTGGAACATTTCCGTGCCCGGATAGGCGGTGGCGGTGAACAGCGCCTTGTTGATCGAGGCAAGCGCGCGTTTGTGTTCGTCCGATCCCGGTGTCAGGCCTTTGGAGATTTCTTCCTCCTGCCAGCGGATGAAGGCGATGCTGGTCTGGAGATCGGGAAGGGTCTCGCCCGGATAGCCCATAATCCAGGTGCAGTTGCCGTGAATGCCTGACGCATAGGTGTTGCGAATGCCTTCCACCATGGTCAGCGGGAATTCGTAGCCGTTGATGGTGGTGATGCCGTTGGACAGCATGAAGCCACCCTTGCCCATCGCATCGAGCGTCCGGGCGGAGGCGGATTCCGCACCAAAGCCGATATAGACGCAGCCGGCGCGGGCCATTTCGTCGACCCGGCGCACCTCCGCCTTCTTGTAACCGCCGTTGCGGTCGGGCCGCAGGTCGGCGGCCTCGTCCAGTCGACCGTGGGTGCCCCACTGCAGCTTGCCGTCGCGGGCATAGGGTTCCAGGATGTCGGCCAGCTCGCTGATCCGCTTCGGACTCACCATGAAATTGTCGTCCAGAAGGGCGATGAACTCCACGCCGTAGCAGTCCCGGTAGTGCAGGAATTCGTCGGCGATGTTCTGCGCGCTGCGCACACCGTAATTGCGCTCGCCCTGGCCGCCGCGGAAGCAGAACTTGCAGGCAAACGGGCAGCCGCGGCTGGAAATGGTGGAAATGCTGCGCGGCATGTCGAAGCTGGTCGCGGAACTGTTCTTCGCCGATCCGCCCCACACGGGCGTGTTCAGATAGGTCTCCAGAACAGGAAAGCCGTCGACGTCTTCTTGCAAAAGGTCATAGGCCGGCCAAGGCAGCGCATCGAGATCCGCCGTCCGAAACCCCTGATAGAAGAACCTCGGGCGGCCGTTCCTCGTGTCGTGAAAATAAGGTGCCAGCCGTCCGGACTTTTCGGCCCGGGCGAAGCCGAGATCGCGGATAGTCTTGGCGTCGAGCGCCATCTTCAGGATGACGTCATCACCCTCGCTGTGGGACACCGCATCGAGTTCCGGAATCCAGTCGAGCAGGGTGGTGCGGAACTGGGTGGCAAGGCCGCCGCCGCTGACCAGCATGGCGTCGGGATCGAGATCCTTGACGATCTTCGCCACTTCCGTCTGCCACGGCAGGGTGGTGATCAGGCCGGACAGGCCGATCACGTGCTGGGGACCGATCTTGTCCAGGGTCCGCGCAAGCAGCGCACGGGCTTCTGCGAATGTCAGCGCCCGACCGGAAACCAGTCCACGCCGGGCCGCTTCCGCGTCCTGGATGCGGTAGATGTTGAGATCGACGATATTTGGTTCCGCACCGTAGGCGCGCAGACGGCCTGCCAGCAGCGCGGGGCCGACCGGCGGATTGTTCGGCCGGGCCTGCTCGCGAATGGGCATGTTGATCAACAGTACCTTCACGCCTTTCAGCGCGTTGGGACCGAGAGTATCCGGAAAGCTTGTTGGAGCGACAAAATTCATCACTGCCTCGCCGAGAAATCCAGGGCGAACAGGTGGTCCGGAGTACTCCGACCGAATGCGGCAGCCCTATCTGCTTTCAATCTCTGTTCACCGCCGAACGTGTCGTGTGATCGGGTCATCCCAAGTCATACCGGGACAGGCATTAACCAATCGATAATATCTTGCAAAATGCGAGAGGCGGTAGGTGTCGGCGGATAAACCGGGAAATCATCCACGGCTAATCGCATCTTCCAAGGTCCCCTTGCGAATCAAATAAGTGTGTGCTTATGTATTGGCATGATCGAAAATGACATATTCCGCGCGCTGGCCGATCCGACCCGCCGCGCGATCTTCGAGAAGCTGGCGGCGGGCAGCCTGAACGCCAGCGCCTTGCGCGAGGGGATGGAAATAAGCCAACCGGCCATGTCCCAGCATCTTGCGGTTCTTCGGAACGCCGGACTGGTGCGGGAAGAACGGCAGGGGCGGTTCGTGAACTATGAGGTCGACCCGGACGGGCTGGCGCGAATTGCGCAATGGCTGGCGAAGTATCGTGCCTACTGGCCGGCGCGCATCGAAGCTCTCAAGGTCTTGCTGAAGGATATGGACCAATGACGGATGGAAAGACCGAAGAGCCGGTAAACGGCCTTGAATTCGTGTATGAATTCAACGACCCGCCGCAAAAGGTCTGGCGCGCGATCAGCATTCCGGAGTTCCGGGAAAACTGGTTGCCAAACGAAGCGCTGGCCGAGACCGAAGCGACATCCGTCACGCCCGGCCGCGAAATCCGCTACCGGTTGCGGGAGGACAGCCCGCCGTATCTTGAAAGTATCGTCACGTTCAGGATCACTCCGAACGCGGCCGGCGGAACCAGTCTGCGGATCGTCCACGAACTTGACGACGCAAGGTTCGACAAGATGACGAAGGCTGCCGCGAACGGTAACAGCCTGGCTGTCATGCGCGCCGCCTGACGCCTGTATCCCCCCTGCAATTTCAGAAAAGATTGGAGTTCGCCGATGCGCGAAGCGATGCAACTCGTCCCGATGGTCGTTGAACAATCCAGCAGAGGGGAGCGGTCTTTCGACATCTATTCCCGCCTTCTGCGTGAGCGGATCATCTTTTTGAACGGAGAGGTGAACGATGCCGTTTCGGCTTTGGTCTGCGCGCAGCTTCTCTTTCTGGAAGCGGAAAACCCGAAGAAACCCATCAGCCTCTACATCAATTCGCCGGGTGGTGTCGTGACCAGCGGGCTCGCGATGTACGACACCATGCGTTACATCCGCGCGCCGGTGCATACACTGTGCATGGGGACGGCCCGTTCAATGGGCTCGTTCCTGTTGATGGCGGGAGAACCTGGCGAGCGGACCGCATTGCCCAATGCCAACATCCTCATTCACCAGCCGTCGGGCGGTTTTCAGGGGCAGGCATCGGATATGCTGATCCATGCCGAGGAAATCAAACGGACCAAGCATCGTATGACGCGGCTCTATGCAGAGCATTGCGGACGCACGTACGAGGAATTCGAGCAGGCCATGGACCGCGACCGTTTCATGACCGCGGAAGAAGCGTTGGAGTGGGGGCTCATCGACCGCGTTCTCGAACAGTCGCGTCAGGCGCCGGATGATTGAGAAAACCGGTTGGCCGCTGCCGACGTCGTTCGTTCTCGTCTGCCGATGAACCGGCTCATCTTGTCGTCGTGAGGGCCTCGTCGAGGAACCCGGCACACGCCCCTGTTTCATGCCCGGTTTCGCCTGTATGGCGTTCGATTGCCGAAGCCGAAGTCTCCCTCTTGCCTGTGATCCTGCGATCTCCTTTCATGGAACCCAAAAGGCAACAGGGGAGGAGACCATCATGCCGGAGTTCAAGACGCTTCGTATCGATCAGGACCCGGGCGAGCCTCGCATTGCGCGACTGCTCCTGAACAGGCCGGAGCGGCTCAATGCGATTACCAACGACACGCCGCGCGAACTCCGTGCCGCTGTCGAATGGGCGCAGGACAATGACGAGGTGCACGTCATTGTCGTCGAAGGCGCGGGCAAGGGATTTTGCGGCGGCTACGACCTCGTCGCCTACGCGGAGAACGAGGCCGAGCACCCCTGCCAGCAGGAAAGCCAGCCCTGGGACCCGATGGTCGACTACGCCTTCATGAAGCGCAACACGGAAGACTTCATGAGCCTGTGGCGCTGTACCAAGCCGACGATTGCCAAGGTCCACGGGGCCGCGGTCGCCGGCGGCAGCGACATCGCGCTGTGCTGCGATCTGCTGGTCATGGCCGACGATGCCCGGATCGGCTACATGCCGACAAGGGTGTGGGGCTGTCCGACCACGGCGATGTGGACCTATCGCCTCGGCCCGGCGCGCGCCAAGCAACTGATGTTCACCGGCGACGTGATCACAGGCACGACCGCCGGCGAGTGGGGCCTGGCCAATGTGGTCGTCCCGGCCTCCGATCTCGATGCAGAGACGCAGAAACTCGCCGCGCGCATTGCCGGCGTGCCGCGCGGCCATCTGGCCATGCACAAGCTGGTGGTGAACCAGGTGATGCTGACCATGGGACTGGAACAGTCCCAGACGATGGCGACCGTCTTCGATGGTATCACCCGCCACAATCCGGAAGGGATGTGGTTCCGCCGCTATGCCCAGACAGAAGGGTTCAAACCGGCCGTCGAATGGCGCGACAGCGGGCGACCTATCCCCGAAGGTGACGAGGCGCGCGCACTCATCCGGGACATGGAACGTGGAGAAAAAGGCCCGGGTTGATCGGAGCCATCGTTCAAAACACGCGGCCTGTCAGTCGCCATCATAGGGTAGGTGCAAGGCAGGCGGAGCGGCTGTTTTTGCATAGGCCAGCAACTCCTCGTCCCGTCCGAAGCCGGCAACCAGCTGCACGCCGATCGGCATGCCGTTCTGCGAGACGGCGACCGGCAGGTTGATTGCGGGCAGGCCCGCGATGTTGACCCAGCCGGTGAAGATCGCGTGATCGCGCGGTCCGGCAGGCTGGCCGTCGATGACATCCGGATAGGGCGTGCCGGCCGGCCAGGGCAGGGCCGCGGCACTCGGTGTCAGGACCATATCGTAGGTGGAAAACAGCTCCGCCAGTTCAAGGCGCAGTGCCGCGACCTCTTCGAGTGCTTCGATATAATCCGCGCCGGTGATTGTCCGGCCGTCTTCGGCCATCGCCTGGATCGAGGCCCCGGCGGTCGGGTCAAGATCCCCGTTCCGCCAGCGCATCAGGTAAACGACGCCAGCGCGCGACACGACGCGCCAGACGCGGTTGGCGGCATCGATGTTGAAGGGGATCTTCCCGGAGACGGGCACCACTTCGGCGCCCGCTCGTTCCAGGTCTTGGGCGAACCGCGCCGTTGCGGCGGCAACGTCCCGGTCCACGGGAGCATCCCCTATCCGGGAAATGTAGAGGATGCGGCGTTTGGCCGACCCCCAGGGCGCGGGAGCCGCGCACAACGAGCGCCGGTCGCGGGCGTCCGGACCGGTCATGGCCGCATCCAGGAGCCGGGCGTCGGCCACCGTTCTCGTCAGGGTTCCGACGACCTCGAAATCGGTCAGGATGGACGGAAACCCCCAGAGCCGCGGGATGTGTCCGGTGGAGGGTTTCCAGCCGACAAGGCCGGTATGGCAGGCCGGCCGACGGATCGACCCGCCGCCATCGGTGCCGATTGCTGCGGGCACGAGCCCGGCCGCGACACCTGCGGCCGCGCCGCCCGAAGATCCGCCGGGTGTCAGGTCCGGGTTCCAGGGATTGCGCGTGGTCCCGAAGAGGTCGTTGGTCGTGTAGCCCTCCAGCGTCAGTTCGGGGACGTTGGTCTTGCCCAGGATGACGGCGCCCGACCTGCGCAGGCGCTCGACCGGCAGTTCGTCGCGCTCCGGAACGAAGCCGGACAACCCGCGTGCGCCCCATGTCGCCGGCAGTCCCTTCACCAGGATATTGTCCTTGATCGACAGGGGTATTCCTTCCAGAGGCGAACGCGGTTCTCCACGCTCCAACAGCGCATCGCTGTCACGGGCCGCCTGCCGTGCCTGCGCCTCATCAAGCGCAACGAAACTGTTCAGGGCAGGATCCCGGTCGGCGATCCGTTCCAGGGAGCGTTCAAGCAGGTCTTCGGCCGTCAAGTCTCCGGAGCGCAGGGCCGCCGCGATTTCGGTTATTTCCTCGAGCATTCCGCTCCCTCCGTCTTGCTTGTTATCAGAGCGGCTTGCCGATGGCCGCCGGCAGTCTGCTTGACCGCCCGAGGCCGGCCAGGACAATCAGTGCGATGATATACGGGGCCATCTGCACGATGTAGGAACTGATCGGCACTCCGAAGCCCTGCAGCCTGAGCTGAAAGGCTTCGGCGGCCCCGAAAACGAGGCAGGCCGCCGCCGCGCCCCAGGGGTGCCAGCGCCCGACGATCAGCGAGGCAAGCGCCAGATAACCCCGGCCTCCTGTCATTCCGTCGGTAAAAGTTCCGATCTGCTGCAGCGAAATGACCGCTCCCCCGAGCCCGGCAATGCCCCCGCAGCAGACCACCGCCATGAACCGGATGCGCAGGGGATCGAGCCCGGCGGCAAAGACGGCTTCCGGGTTTTCGCCGGTGGCCCGCAGCATCAGGCCGATCTGGGTGCGGAACAGCACGAAAGTCAGGACCGCGCATCCCAGCACCGCGAGATAGGTCAGGGGCGGCTGGGCAAAAAGCAATGATCCGACATAGGGAATTTCAGACAGCCCGGGGATGGACCAGGCCTGGATCGGATCGAGATGAATGGCGACCGGTGCACCGCCGCCGGCAAGGACGCGCAGGAGATAGGTGGTGAGACCGAGCGCCAGGATGTTCGCGGTCAGGCCCGTGACCATGTTGTCGGCCCGGTAGCGTACCGTCACCGTTGCGACGATCATGCCCATGCAGGCACCGCCGACGATGGCGGCGAACAGACCGATGACCACGCTTCCCGATGCCCAGGATCCGAGGATGCCCGCAAAGGCGCCCATGAGCATCATGCCCTCAAGCCCGACGGCGAAAACGCCGGCGCGCTCGGACAGGATACCGCCGAGGGCCGCGAACAGGAGCGGCGTTGCGATACGGATGGCGGCTGCGAGAAATTCCATCATGACCTGCGGACCGTGGCGGCTAGGATGAAGAGCATGGTGATGCCCTCGATAACGACGACGAGTGCGGAAGAAACGCCGATATGGCGCTGCATGGATTGCGAGCCCGCTTCGAGCACCCCGACGAAGATGGCGGCCGGTATGACGGCGGCCGGCTCGATGGCGCCAAGCAGCGCAACCGTGATGGCCTTGAAGCCGAACCCGTTGGCGAACCCTTCGATCAGCCTGTGATTGAGACCCAGAACCTGGACCCCACCGGCCAGGCCGGACAGCCCGCCCGCCACGCCCATGACGCTCCAGGTGATGGCGGGAACGGAAAAGCCGGCGTAGGAGGTCGCCGAGCGGGACAGGCCCGACACCCTGACCGCAAAACCGAAGGGCGTCTTCCAGAGAACGAACGACAAGGCCAGTGCCGCGATGACGGCGATGGCGATGCCAAGATGAAAGCCGAATTCGGGCGCACGCCACAGCCAGACCGATCGGGGCATGGCGGGCGACTGCAGGAAGCCGGCGCCTCTCTGCCCCAGCGCTCCGGCCAGAACCTGCTGCACCAGCAGCAGGGCCACGAAATTCAGAAGCAGGGTTGCGAGCACTTCATGTACGTGGCGCCCAAGATGGATCGCCGTCGCGATACCCGACCAGAGCGCACCGCACAGCGCACCGCAGAGCAGGGCGACAATGGCTGCCAGCAGGCCCGGCTCCCCGGGCCAGAAGAGGATCGTTGCGGCGGTGCCGATCCCGCCCAGCGCGATCTGACCGTCGGCGCCCATGTTGATGATGCCGGCGCGAAAGCAGAAGGCGAGCCCGGCGCCGGCAAACAGGTAGGGGGTGGCGCGATTGAGCGAGACGCCGATGTCGTGCGGCGAGCCGAACGCGCCGATAATGAGCGCCTGAAAGGCCTCGATGGGGCTGTGTCCGGAGAGCGCCACAAGTGCTGCGGCACAGACCATCGAAAGGGCGATTGCGGTCAGGATCCTGATGAAAAGGTGATCGGAGCGAAGCCGGAGGGAAAACCGGGGTTTCTGGTCTGTGCCGGAGAGGGACTGTTCGCTCATGCGGCGCGCTCCGACATCCAGAGACCGATCTGGGTCATGTTCACGTCCGACCGGCGCACGAGGCCCGCAATCTCACCGCCGGAAAACACCGCCAGCCGGTCGCTGATCTCCAGGACTTCTTCAAGTTCCGATGAAATGTAGATCACGGCGGCACCCCGGTTTCTGTGTGCGATCATCTGTTCCAGAACGAAGCGCGCCGCGCCGGGATCGAGCCCCCAGGTTGCCTGGTGCGCAACGAGAACGGACGGTTCCCGATCCAGCTCCCGGGCGGCGATGATCTTCTGTTGGTTGCCGCCGGAAAGCTGGCCGGCCAGCGTCCGGGGCGATGGCGCGCGGATGTCGAATTTTTCCATGAGATCGCGGGCCTTCCGGAGCGCCGCCGCCGTCGAGAGAATGCCGTGGCGCGAATAGGGCGGGCTGAGACTGTCCCGCAGCATGAGGTTCTCCACGATGGGCAGACCCTTGACCAGGGCCGTGGAAGACCGGTCGGCGGGCATGTAGGCGAGCCCGGCCCGTGTGCGGGCCGCCACCGGGGCCGTCGTGATGTCCCGATCGCCCAGCCATATGGTCCCGGCATCCGGCTTGCGCAGCCCGGCCAGGGTTTCGGCAAATTCAAGCTGACCGTTGCCGTCGACGCCCACGATGCCGAATATCTCGCCGCCGCGGACCGAAAGATCGAGTGGACCAAGCCCCGGTCCGCGAACGTCTTCCAGCCGCAGCCGGACAGCGCCGGGTTCCCGTTCGCTCAGGATGTGGGGTTGGGAAACGTCGCGGCCGACCATCATTTCGGCGAGTTGAGCACGGGTTGCGCCTTCGACGGCGGTCTTTCCGGCGACGCGCCCGGCTCTGAGCACAACCACGGTATCGCACACCTCCAGCACTTCGGGGAGCTTGTGGGTGATGAAGACGATGCCTTTTCCATCGTCGCGCAGTCTGCGCAGGATCGAGAGGAGCTCGGACACTTCGGACGGGGCGAGGTTCGAGGTCGGCTCGTCGAGGATCAGCAGCTCGACGTCCCGCAGGACCGCCTTGAGGATTTCGATGCGCTGGCGCCGGCCGAGCGGCAGGTCGGTAACGCGCGCTTCCGGGTCCAGCTCCAGGCCGAGCCGCCCGCTGACGTCTCGGATACGGGACGAGATTTCGTCCCGGCGCAGAAATTTGCCGGCTTCCGACCAGCCGAGCATGATGTTTTCGACGACGGTCATTTCCTCCACGAGCATGAAATGCTGGTGGATCATCGCGATCCCGGCTTCCATGGCTTCGCGCGGCCGGTGGTTGGACAGTTCCCTGCCGCGGAAAACGATGCCGCCGTTGTCCGGCGTCACCATTCCGAACAGGATCTTCATCAGGGTGCTCTTGCCGGAGCCGTTTTCCCCGAGCAGGCCGACGATTTCGCCGGCATGCACATCGAGATCGACGCCGTCGTTGGCGCGCAGAGTGCCGTAGGTGCGGACAATTCCGCGCATTTCAAGCAGTGCAGCCATAAGGTCCTCGGATGCGGCGCGAAAGTCGGGCCGGTCGTGGATCGGTAGGGGGCGGGGGAGGCCGCCCCATACCGGAATGGATGGGAGGTTGCCCGGTCGTCAGGCCGGCAATGGCTTTGGGGCGTCTCAGCTGCCGCTGCGTGCGTCTTCCTCGGTGGGCTCGACCTTCAGCTCGCCGGAGGCAAAGTCGGCCGCCATCTGGTCGAGTTCCTTGACCACCTCGTCTGGCACGATCGGATTGAAGGCGCTGTCTTCGCTGTATTTCAGCTTGGCGCCCGTCGCCGATCCGGTGTCATAGCCGTATTGCACGAACGTGCCGAACAGCTTGCCGGCCTTGACGTCTTCGGCGGCGCTGCCGATCATGTCCGGCCAGTCCTCGACGATGTTGGTCAGAACGTTGTCAGGCGCCATTTGGGTTTGGTCGAAGCCGCGGCCGTTGGCATAGATGTTCTTTTCCTTGGCCGCCTGGATCAGTCCGGCTTCCGCCGCGTTGAGCTTTCCAGTCAGGAAGTCGGCACCGTTTGCGATCAGGGATAGGGCCGCTTCCTTGGCTTCCGCGGCGTCTTCCATGTTCTTGATATAGAGAATGGACACTTCGGCACCGGCTTTTTCCGCGCAGATGCGGAAGGCGCCGGCCTGGGCGGTGATGTTCGGCACGCCTTGAAGGCCATAGATGCCGCCGACCTTGCGGGTCTTGCTCATGCGCGCGGCGAGATGGCCGATCTGGCAGCCGAACTGGGCATTGTTGTAGTCGATCGACATGACGTTCGGTTCCATGCCCTCGTTGCCGCTCACCGCGATGAACTGGGTGTCAGGGAAATCCGGAGCCACTTCCTCCATGGCGGAAACGAAGCGGCCGGAATGGCCGAGCACGATCTTGTAGCCCTTATCCGCATAGTCGCGGACGGCTTCGGCCTCATCCGCATCGGCCACGTTTTCCGAATACGCGATTTCGAACCCGTGCGGCTCGAGGCTCTTGATGATCGAGTACCCCAGCGCGTTCCAGCTCTGGTCGTTGGCGCTGCCCGGAAGCAGGATGGCTGCCTTGTCTTCCGCCTTGGCCGAGGTGGCGAGCGTCGCGCCTGCGGCCAGAACGGCTACCGTGAGCGCGGTCGACGCGCGCAGGTGTTTCATGAATCTCTTGCTGCTCATAAAGACTATCCCTCTGATTTGGTTTGCCTGTGTCATTGCTTCCGGCATTCTTGTTATCGAGGGGCTACCGCCGGCGGCGCCCGATTTGGCGAATTTCAGATTTTCACAATGGCCGCGATAGGCGCTTCGCCGGGCGGACACTGATGCTCGGTGCCGCCGGACACGAAGATCCTTGAATCTCCGGTGACCGACGCGATCACCGCCCCGAGAGCCGCGCGCGCATGGCGTTCGTAATTGATGTCGGCATCGGACAGCATCGTCGTTCGATAGCCGCGCAGCAGGCCGGATGGCGGTGCCTCCGCCTTGGCGAAAATCGACTGAACGCAGCCGACGTCGACATCGCCGGCGGGCGTGCCGAGCGCGTCGGCGATTGCGGCATGAACGCCACCGGCGTCGACGACATCGCGCAGGACTGCATGTCCTATCCTGAGGTCTCCGCCGGCCTGGTCGGAATTTCCGAACAACAGGATTTCACAATTGCGAAGCTCACCACCTGCCGAGGTGTTTGCGACGGAGGAGTAGAGATCCAGCCTCCGGGCGATGGCAGCGTCGTCGAGCAGACCTTCCTCGACTTCGCCGAGACCGAGGGCAACACCCAGGGCTGTCGCGCCGCGCGCATAGGGCTTGGATCCGTTCGGATCGCGGGTGACCAGCGTCGCGCCCCGGCGATCCGCATCGGCGACGGCGGCCGGCGTGAGCAAAGGGCCCTTCACCTGGACATAATGCACGTCATCCGGGCCTGCGATTGCGGCTTCCTGCATGGCCTTGCGGACCGCGTTCGCCACTTCGCGTACCTGAAGCATGGTCCCGACTTCCTCAGGGAGGAAATCGCGCGTGATCGCGATACCGAGGGCAAGCCGTTTGCCGTTTCCTGTCGGCGTTCCCGCGCTGCGGGTGAACACGGTCGCGTGAGGGCTGAGAACGCCTTCCGTCCCGCCGGACCAGACGAAGGCGATCCTTTCGGTGACCGCATCCGGTGCCAGGCCGAGGTGAGGGGCAAGCAACAGAGAAAAGGACTGCGTGGCAAAGGCCCGGGTGAAGTCGTTTGCTCCGCCATTGCCTTCGGTCTTTCCGATCAGCGCGACGATTTCCTGCGGGTTGACCGCCCCGGAGGCGATCAGCTTTTCGAGCCCTGAAACATCGCCCGGATTGGCCATTTCGATCTTGTGAACGCCGACACGCATTTTTCGCTCCTTGCTTTGTGCTCAGATTGTAAGCAGGGTCAACTTATGTGCAATCGATTTGAAATTAATTTCACGATGTGGAACAACAGAGGTGAGCGAGGCGAGAAGGAACCAGAATCGTGACACCTCCAGCCAGTGGGTCAGCCGCCGTGAAAGCCACCTCCAAATCCGAAGGCGGGGGCGTGCAGTCGATCACGCGCGCGCTCACGATTCTGGAGAAACTGGCAGATCACACCGAGGGTCTGACGCTGACCGAACTTGCTGCGGAAGCCTCCCTGCCGCCATCCAGCGCGCACCGGATCCTGACGACCCTGCAACGGCAGCGTTTCGTCCGTTTCGAACCGGCGACCATGTGCTGGCTTGTCGGGGTTCAGGCCTTCGTTGTCGGGAATGCCTTTGCCCGCTCCCGCGACGCGGTCTCGCTGGCGATCCCTTTCATGCGGCGGCTGATGAACAAGACCGGCGAAACGGTCAATTTCTTCATGCTCGACGGCGACGAGGTCATCTGCATGGCGCAGATCCAGAGCCAGCAGATGGTACGGGCCATATCCCGGCCCGGCGGCGGCATGGAGATGCACCGCTCGGCCGCCGGCAAGGCACTGATGGCCTATATGTCCGAGGACGATGTCACCGAAATCGTGACCCGCAGGGGCATGACCCGCTATACGGAAAACACGATCGTCACCCCGGAAGCGCTCAGGCTGGAACTGGACAGGATCCGGCAACGGGGCTTTTCGGTCGACAACGAGGAATTTTCCATCGGGCTGCGCTGTATCGCAGCCCCCATCTTCGATGAAACCGGTGCCGCCCAGGCGGCCGTTTCCATAGCCGGGCCCGCGTCACGTATTACCGAATGCCGGGTAGAAGCCCTGGGCGAAATGGTTGCCGCCTGCGGCCAGACGGTGACTTCGGAATTCGGTGGTAGTTCCCATCCCGACGGCTGACACGGCGGACCGGTGGTCGAGCCTGACGACGCCGGATAAACGGATTGCGGTTGCTTCCGATTTGTTTAGGGTCGCGGCAAAGGAACTTCTGTAAAAGATAACGAGGATTTACATGTCTGAGTTCGTGATCGCACCGCCGTCCGTGGCGGCCATTCCGGTTGCCGGCGGCGACGCAATGTTTCCGGTGCGCCGGGTCTATTGCATCGGGCGCAACTACGCCGCTCACGCCGTCGAAATGGGTCATGACCCGAACAAGGAAGCGCCGTTTTTCTTCCAGAAGAATCCGGACAATCTCGACAGCTCGGGCGAGTTTCCCTATCCGGTGAAATCCTCCGACGTGCATCACGAAGTCGAAATGGTCGTGGCCCTGAAGTCCGGCGGCACCAACATCCCGCGCGATCAGGCCCTCGACCATGTCTATGGCTACGGCGTCGGCCTCGATATGACCCGCCGCGACCTGCAGGGCATCGCCAAGGACACCGGTCGTCCGTGGGAGATCGGCAAGGCCTTCGAGCGCTCGGCACCTGTCGGCCCCCTCGTTCCTGCCGAAAAAACCGGTCATCTCGACCACGGTGCGGTCACACTTCATGTCAATGATGCCCTGAAGCAGGAAGGCGACCTCAACCAGATGATCTGGAAGGTGCCTGAAATGATTTCCTACCTGTCGGAGTATTTCGAACTGGCCGCCGGTGACATCATCCTGTCCGGCACCCCGTCCGGCGTCGGCCCGGTCGTCAAGGGCGACAGGCTCGAAGCCCGTATCGAGGGGCTGGAGCCGCTGGTGGTCACGGTCGTCTGAAACCGTCGGGCATGATCTCTCCAGGCCGATCGGCAAGAAGGCTCGCATGATCCCGTTCGCATCTCAGGTCCTCGGTTTCATCCACCAATACGGTGCGCCGGGCGTGTTCACGATTGTCGGCCTGGAAGCGCTTGGACTTCCGGTCCCCGGTGAAACGGCGATCGTCACTGCGGCCGCTGCCGCCGGAGCCGGTGGGTTGAACATCTATCTTGTCGGGATCGCCGCCGTTCTCGGGGCCATTCTCGGCGACAACATCGGCTACCTGATCGGCTGGCGCTACGGCCGGGTGTTCATCGAAAGGCATGGCGCGAAGATCGGCATCTCGCAGGAAAAATACGCGAAGGCCGAAAGGCTTGCGGAGCGGTACGGTTTCGCAATGGTGCTGTTTGCCAGGTTCGTGGTCCTGCTGCGCCAGTTGAACGGCCTGGTGGCGGGTTCGACAGGCATGCACTGGGCGGTCTTTTTCGTGGCGAACGCCATCGGTGCCGTTCTGTGGGTGGGCATGTGGGCGACCATTGCCTATGTCTTCGGAGAATCGGTCGCCGTCCTGGCTCTGCCGTGGATCCTGCACCATCTGCTCTATGTGGGCAGCGCGGCCGTCTCTCTCCTCATTCTGGCCTTGCTTGTTTTCGGCAGGAAAAGATGGCTGCGTGTCTTCTGTAGAAGACGGTGATCTTCGCGACCGTCAGTGCGCCATTGGACCGGACCTCTGATGCGCCGGCTTGTGCATGACAAGCAGCAGCGGCAACAGAACCAGCGCCGCCCAGCCAAGCATGTTGAAGACATGGGCGTAGGACATCATGGCAGCCTGGCGTGAGATTTCAGCCGACAGAACCGCAGCCCCTTTCGCGCTTTCCACGGAAAGACCGAGCGGGGCGAGATAGGCCCGTGCCGCATCGGAATACGGCGTGACATGTTGCGTGAGAGTCGACGTGTTGGTGGCAATCCCGCGAACGATCATGGCCCCGGCGATGGCGATGCCGATCGACGATCCCAATTGCCGCGTCACGCCGTAGAGCCCGGAGGCTTCGTCCTGACGGTCTGATCCGATACCGTCGAATGCGAGTGTCGAGAGAGGGACGAAGACCAGTCCCATGCCGAGCCCGGAAGTAAAGCCTGGCCATGCCAGTTGCCAGAAATCCGCGTTCAGGTTGAGTGAGGCCAGCTGAAAATTGCCCCAGGCAGTCAGCCCGAGGCCGATTGCGCCGAGCAGCCTCGCATCGATGCGGTTGATCAGAAACGTGCCCGTTACCACCATTGAAAAGCCGGCCGCCACTCCGCGCGGGATGAAAAGATAGCCGGCCTGGAGAACCGGATATCCGAGCAGATCCTGAACGAAGAGCGGAAGGATCGCGATCGCGCCGAACAGGGAGATGGCAAAGCCTGCGATGATCGCGTTGCCGGCCGAGAAATTGCGGTCGGCAAAAAGAGCGAGGTCGATGATGTTGTGTTTTTCGGTGAGGCCGCGCGCAAGAAAGAACACGCCGCCGACCAGCGACGCCAGTGCGGCGACCTGAATCTCGCGGGAGGCCAGCCAGTCCTTGGTCGTCCCCTGGTCGAGCACGAACTGCAGTGCCCCGATACTGATCGCCATCAGGACAAGTCCTGTCCAGTCGATCCTGATGGGCTGGGGCTTGTCCTTCGGCAGTTCTCCGGCAAGCAGGAGCAGGGCGAACGCGGCGATCGGCAGATTGACGAAAAACACCATGCGCCAGGAATAATAGTCCGTCAGCAGGGCGCCGATCGTCGGTCCGAGCACAGGAGCCACGACCACGCCGAGTCCGAACATGGCCATGGCCTGTCCGCGTTTTTCCTTCGGGAAGGAATCGAACAGGATGGATTGCGACAAGGGGATGAGGAACGCGCCGAACATGCCCTGGATCGTCCGGAACGAAGTCATGACCCCGAGGCTCCAGGAAAACCCGCACAGGACGGAAAACACCGCGAAGCCGATAATGGCGCTCAGGATCAGTCGCCGCCGGCCTATCTTCTTTGCCATGAGGCCGGTCAGTGGCATGATGACCACCGCCGAGACGATATAGCTGGTCAGCACCCAGGTCGCCTGATCGGTGGTGGCGCCGAAGGCCGATTGGATATGCGGCAGGGCGACGTTGACGATCGTGCTGTCGAGAACCTCCAGCATGGCACTCATGACAACGGCCACGACGATTGCGAGCCGTGGAGCGACAGGCTCTTCGGCGATTGCGGCGGTCGTGCTCACCTTTCATCTGCCGTGGTGTCGACGGTGACGCTGGAGCTGGCGCCGACGCGCAGCCCGGGATCGGTCTTGTCCAGAGCGATCCGAACGGGGAACCGTTGCGTGACCTTCACCCAATTGCCGCTGGCGTTTTCCGCCGGCAGCAGAGAGAAGGTCGCCCCGGATCCCCGGCCGATAGAGGCGACGTGACCCGACAGGGTGAGGCCCGGGAGCATGTCGACGGAAACCGTGGCGGGTTGCCCGGGGCGAATGCGCGGCAGGTCGGTTTCCTTGAAGTTGGCGTCGACCCACCAGTGCGAAGCGTCGACCAGGGCGAACAACGGTTGATGAGCCGTTACCGAACTGCCGGGCCGAAGAGTGATGTTGGATATCCAACCGTCGGTCGGAGCGACGACCTTGGTATGCGAGAGATTGTATTCGGCCACGCGGTAGGCCGCTTCAGCGGAAATGATCGAGTCTCTGTTGGCGGTTATCGCATCCTGTGCCTGTTGAAGCTCGGCCTTGGCCGCGTCGCGGGCGCTCTCCGCTTGCGCCGCCGCCGTTTTCGCCTGATCCAGTGCGGCCTGGGCGACATCGCCGTTTTTGAAAAGGGCCTGAATTCGGGTCAATTGGGCCTGAGCGGCCTCGGCGGCGGTACCGGTGCTGTCAATCGCCGCCTCCGCTGCTGTGACTTTCCGGGCAAGACCCTCTTGCTGGTCCTTGGCGATCTGAAGTTGTGCGTTTGCCTGGTTCGCGGTGTTTCGGTAGACCGAGTCATCCAGATCGAAAAGTGGATCTCCCTTGGCGACTTTCTGGTTTTCCTTCACATATACCTGGGATACCAGACCGGTGACTTCCGCCGACATATTCACGATATGTGCCCGGACATAAGCGTCCTGTGTCGACGGATACAGGCTGGAATACCACCAGTATCCCCAAAGCCCGCCGCCCACCGCGAGAAGCACGACGGCGGCGAGTGCGAATTTCCATTTCTTCATTGTTGCGATCTCAAGGGGCCGGTCGTGCACCCTTGATTGAGGATGGAACGGCGCTACTGGTTTCGATGGGGGTGTGGTGCGCGGATCAGGGGGTCATCCCGGCCAGATGCGGAAACAGGCCGATCAGGCCGAACAGGATCAGATAGGCGGCGACCACGTAATTCAGGACGCGCGGTACGAACAGGATGATGATCCCGGCAATCAGCGCCAGCAGAGGCTGGACGAACAAGATTGTTGTCATGGTAAAGCTCCTAATGCCCTCGGCGAAAACTGACGAGGAAGCGCCCGGAAGTCCTATTCCGGGAAGTAGGCCAACTAAGGCTTGTCGGTCAAGTGCAACGGCGTTTGTGTTTTATCCTGAGGCCTGGTCCGGTCCTTTTTCGAGAAACGGATCGGGATTGAAGTCATGCAACGGAACGTCGTCGGTCCCCCAGCGGCGTTCCAGGCTGTGTCCATGGACGTCCTGTCCGCCGCATTCCTTTAGCAGCTTCTCTATTTCCGCTTCGCGGTTCTCGTCGCGTAACCGAACCCAGACCAGCAGGCCGCCCTCGGCAAGGTGCCGCTCAAGCGCATCCGCATGGTGCTTCTCGATTGTGCGGGCGAAGATCGCGCCAATGCCGGCCCCGGCGGCTGCGCCGGCTGCCGCGAGCACAGCGGCAACGGCGAGGGTTCCGCCGGAGGCTGCCACAGCCAGGCCCGCTCCCGCGCCGCCGATGTAAACGGGCAAACCGAATGCTGCCGCCTTGCCCTCCGCCAGCTCGTGCCTGTCGAAATTGACGGTCTGGGGGACGCGGGCATCGTCTTCCAGATCCCGGACGTTCCGGTAGATGTGGCCGAGCTTTTCAACGATCGCATCGTGGCTTGCGATCATGCTGATGTCCGCGCGATCGATACCTGCCATTTCCACCTTCTCGACGGCGTCTTCGAAGTCTTGCGCGTCATCGAAACGGGCGACCAGTTCGCGGACCGTGTAGGTGTCGTCTGAGCGATCCATTTGTTCGTACTCCTTTCCTTGAGGTTCAGCGGCTGAGGCGTTATCGCCCGTTGCTCCAGGCGGTCACTGCATGAACCAGCCGTGGCTGACGACCAGAGACTGACCGGTCAGCGCGTTCGTCGGGAAGGCTGCGAAGATGTGGGCGACTTCGGCAACGTCCTCCACGGTGGTGAACTCGTGATCGACCGTGCCGCCGAGCATGACGTTCTTGACGACCTCTTCCTCGGAGATACCGAGTTCCTTCGCCTGTTCCGGGATCTGTTTTTCGACCAGGGGCGTCTTCACGAAGCCGGGACAGATCACGTTGGCCCGAACCCCGTGCGCGGCGCCTTCCTTTGAGATCACGCGCGCCAGGCCCAGAAGACCATGCTTGGCAGTGACATAGGCGGACTTGAGAGGCGAGGCTTCCTTCGAGTGGACCGACCCCATGAAGATGATCGACCCGGAGCCTTTTTCATACATGTGCGGCAGGCAGGCCTTGGACGTGAGAAAACCGCCGTCGAGGTGAATGGACAGGAGCTTTTTCCAGTCTTCGAACGGGAAGTTCTGCAACTCGTGGACGATCTGGATCCCCGCATTGGAGACCAGGACGTCGATGCCGCCCCACTCCGCCACGACCTTCTCTACGCCGGCGTTCACCGCGGCCTCGTCGGTGACGTTCATTTCGACGCCCATGGCCGATCCAGGACCCATGGCCGTGAGGTCTGCGGCCGTCTTTTCCGCATCCGCGAGGTGCAGATCGGCGATGGCAACCTTGGCGCCGCTTTCGACGAACCGCTTAGCGATTGCCGCTCCGATGCCCCGGGCAGCGCCCGTGATGATGCAGGTTTTGTCTTGCAGGTTCATGATACACCTCATTCGGTTTTAAGATAATCGTACACGACCTTGCCGAGCCCAAGGGTCAGGTCGGTCAGAACGTGTGTTGTGGAAAGAATTTCAAGAACGGGAAGCTGTGCGACCGGGGCGAGCGCATGCTCGTGAAGTTCGAGCGCGCCGGGCCCCTCCCAGGCGCCTTTGACGGTGACGTCTTCCAGGTAGTATTCGACAAGTTCGCATATCCGCGGGCCGGAGCAGTCCGCGTGCGGAATGATTTTCAACAGCCAGCTCGGCGCCGAAAGGCTTTCCAGGACCTTCTCGCGATCCATTTCACGGTGCTTGTAGCCCATCGTGGCGCTGGCGATCTGGACCGACCCCACATTGAGGGAGCCGACCAGCGTGTCCTTTTCGACGGTCAGTTTCGGTTCCGCGAGTTTCTTCGGGAACCCCCAGATCTCGCGGCCGCCGGCAATCGGGCTGTCATCGTTGAGAAACATCGCATGGACATAACCGCCCTTGCGCCCTTGAAACGAGACCGGGATGACCTGTCCGCTTTCGGTATAGTCTCCAAAGCCCGTGCTGTCCGGCATGCGGATGAACTCGTATTTCACGATCGGTTCGGTCACTTCCAGCGGTTCCGGAACCACTTTTCGAAGTGCCTCCGGATCGGTGCGGTAGGTGATCGTGAAAAACTCCCTGTTGTGGAACCGGTACGGGCCCTTCGGATAACTCGGGCTCGTGAGCGGCATTGCAAAGGCGTTCTTGGCGACGTCGTCGGTTTTCATGTGCGGATCTCCAAACGGGGGAAGAGGCGTTAACAGATGTGGTTCAAATCAAAGACTGGATACGGTCCTCTAAGGATCTCCGGCCTTTCCATTCCAGGTGGGTCAGCGTGTTCCGCAACGGGGCAGTGTCGTAGGAGCTGCTGGCACCGTCCGCTCCGGTAACAGTTGTCGCGGCCGCGCTCGGCTCATTCAGCCGGCCGGGCGGCAGGTCGCTTTCGAACTTCTCCTGGTAAACGCGGCCGGAGGAAACCCGTTCCCGGAAAGTGCGATTTTTTTGGATGCCATGCGAAGGGGCGTTGCCGCACAGGATCGCCGCGTTGATCGCGCCGAAGGAAATGCCGGCAACCCGGTCGATCGGACTGCCCGATTCGATGATGCCCTGAGCTTCCGCGCCCTGGTACGCGCCGAGTGCGTAGCCACCCTGCGGAACCAGCGCCACGATTTCGTCTGCCTGTCCCATGCCCGCTATCCAATCGAGGACTGAATGAAGTGAGGCGTAACAGGCGCCGAATTACACGGAGATGGCCGGAACTTTACAAAACGGTAACGCGAAGAGCTTCCGGTTTGGTGTGCTGTCCGCAGGCTCCGGAGCGTATCTTTGGAGTCTGCGCGGCCAGCGCTTTTCGTCTCGCGGTACTCGACGGCGGCCTGTCGGCACAGGTCACCGATCGAAGGTTGGTCACGGTCGTCTGATCGTCGTATTTCCGCCCCGTGCCGAACCGTTGCAATTCGTATCCGGAAGATGCGACCCGGAGGCCGGAGCAATTGGCCCCCGGCTTGCCGTCGCGGTGGGAGCGCGACGGCATTGCGGAGAGAGGTCAGCCGGATTGATCATCATCTGCCGCCTGGGCCGGGAGCAAGTCCTCAGGGGCGTCGGCTGCGCCCGCGGGCGCTGCATCGGCACCGTTCGTCTCAATGGGTTGAACCGCGTCTTCCGATGCCTGTGCCTGTGAGGGAACCTGTGCCGGTGCCGCCGGTTGCCCGGCCTCCGCAGCAGCCTGCGGTTCGGCGGCCGGAAGGTCGGTTGCTTCGGTCCGGGCGCCCTCGCCCTGAGGTTCGAGCGCTGGAGCCGGCGTCACGGGAGCCGGAACAGCCGGCGCCGCTTCGCGAGGTGTATCGGCGGGTGCTGCCGCCGGCACGGTTTCAGGCAGATTTCCGAACGCGTCCCGAAGGTCGTCCGAACCGGCCGTATCTGCACTTGGCGCCGGCAGCGGGCGGTTCTCCGGGAGGTTGCCGAATTCATCGCGCAGCTCTGGCGCGTCGGTTGCCCCGGCTTCATTGCTGAACAGCACATCGGGTGAGACAACCTGGTTTTCCGGAAGGAGTAGCAGCCGTTCATCTTCATAAGGCGACAGGCAATGCTGGCGAGGTCCGTGGTAGGGCTGGAACGTGTTGTCGTACTCCCGATAGGATCTGTAGCGGTTATGGCACCAGCGGAGGTGCGGGTTGCCGCCCTGATAGGTGTTGTGGCTGCGGTAGGTGCATGGCTTCTTGTCCTGATAGCCGCCATAACCGCCGCCATTGCTGTAGCCATAACCATAACCGCCGGCAGAGGCGGAGGTGGCGACAGTTGCGACCGCGGCGGATGACAGCAGCACAACAGTGGTTACCCAAAGAATGGATTTCCGTATCATGGGTTGGTCCTTTTTGCGTTGTTGGCAGCGGAGCCGTTCTCCGCCGATATGCGCACGTTATGGGAGCGCCGCCTTCAGGACCTGTGACGGGCGACACTGCCAAAACCGGGGCAGATTCCGGGTCGACGCAGGCAGCCGTCTGGCTTGTCCGGCAATCAAAATAAGCCGGCTAAAAATACAAAAAAGACCCCCCCGAATCCGGTTCGGGGGGTGTGAAGTCTGGATTTTTAAAGCCGAAGAAACATCCGGCAATCTGGACCGCTCTTGTGGTGGCTCAGCCCCTGTAGAACGGAGACCAGCACTGCTTGCGGCCACCGTTGTGGTAAGGGCGCCAGCTGTTGTCCCAGGAACGGTAGGATTTGTAATGCCCTCCGCACCAGCGGATGTGCTTGTTCCAGACGTGGGATGGAATGTGGTGCTTCCGGGCATAGCCGCCGTTGTTGTAGCCACCGCCGTTGTTGTAGCCGCTACCGTTGTTGTAGCCGCCACCGTTGTAGCCGTAGCCACCCGCAAAAGCGGAGGTCGTGCCGGTCGTAGCCGTTGCGACTGCGAGGGTTGCAATGGTCACTGCGGACAGGATGGATTTACGAAACATGAAGGTCTCCTTTCGGTTCAACTTCGGCGGTGAAGTTCGTTCCGCCGATGACCTGATACCTACGGGAGTTTTCGGGCAGGGACCTGTGACGCGCGACACTGCCCAGGCACGGCCGCCGCATTCCTTTTTTATCGGCTGTTTAGACTGGATCCGCCACGAGTTCGAGCTGAGGCCGGTTGCAGATGATCAGCCATCCGTCCTTGAGTTCGATGAGCCCGGCGCGCTGCCACTTGCGCAGGCACCTGTTCACGTTCTCGCGGGTGTTGCCGATCATGCTGGCGATTTCCGACTGGGAGAGCGACAGTTTCGTCAGGGGCTTTTCGGGGTTGCCAGGGGCGGAGACGGTGACCCGCAACAAGGCCTTTGCCAGGCGCGACGGGAGATCCAGAAACGCGATTTCCATCATCCGCTCGTCGGACCGGCGGACCCGCTGGCACAGGAGCTCGATGAGCCGGATCGACAGCTTTGGATCGCGTTGCAGCACCTCGAGCAGGGACCGTCTTTCGACGACAACCAGCGTGCAGTTCGTCAGGGCCTTGACGTTTGCCGAGCGCTCACCGCCGTCAAGAAGGGCGATTTCGCCGAAGACATCGCCCGCACTCAGTTCGGAAAGGGTGACTTCGCGCGCGGAGGGCGTCAGAACGCTGACGCGCACGCTCCCTTCCGCGATAGCCATCATGCTCTGTCCCGGGTCTCCGGTGTTGAAGATGATGTCTCCCGAAGAGTACCGCTTGACATGCGCAAAGGATGCCAGCTCACGCCTGTTTTCCTCATCCAGAGCCTGAAAAATGATGCTCCGCCCCAGGAGTTTTTCCTTGCCGCCGTTTTCCAGGTCGCTCATTTTTCCGCTCTTTCAAAAAAGACATGCCGGCCCGAGATGACGCGAGGTCCGATCAAATCATCCGGTAGAGCGTTATGTCTCGCCGAATGACATGGTGGAAAAGAACTGCGGCAAAATGCAGGGCAAAAAGCCCGAGCAGGATCCAGGCGCTCCATTCATGGATCGCGGACAGCGTCCAGGCGATATCCGGTGTCTTGCCGATCGGGCTCCAGATCGGCAGAAGCCCGAACCAGCTGAACGGAAAGCCATGGGCGTTTGTCGCCAGGAAGCCGCTGACCGGCATGATGATCAGGAACGCATAAAGAAGCCCGTGGACCGAAGCCGCCGCTATCCGTTCGATTGCCGGCCCTTCGGCCGGAGGCTTGCGGGCAATCAGCTTGTTGCCGACCCGCACCAGCATGAGCCAGAGGACCAGGAACCCGAGGCTCTCGTGGATCAGGTAGAAATCAAGGGCCGCTTCATTCTTGATGAAGTGGATAACGAAACCGAGCGGCCATGTCGCCAGCACCAGGGCCGCGATCAGCCAATGCAGCAGGCGGGTGGAGGAAGGATAGCGTTGGGATCGAGGCAGCTGAGAAACATTCTCGGCAGTGTTTCCGGTTTGGGAGCGTTCCGACATGTCAATTTCCATCTCTCGGCAACAGACTTGTAAAAGCCGACGCGGGTCTCATTCACCGGCCTGCACGTGTATTACCTTGTTGCCTGACCATTTTGAACAAGACAACCGCGATGCAACGGAAGACTGCGACGGCTGCGGCCACAGGTCTACAAAAGAACAGACGCATTTCGCCGTCATTGTCTGTGAGATAGGTCCGGATCTGGCGAGCGGCCGGCGGGCCTGCGATTGTGCAGGGCGCCACTCGATCCGCATAGGAACCCAAAGCGATGCCAGAGCGACAGTCCGCAATCCTGTGGCGGAAAAGGAGCCTGCGGGACGGCGCGGCAGCGCCGGCGGAACGGGGAGGGAGGTATCAGGAACCGGTAAAACCGGGCTTGCGATATTCCAGAAGCCCATCGTGCCTTCACGCCACGTTTTGAAAGCCCTTGGCGCCTCGGCAACGGAGCGGGATAGGGAAATTACTCGAAGGCAATCTTGCCGCCCGTAGAGAGACTTTCTGCGCGGTCGCGGTATCTGCGCTGACGCTCAGCCTCAGGCGGACAATTGGGCTTTCTTACTGGTCTTCATTTCCTGTTCCTCCCTCCATTTTCCCGCCTTCTCAGGTCTGTTTGTTTGCAGCGGTCATGATCGACCGCGCGGCGCGTTCGTGAGGCTTGTCGACCATCTTGCCGTCGATGCGCACGACGCCCGCATCTGGGTTGGCGGCGAAGGCGTCGAGCACCTTCCGCGCCCAGGCGATTTCGTCTTCCGTCGGTGTGAAGGCCATGTTGACCGGAGCCACGTGTTTGGGATGGATCACCGCCTTGGCGCCAAAGCCGTCACGCCGAGCGGCTTTGGCTTCCGTTTCCACGATCGACAGGTCGTCGAGGGTTGCGCAGATCGAATCCACCGCCACGACGCCGGCTGCCGCGGCACCTGCCAGGCAGAGATTGCGCGCAAGCCGGAAGGGCTCGTGATAGACGGCATTCTCGGCGTTCTCCCGTGCACCAAGCGATGCGGCCAGATCCTCCGCTCCCCACATCATGCCCCAGAGCCTGCGGTCGACGCCCCGATACTGGCCGAGGGTGAACAGCGAAGCGGCTGTCTCGGTGACAATGGCAAGGATCTTCGTTTCGCCGAGAGCATGGGTTGCCTCGAAGGCCGCAAGATAATGCGCAAGCTTGCGCAGATCGTCCGGCCCCTCGCATTTCGGCAGAACGATGCCGTCCGGCGCGTGCGCCATCACGGCGGCAAGATCCTGCAGGGTGAGACCGGTATCGAGCGCGTTGACCCGGACGAAACGCGCCTGGCCGCCGCGCGGCGCCTGCAGCATCTCCGCCACCGTTTGCCGGGCAGCCTCCTTGGCGCTGGCGGCGACGGAATCCTCAAGATCCAGGATCAGAGCATCGGCGTCTCCGGCCGAGGCCTTCTCGAACTTGCGCTGGCTGTCGCCGGGAACGAACAGAAAACTGCGCATCATGCGGCCTTTCCGCGTTTGCGCATGAGACCCACGCGCCGGCATTGGGCGACCAGAACGTCGTTCTGGTTGAAACAGCGATGCTCGAACTCTACGAGACCTGCTTCCGGCCGCGACTTGCTCTCCCGCACCGACACGATCGTGGTCTCAGACCGCAGCGTATCGCCATGGAAGACCGGGTTGGGAAAGCGAACCTCCGTCATGCCCAGGTTTCCGATCGTGGTGCCCAGGGTGGTGTCCTGGACGGTCATGCCCACCATGATCGCCAGCGTGAACATGGAATTGAAAAGACGCTGTCCCCATTCCGTCTTTTCGGAAAATGCCGCATCGATATGCAGCGGCTGCGGGTTCATCGACATCAGGCTGAACATCGTATTGTCGGCCTCCGTCACCGTGCGGGTGAGTTCATGACGGAAGTGGCGGCCGGCCTCGAAGTCCTCAAAGTATAGTCCGGGCATGGAATGGGCTCTCAGTATGATTTCGGCAGGTCCAGCACTTTCTCCGCGATGAAACAGAGAGCGAGCTGGGGCGAGACGGGTGCGATGCGCGGGATCAGGCTTTCCCGCAGATAGCGTTCCACGTGATATTCCTTGGCGTATCCGAAGCCGCCATGGGTCATCACGGCGGTCTGGCAGGCGTTGTAGCCGGCCTCGCCGGCGAGGTACTTCGCCATGTTTGCCGAAGCCCCGCAGGGCAGGCCGTTGTCGTATTCCCAGGCGGCCTTCATCGTCAGCAGCCAAGCCGCCTCCAGGTCCGCCTGGCAGATGGCGAGCGGGTGCTGGATGGACTGGTTTTTCCCGATCGGACGATTGAAGACGACGCGTTCACGCGCATAATCCGCCGCGCGCCGCAGGGCGGCAAAGCCAAGTCCGACAGCTTCGGCGGCGATCAGAACTCGTTCCGGGTTCATGCCGTGCAGAATGTATTTGAAGCCCTGACCCTCTTCGCCGATCCGGTCCGCTTCGGGGATTTCGAAATCCTCGAAGAAGAGTTCGTTCGAATCCACGGCCTTGCGGCCCATCTTTTCGATCTCGGCCACCTTGATCCGGTCCCGGTCGAAGCGGGTGTAGAACAGCGAAAGCCCTTCGGTTGGCTTGGATACCTCTTCCAGAGGAGTGGTCCGGGCAAGAAGCAAGAGATGGTCGGCCACCTGTGCGGTGGAGATCCAGACCTTCTGGCCATTGACGACGTATTTGTCGCCCCGCTTTTCGGCCCGGAGCTTGAGCTGGGTCGTGTTGAGGCCGGTGTTGGGTTCGGTCACGGCGAAGCAGGCCTTGGCCCTCCCTTCCGCCATGGGCCGGATCATCCGGTCCTTCTGCTCTTCGGTGCCGAAGACCGCGACCGGGTTGAGCCCGAAGATGTTGATGTGCACGGCCGAACATCCCGACAGTCCGGCGCCGGATTCGGAGATCGTGCGCATCATGAGCGCTGCCTCGGTAATGCCGAGCCCGGCTCCGCCCTGGGCCTCCGCCGTGCAGATCCCGAGCCAGCCTTCTGCGGCAAAGGCATCGTAGAAGTCATGCGGGAACCCGCCCTCGCGGTCTTTCTGCAGCCAATAGGCATCGTCGAAACGGGAACAGGTTCGCTCGATCGCGTTTTGAATAGCCTTCTGCTCTTCGGTCAGCGCGAAGTCCATTCGCTCATTCTCCTTCCACGGCGCACAAGGCGCCCGATTGTCGTAATTCCTGGATTTCCGCCGCGGAGAAGCCCGTCTCGGACAAGATCTCCTCGCCATGTTCGCCAAGCACGGGCGCCAGGCGGCTGGGTCGGGCCTTGCTTCGCGAAAATTGCGCGGGGACGGCCATGGAGCGGATCGGTCCCTCCTGCGGGTGTTCCACCATCTCGAAGAAGTCGGTCGCGACCAGATGTGGGTCTTCCAGGACGGACTCATAGGAATGCATCGGCAATGCGGGGACATCGGCCTTGTCGAATATGTCGAGCCATTCCGCGGTCGTGCGCGTCAGCATGATCTGTCCCAGCTCGGCATAGACCTCGTCTACATGCTTCATGCGGGCCGCGAAGGTGGCCATGCGCGGATCTGCCGCCGGCATGTCCGGACGGCCGATGGCGCGGAAAAATCGCTGCCAGTGACCGTCGGTGTAGACCAGCGCACAGACATAGCCGTCCTTCGTCTGATACGGCCTGCGATCAGGGGAGAGGTGGCGGGCATACCCGCCCTTGTCGAGTGGCGGCTCGAAGGTCAGCCCACCCAGGTGATCGCCGAGCACCATGGAGATCATGGTCTCGTACATGGGCACTTCGATTTTCTGGCCCTGCCCGGAACGCTCCCGTTCGACCACCGCCGCCAGGATCGCGTTGATGGCGGCCAGGCCGACAATCCGGTCTGCGATCGCGGACGGCACATAAGACGGCCGCTGGCCCGCCCGGATGAAGCTGTAGGCCAGGCAGGAGCCTCCCTGGATCAGGTCATCGTAGGCCGGCCGTTCGGCAAAGGGGCCTCGCTGGTCGAAGCCGACAAGAGAGGCGTAGATCAATCCCGGATTGGCCGCGGCCACTTCTTCATAAGAAAGGCCGAGCCGGGTCAGGGCGCGCGGCCGGACATTGGATATCAGGACGTCCGCCTTTTCCGCCAGCTTCAGCAGCGCATCACGGCCGGCTGGTTTTTTCAGGTCGAGAGCGATGCTGCGCTTGGAGCGGTTGGTGTTGAGGAAGAGCGGTCCCATGCCGTCGTGGCGCGCCGGGCCGATCTGGCGGACGACATCGCCTTCCGGCGCCTCGACCTTGATTACGTCGGCGCCGTAATCGCCGAGAATCTGGGTCGCATACGGCCCCATCAGGACCGACGTCAAATCCAGAATGCGCAGGCCCGCCAGCGGTCCCATTCGCTCTCCTCCCGAAATTGTTCTTATATATAGACAAATATGTCAATATTTGAAACGATGCTAATCGCATAACAAATCTGAAGTCAATCACCGGCTGAAGCTGGACCCCGCCATTCGAGGTTCGGGTCCGCAAAAGGAATCGCGAATGACCGTCCGCCAGATCGAGAACCTGTTGGCATTGCTTGAGTTTTTTGCGGAGCGCAGGGAACCGGCGACCCTTGCGGATGTGGTCCGGCAATTCGGCTGGCCGCGCTCGAGCGCGTTCAACATCCTGACGACGCTGGTTGAAAACGGCTATCTCTATGAGCCGCGGGCACGGGGCGGCTTCTATCCCTCGCCGAAATGGATGCAGGTCATCTCCGCGATTTCCGAGGCCGAGCCGCTCCCGGAATTCCTGGCGCGGGTTCTTCGCCGGCTGGCGGAGGAAACGGGCGAAACGGTCTGGGTTTCGGCTCCGAGCGGCGTCTTTGCCGTCTTTCTCGATGTCGTGGAGTCCTTCCAGGCCATCCGCTACGCCGCCAAACCCGGCAAACGGGTTCCGATCCATGTCACGGCCTCCGGCCAGGCATTGCTCGCCCAGATGCCCCGGCGCGACATGGAGGTTATCCTCAACAAGGTCACCTTCAACGAATTCGGCCCCAACGCCCCCAAGAGCGTGGAGGAAGTCCTGCAGAGGATCGACGAAGGTCGCGCCCGGGGGTGGTTTCACTCCGCCTCCAACTACTCCAACGACCTCGGTGGTGTGTCTGTTCCCGTGACCGTCAGCGGCCGGCCGTTTTCGGTGACGGTCGCCGGGCCGCTCTCGCGCGTGCAGGGAAAGGAATTAAAACACGCCACCATGATCCAACAGGCACTGGCCGAAGATACAGGTCAGAACTAGATCGGTTTCCGGAGAACGAAGAAACGGGATAAAGCGGGGTTAGATCCCATACCGGTCGATTGGGATCTGCGGCGCTCGTTGCGGCGCCCATTGTAGCCACGTAATCCCGGTCGATCTCCGCGGCGATGGGGCGACAAGCACATGAACGTGCTCACGGATCCGAGTGACTCGGTTTCAATTTTTGTGACCTCCTGGATAAAGGGCGACAAGCAATGCGTTCGCCCGGGATGCCGCCGAAAGACACCGGCAGAAATTGTCTATCCATAAACACGAACAGATTTATGAGCCTGCTCAGATCGCCATGGTCGTCAGGCACCTCACCAGTTCGAGGGAATTGCGCACGCCGAAACGGGACATCAGCCGGTTCTTGTGCACATGGACGGTGCGCGGCGAGATATCGAGGCGGCGTCCGATTTCTTTCGCGGTCAGTCCCTCGACGAGCAGCATCCCGACCTGGCGTTCCCGTCGCGTCAAAGCCGCGACGGGACGCTCACCGGAAAGATCGGAAAACGTCCACACGGCCTGAGCGAGAGGTTGGGTCGGGATCATCGACTGGCCGCGGACCCGGCACCAGAAAAGAACGTCTCCCTTCCGGCACATGATGCGCTCATCGGAGAACTGTCCGTGCAGGCTAAGCTCTTTTGTCCAGTGCTGGCCGGTGGTGTCGAAGTCGTCGAGGCTGGGATAGAGAACTGCCAGGGATTGGCCTTCCAGCTCCTGGCGCTCGTATCGGAACATCTCGGCGAAACGATAGTTGCAGCGAAGAATGATGCGCTCTTCCGTGTAGAGCAGACCGATCGGTGCATTCTCGAAAATCCTGCTTTCGAAATCCTTGCGAGTCATCCCTCAGCCATTCAGTTAGGTAATAATGCCGAATAGTCTGCCTCGGGTCGGCCCCTATGATGCGGCACCAAAATGGAGGAACTCATGCAATCATGTCTTGTCGCCGGGGGCCATATCAAAAACGGATGCCCTGATTTCGAACGGATCCTGACCGCCCGCGTTTCGTCTGCTCGGGAGCCGCAGACATGAACCCCGCGGAATGGCTTGCACGCACGGCACGAAACACGCCCCGGGCGCCTGCTCTGTTTCTCGGAAAGACCCAGGTCGCCGATTACGCCGGCTTTGCGAAACGCGCGGCGGCGATCGGATCGGCCCTGAAAGTGCGGGGAATCGGCCGGAGCGACCGGGTCGCCGTGTTCCTTCCCAACTCGATCGATTATCTGCCGATCCTTTATGGCATCTGGTACGCGGGCGCGGAAGTGGTGCCAATCAACGGCAAGCTGCACCCGAAGGAAACGGCCTGGATCGTCAATCATTCGAAGGCCAGGCTGGTGTTTGCCAAGGACCCGCAGGCCTTGCGGGAAACCGGCGACATCGCCGACGACCTGGACTGCATCGCCCCGCAGGGGCCGGATTTTGCAGACATTCTGGCGCATGCGCCAATGGCATGGCCGGACCCCATGGCGGCTGACGAGACCGTGTGGCTCTTCTACACGTCCGGAACCACCGGGCGCCCGAAGGGAGCGATGCTGACCGCGGGCAATCTGTTGGCGATGTCACTGGCTTATCTTGCCGATGTGGACGATGTGTCCGGCGATGATGCGGCCCTCTACGCCGCCCCATTGTCTCACGGTGCGGGCCTTTACAACTTCGTGCATGTTTTGCGCGGTGCGCGGCACGTCGTTCCGGAGAGTGGCGGCTTCGATCCGGGGGAAATCCTGTCTCTGGCCGAAACACTTCAGAATGTCTCCATGTTCGCCGCGCCGACCATGGTGAAGCGACTGGTCGATCACGTGCGCGCCGCCGGCGGGACAGGGGACGGGATCAAGACGATCGTTTATGGCGGCGGTCCGATGTATGTCGCCGATATCCAGGAGGCACTGGAGGTGATGGGCCCCAAATTCGTGCAGATTTACGGTCAGGGGGAAGCGCCGATGACGATCTCCACCCTGTCGCGCGCGGATCTGGCGGCGAAGACCCATCCGAAATGGGAACAGCGCCTGTCGTCGGTCGGCAGGCCGCACAGCGTCGCCGAGGTGCGGATTTTAGGCAGCGACGGAACCGAACAGCCGGTGGGCGGAATTGGCGAGATCGCCGTTCGCGGGACGCAGGTCATGAAAGGCTACCTCGACAACCCCGAGGCCAACGCCAAGTCGCTCGTCGATGGCTGGCTGATGACCGGCGATATGGGGAACGTCGATGAAGACGGTTATCTTTACCTGCATGACCGCGCCCGGGATCTCGTCATCTCCGGCGGCTCGAATATCTATCCGCGCGAAGTGGAGGAGGCGCTCCTGACCCACGCGGGCGTCAGCGAGATCGCGGTCGTCGGCACGCCGGATCCCGAATGGGGCGAGATCGTCGTGGCGTTCATCGTGCCCGGCAAGGGCGCGCAACTCGATGCGGTCGACCTCGACGCGGCCTGTTCCTCCATGATCGCGCGGTTCAAGAAACCCAAGCGGTATATTTTCGTGGAGGAGCTGCCGAAGAACAACTACGGAAAGGTTCTCAAGACCGAACTCCGGCAGCGGTTGGAGGCGGAACGAGCCAGGTGAAGCACGTCTGCCGATCCGGCTTCTCCCGCTTTTGCCGAAGAAGCTGACGACGCCCGCCGAACTCCAGACACAGAATGTCGAGGCCGGGTCTAAGCCGACCGCCAGCGCCTATCTTGGGTATGTTCTGATGTTGGGGGAATGGCGGACAGAGAGGGATTCGAACCCTCGATAGAGTTGCCCCTATACACGCGTTCCAGGCGTGCGCCTTCAACCACTCGGCCACCTGTCCTTATTCGCTGGCGAAAAACCCCGCCTGCGAGTTGCGCAATATACTCAGGCATTGCCGGAGTGCAAGCGACTGTGGAAGTTTTTTTGTGGTCCGGTGCATATGCGCTGCGGACAGGCCGGATTTTCGGGGATTGCAACGCACAAAATAAACTGTGCACGAGTTGCAATGTCGGCTTCAGGCCGACTCGAAAATCTCAGGTCTGGATCTTTGCTGTTGTTTTTTATGAGATTATTTGTCAATGTGTTCATCATGAGCGACGGTGCCGAATGTGCGGCCATGAATCGTCCGGAAGGTCACGATGCGTCGCGGATTGCTATTTAGAATGAATTTTAGTTTTTGATCGTTGAGACGAAGGTCCGAAGTGTTTGCGTTGTTGAGATTATTATTCCGGCTTGGCGGGTACGTCATGCTGGCGTGTGCATTGGTCGCGATCATCGCCGATGCCAGCAAGAGTATTGCCCAATCCGAACTGGTCCTGCTGCCGTTCGGCCAGCTCTGGTTTGATCGGTCGCCGGACACCTTGAACATGGCGCAGGCCGCGATACAGCGCCATGTCAGCCCGTTCCTGTGGGATCCGGTTATCCAGACATTGCTGACCTGGCCGGTCTGGGCTGTGTTCGGCTTGTTCGGATTGATCTTCCTGTGGCTCGGGACCCGCAGCAACAGACGCGCTGTCGTTCTGGTCTGACTTCAACGGATCGTCAGTGCGCCAACGGCACGGCGGGATAAACTATCCTTGCAAATTCGGTTCTTAGCGCCATCTTTCTGGAAGAGATCTGTGCCTGCGTTGTGAGGGCCGGGTGTAGCGACGTTTCGGGAGGTAAAGCCACCATGTCCTTCATGACCATGCTGTCCAAGAAGTTTTCTGTGCCGACGGCCGAAGAGGCGCTGCCGGGGCGGGATGAGGTCATCCTTCCCTCCGAGCCGCATTTCGTGAACGGCAGATCCCTGACCGCGCCTTATCCGGAGGGCATGCGCACGGTGCTGTTCGGCATGGGCTGTTTCTGGGGCGCGGAGCGCCTGTTCTGGCAATTGCCCGGCGTCTACGTGACGGCGGTCGGCTATGCCGGCGGGCACACGCCCAATCCCACGTATAACGAAACCTGCACAGGCAGAACCGGACACACGGAAGCGGTGCTGGTTGTTTATGATCCGGACAAGACTTCGCTGAAGGACCTGTTCAGGGTCTTTTGGGAACATCATGACCCGACCCAGGGAATGCGCCAGGGCAACGATACGGGCACGCAATACCGATCGGCGATCTATCTGGCCGATGCCGACGACGTGGCCGCTGCAGATGCCTCGAAACAGGCCTACCAGGAGGCCCTTCGCGCAGGCGGGGTCAAGGCGACGATCACCACTGAGATCCGCCAGCTGGATACGTTTTACTTCGCGGAAGATTACCACCAGCAGTATCTGGCGAAAAATCCGGGCGGATATTGCGGCATTCGCGGCACGGGTGTCAGCTGCGCGTAGCCGCTCTGACTTTGTTATTCCCGGTTTGAAGCCATCGGAACCGGAACGTCGGAAACAGGCGGTGGTCTTCTGCCGTCCGGGTGCCGGCTTGCCGAGTGCCGTTTGGGCCTCTGGTGACGTAAAAACTGTCAAGACAACTTTCGGAAAACAAATGATGCGTGTTTTCCCTATTTGACAGTGCTTTGAAATATAACGAAGAGAAATAAAGGCATTTTCATTACGCATTCGTCGAATTTCAGAAATTATTAAATCACCTGTTTCATAAACGGGCCGACGCTTGGAGCGTTCCTGAGGCCCGACATGTCAGCGAAAACATCGAAACGCTTTGTCGCCACGTATTTTTCTGCCGCCTGCCTGATCATGGTTTTTGCGGGCCTGCAGCCCGGGGGTGGGGGAAAGATCGCCGTATTTGCAAGTCCCTGGAGCGAGACCGCTCCTGAGATCGTGGCAGAGGCCGGCGGCCGGATTATATCAACGGATTCATCAGGCTGGATCGCAGTTACGGAAGCGGATTCCGACGGCATCGTCGGGCGTCTGTATGCGTCCGGTGCCGCGTTCGTTGCGTCGTCGGTCGTCGCTCGGGCCTGCGTGGGGTTTGTGAAAGTCTATGGGGGAGAATAAGTCATGAATGAGCAAACGCAGGCTGTCACAAGCCTCGATGCCATGCGCGAAACCTATTCGCGCTACATCATTTACTTCGTCTGGGCGAATGTGCTCCTTGTCATGGGGACCGCCTGGTGGATCGGCACCATATCGGTCGTGACCGTTTCCGGCGCTGCGCTTCTGCTAGGGGCGGCGGCGACGGGAACCTGGGTCAAATACAAGGCGGGAACCGAAACCCGGATCGCCACCGCAATCTCGCTTGCGGCGCTGGTGGCTTTGTTCGTGGCCTCCCTGTCGACGAACGACCCGACCACATCGTTCCAGATCGACGGGCACATGTATTTCTTCGCCGTTCTGGCCATTCTCGCCGGATGGGTCGACTGGCGGGCACTGGTCGCTTATGCGGGTGTCGTGGCAGTGCATCACCTCGTATTCAATTTCGCGCTTCCCTGGGCCGTGTTCCCGGGTGGCTCCAACTTTTTGCGCGTCGTCTTCCATGCGGTGATCGTCGTTGCCGAAGTGGCCGCCTTGTGGTGGATCGTCGACCGTCTGTCCCTTGCCTTCGAAGCGGCGGACAAGGCGCGCAACGAATCCGAAGCATCCCAGATTCAGGCCTCTGCAATGCAGCAGGCCGAAAACGAGCGCATGGCGGAAGAGCGGAACCATCAGGTCCGTGTCGGCGAACGCATCGCCGCCTTCCGGCAGGAAATTGGCGGCAAGCTGGAAAGCGTGACACAGCAGGTTCGGGCGATGCGCTCTGCCTCGCAGGATCTTGGCTCCGTTGCGGAAGACACCTCCGACAGGGCCGCAACGGCCGCCCAAGCGTCCGATACGGCGTCTTCCAACGTGCAGATGGTCGCCTCCGCGGCCGAGGAACTGTCTTCCTCCATCGCCGAGATCTCCCGTCAGGTCGAGCAGACGACAGGTATCGTCGCAAAGGCCACCCAGGGGGCCCAGACCAGCAACCAGAAGGTTGCCGGCCTTGCCGACGCCGCCAACCGGATCGGAGAAGTGGTCACTCTGATCCAGGCAATCGCCGAGCAGACCAACCTGCTGGCCCTGAACGCCACCATTGAGGCCGCCCGGGCCGGCGAGGCCGGCAAGGGCTTCGCGGTGGTTGCGGCCGAGGTCAAGGAACTCGCCACGCAGACATCCAAGGCGACCGAGGAAATCGGTGCGCAGATCTCCGCGATCCAGGGCGAAACCAAGGATGCGGTCGATGCGATCGGTGCAATCGCAGCCACCATGGACGAGGTCAACAATTACACCGCGGCAATCGCATCGGCGGTCGAACAGCAAGGCTCGGCCACCGACGAGATTTCGCGCAATGTTGCGGAGGCCGCCAACGGCACCGGCCTGGTCGCCACCAACATCAGCGGCCTGAGCGAAGCAGCGGAACGGACAACCGGGTCCGCAACGTCGGTCGCGAATTCCGCCGAAGCGCTGGAGCGTCAGGCGACGGAAATGCAGGCGTCCATCGACGGTTTCCTGCGGGATGTCGCGGCCGCGTGACCAATCGCTGAACGAGAGTGAGAAAAGCCGGCCTTCGGGTCGGCTTTTTTGTTTGCACTGCTGGTGCGTGGCGATCGGCGCCCGAGCGCTTTCAGGTCGCGTCCCAGTCAACGACGGTCAGTTCCGGCCATAGCGCCATCATCCGTTCCGCCTTTTCGTCATAGGTCGGACGGTTGTCGGTCAAAGGATTGGGAACCAGCCGCATGGCAAATATCGGGGAGAGTCCAAAGGGCGCCTGGACGTCGATCGCACCTCCGTCCCCGAGGCGCACGGCGACCGCATGGGTCTTGGCCGCATAGGTCGTCAGCGATTCCATGGCGCAGCTCAACGGGAAATAGGGCCGCCCGAACCGCTTCTCGTACCATAGATGAACCCGTGCCTGATTGCGGACTTCCAGCTTGTCCGCCAGATCCGGCAGCGCCGCATTCATGTCCCGGATCACCCGGTCCTCCGCCTCGTAGGAGAGGTCCGTGCCGTCGAAATAGATCACGTCATAGTCCTTGATGCCGAAATCCGGGGGTCGGTCGGTGAGGACATTCCAGACGGTCTGGTAGATCCCGCCGGAAACCAGCCAGGCATCGGGAAGACCAAGATCCTTCACCGTCCGCAGGATTCGCATCAGCGCAGGCGTCGCCCGGACGATTCGCTGCAGGGCCGTGATCCTCTGGTCCTCGGTTGCAGCGGAGGGGTTTCCAAGCGTTTCAAGGTACATGATCTGATGTGTATCCATTGCGGAAATGACGGCCTCGAACGGGTGAGAACAGACAAATAAACTGCCGTCATGTCCATTTCAGATGATTTTCGCCGCGCTATATCATTGAAAGGCAGTCAGAAATCAGAGCGGGCGGTCTTTAGTTGAAATCCGACCCTTTGTGTTTGCCTCGGTGTTTTCTTTTCTTCGTAGCCTATCCCGATCAAATCGTCGCGCCGCGCTCATGCTTGCGGCTTGAAAGGGTATTATGGAGGAGATGTGAGGCCATGGCCAGAATCCATACCTGCCGGAAGGCCAAACACCTGTCCATTCTTGCAGCCGGTTTTTCGCTGCAGGCGCACTGATACCTATGAGTTCCGCTTCGGAGCTTTTCGGAGTAGGGGACGCGAAAGCCGTCGGGTTCATGCAGGCCCTGGTGAAGATCACACTGACCCAGGCTGCGGCCGGTGGCGGCAAGATGGTCGATCACAACAGTTCCAATGCGGACGACGAGCCTGACTCTGTTTCAGCCACGACGGAGAAGTCTCCCGTCCGGAACCTTGACCCGGACGTCTCGCAGATCGACGGCACGGGGCTTTAATGGCGGCTAGACCGGGTAACCATGTCAGCATTCGCCTGATGGCGCTATTTCGTTTGAGGACTGGCAGGCTTACCCGCGCAGGGTGCCGCCGGTTTCCTTTTTCACTGCCGAGATGTTTTTGAAAGAATGTATTATTATCACTAGGGTCTGTGGACATACAGGATTCCCTTGATGAATGATTTGTGATTCAACCTTCCCAAAGAGGAGGTTTGAATGGACACAAGCAGGTTTGTTCTCACAGATCGTCAGTGGCAAATTGTTGGCCCGCTTTGCCCCGGCAACCAAGCCGTGCCGGGGCGGACAGGCGCTGACAATCGCCTTTTTCTGGCGGCCGTCTTGTGGATTGTTCGCACGGATGCACCTTGGCGGGATCTTCCAGCAGAATTTGGTAAGTGGAACAGTGTTTTCAGATGGTTCCGGCGCTGGGTCCAAGCTGATGTATTCCAACGGATATTCGATGCCCTGAGTGATGAGCCGGACATTGAGTAAGCGACGATCGATGCAACCATCGTCAAAGTCCACCGCCACGGAATGGGCGCAAAAGGGGGACTCAGAGTCAGGCCATAGGCAAGTCCAAGGGCGGCTGGACGACCAAGATCCTTGCGCTCGTGGACGCCCTTGGAAACCTTGTTCGTTTCGTCCTGATGCCTGCAAACCGCTACGACACCGTGGGCGTCGCACCGTTGATCAAGGACATTCGGTTCGATGCGCTCCTCGCTGACAAGGCTTTCGACAGCAATTGGATCATCGCGGGCATGAACGAACGCGGCGTGAAGATTGTCATTTCCCAAAGACCGCAGCGTGTTGCGCCGCTTGAGATTGACCCCGAGATGTACAAGTGGCGCAATCTCATCGAGAATTACTTCCAGAAGCTGAAGGAATTCAAACGCATAGCTATGCGATCCGATAAAACCGATAGGTCCTACGCGGCGATGATCCACTTATGCGCTGGTCTCATAAACTCAAAATGAATGTCCACAGGCCCTAGAGGCCGAGCTTAGTTTTTTCTTACTGACAAGTGCCAGAGCTTCAAAGTATCCCCAGGATCATAATTTAAAACCGCTTTTCCCAATTTTCTGTTAGTAGGGACAAGTGAGTAGGTGTTGGTATTTATCTCGAGTTCAGAAAAATCAGACGAAAGTAATATTTCCCCGGGATGGGCGAGCGACTCAATACGAGCTGCAAAATCTACGGTATCTCCGCTTATATCAACACGGCCTGTTGTTTTATTAAAGCTTGTGCGAACTACCCCCCACGCAATTCCAACGCGAGCTTCAAGTTGCTCTACTGCTAAATGTCGAACAAATCGCGCGGAGACGTCTAGCGCATCATTGGGGTCGGAAAATGTTGCAACTATTCCATCTCCCCACATATTGATATTTTTTGCCGCCCTTTCTCTGATAAGCGGAGGTGCTATGTTGCGCAAAAAATCCAATATTGAATCCTTTTCACTGCCACTCATGGAAGAAAAGCTAACAATATCAAGGAACATAACAGATAGTATTTCGGATGATGGGTTTTCTAATTCTTTATTGCTTCGAATATATTTTAAGTAATCTATACTAAGTTCGCGAAGCTCATTTTCTAGGCGTTGGCTTTTTTGGCTTTCTGCCGTATATTTCTTTGTTAATACGTTTATTTTGTTGGCTAGCTTCTCAACCTCATTTTGTAGTTCAGTATATTCTGTTTTTTCATTTTTCTCGCTAAGATTTTTCTTTAAGGAAGTTGAGATGTAAATGATATTTGTATCAACAGAATAGTCTTTATTTATTATTGGCCTTTTGAATTCATACTTGAGATTTAAATCTGGAAAATCGGTCTCCATTAATTTTACAATGTTTTCATAAAATATATCGTCCATCATAGTGTCTAGAGATTGCAATTTAATTTTTATGGTCATTCTGGATTCTTGATGGTCATTCCCGCTCCAAATAATATCGTCACATAGTTCAGTACATTCATTGCAAATAAATACAGTGGGACCAGCAATTAATTTCGTTACTTCGTGCTGAGATTTTCCGCAAAAGGAGCAATATAAAGTGTTTTTATTGTCTTTGTTCATCTAAGGCCAGCCAGAAGATGCAATTTCAACGAAGTTATTTAAATTTCGTATTATAATTCCGCAAAAAGTTAAAGCAGAAAATCTATTCGGTTATGATTAATTGTAAGAGATCACAAGGCGAGAAAGTGCCCCGCCAGGAAGACGGAGCGCCTTTTCATGTGAGGACTGTTAGGCTTACCCGCGCAGAGTGCCGCCGGTTGCCTTTTCCACGGACGCGATGATCTTCTTTGCCACGGCGTCGATCTCCTCGTCCGTCAGCGTCTTTTGCGTCGGTTGAAGCGTGACGTCGATGGCGAGGGACTTCTGGTCCTCGGCGATGCCCTTGCCCTCGTAGACGTCGAACAGGGTTACATCGGCAATCAGGGCCTTCTCCGCGCTTCGGGCCGCCTTCAGCAGCGTTTCGGCCGGGGTTGCCTTGTCGACAACGAAGGCGAAGTCGCGGCGCACCGGCATCAGGTCGGAGACATCGAGCGCGCCCTTGGACCGGCTGGCCTTGGCCTTGGGCTGGGGCAGGTTGCCCAGGTAGATCTCGAAGCCGACGAGGGGACCTTCGATATCGAGCAGACCGAGCATGCGCGGATGGATCTCGCCGAACACGGCAAGCGTGTTCTTCGGACCGAGCTTCAGCGCGCCGGAGCGGCCGGGATGGAAGTAGTCCGGCGCATCCGTATAGACCTGCAGCCTGTCCACCGGCGCGCCGATGGCGGCCAGCACAGCCGCAGCATCGGCCTTGGCATCGAACACACCGACGGCCGGAGAGGCGCCGGACCAGTGCCGGCCGGCGCCGTCCATGACGGCCGTGCCCCGGCGAACGCCGGCTACGACCATGCTCTGGCCTTCCGGCGTGTCGTCGGCAAAGACCTGACCGACCTCGAACAGTGCCACATCCGGGTAACCGCGGTCCGCATTGCGCTGGGCGGCGGTCAGGAGGCCCGGCAGCAGGCTCGGGCGCATGTCGGACAGGTCCGGTGAAATCGGATTGGCAAGCGCCAGTTCCGGAGCGCCGCCGCCGAAGGCTTCCGCCTCTTCCTTTGAGACGAAGGACCAGGTGACCGCTTCGTTGAG
>NZ_OY780957.1:1687500-1815446 GCF_963675985.1 uncultured Roseibium sp. | reverse complement strand
AGTATTTTAAAATAATTTAGATATAATAAGGTATTAAATTAAAAATCAGGAGAAAATACTTGGATAGTTCGTCCCCCTTGTGTATGTTAGATATTAATGAAAGAGAGATTATATGGAATATTTAATCTTTCTGTTCGTATTCGTCGTAGCGATTTCGTTTTTATGTTCGATTCTGGAATCGATACTTTTGTCTACAAATGTTTCTTATATCTCGGTTTTAGAAGAGGTTAATCCCAAAGCCGGTAAATTGCTTAAAGAGCTTAAAAGGGACGTGGATAAGTCAATATCCTCTATTTTGATCCTTAATACTTTTGCAAATACCCTGGGTGCTACGGCTATCGGGGTTCAGGCACAGTCGGTTTTTGAAAGTGACAGCAATTTTGTTCTTTTGTATCTATTGCATTGACTTTCAGTATTTTGTTCTTTGCGGAGATCATTCCAAAAACAATTGGTGCAATTTACTGGAAAGAGTTGGCCCCGGTTGCAGCAAGACTTATTAATGTGTTTATTTTTATAACTTACCCGATAATCATACTAACTTTATTTGTAACGAAAAAGATAAATAAAAATAGTGATGGAGAAACAGTTTCCAGGGAAGAGTTGATCCATACGGCACTGCTTAGTGAGGAAGACGGTGTTATCAATGATATGGAATCAGATATTATCGAAAACACTCTGACTTTGAAAAGTAAAAAGATCAAAGATATCCTGACTCCTAGAAGCGTAGTGTTCGCAGTTCAAAAAGACACTCCCATAAAGGATCTTCTTGACGATAAAAGAACTTACAAGTTTTCAAGGGTTCCTGTTTATAGCGACAGTATAGATAATATAGTAGGTATGGTATTGACAAAAAAGATATTCAAGCATGCTATTAAAAACCCGAATGTTACTATTGAACATATTATGTCAAACGTGAACAGTATTAACGAGAATATACCTGTTTTAAAGGCTTTGAACAGCTTTACAAAAGCAAAAGGGCATATGCTTATAGTTACGGACAGTTATGATCAGACTGAAGGTATAGTGACCCTTGAAGATTGTCTTGAGACCCTGCTTGGTCTGGAGATAATGGATGAATTGGATACTACAGAGGATATGCGTAAGCTTGCAAGCGCTATTATGAAAGCAAAGAGAAAGAAAAAGGAGAGCGAAATTTAGCTCTCCTTTTTTTATGTTTTGTTTTTTGATGTAGAAAGTCTATTAACTCTCTACGTAGTTTTTAAGGTTTCTACCCACTTTAGGGTGTTTTAGTTTTTTAATGGCACTTGATTCAATCTGTCTTACTCTCTCTCTGGTTACACTTAACGTATTACCGATCTCTTCAAGTGTTCTGTCACTTTTATCATCAAGAAGACCGAATCTCATTCTTACAACAGCCTGTTCTCTTTCATTAAGCTGTCCAAGGATCTGATCTATCTGACCGAGTAAATCTTCATGCATAATATTATCAACAGGTGTAGGAGCCTGAGTATCTGCAACGAAATCCCCGAACTTACCGTCATCTTCATTTCCTATCGGGGCATCAAGTGAAACAGGCTCTTTAGTGATCTTGATCACTTGTTTTACTTTATCGACAGTTAATCCAACCTCTTTTGCGATTTGTTCTACATCAGGTTCTTTCCCGTCTTCCTGGATCCCTTTTCTTATGATCTTGTTGATTCTGTTGATAGTCTCTATCATATGAATAGGGATTCTGATGGTTCTTGCCTGATCTGCAATGGCTCTTGAGATAGCCTGTCTGATCCACCAAGTAGCATAAGTAGAGAATTTATACCCTTTTTTATACTCAAATTTATCAACGGCTTTCATAAGACCTATGTTACCTTCCTGGATAAGGTCAAGGAAAGGAAGTCCCCTGTTTGTATATCTTTTCGCAATAGATACAACTAGTCTAAGGTTTGATTTTGCCATTCTGTTCTTGGCCTGGTCTGTGATCTTTTTACCAAGCTTGATCTGCTCAAGTACGTCTATTAGTTCTTCCGGTTCAAGATCGAATCCGCCTTTGCTGGCTTCATGGGTCTGGAACAGTTTTTTGATCTCCATATATGTAGAAACCATTGTAGCTTCAGGAACCATACCTATAATATCAACTTACATCAAATGCCGCGCAACTTTTGGCTGTTTCATTAACGTTCTGAGTGTACATGCTTTTTTGCCCCACAAGCCGGTGGCGATCGACGGATGCGGCCGCATGCGAACCGGTAACGCACCGTTCCGATCGCCTCTCCGGAACGGACTGGACACAAGACAGGAGCACGTCATGTTTCGCCCCCTTACAGCCATCGTTCTCGCAACTTCGCTCGGCTTTGCGCCCGTCGCCAACGCATGCACGGGAATCACACTGACGGCGAAGGACGGGACGGGGGTTGCCGGCCGGACAATGGAGTTCGGCATGCCGGTCGACTGGCATGTCGCCGTCGTGCCGGCCGGAACGCAGGTTAAGCCCGAACTGCCGGAAGGATCGGGCGGCCTCACGTACAAGACCAAATACGGCATCGCCGGAATGACCGCCTATGAAACGACCGACTTCGTCGACGCGATCAACGAGGAAGGCCTCTACGTCGGGCTGTTCTATTTCCCCGGATATGCAAGCTATCCCGACCTTAGCGACGACAACCGCGCCAAGGCACTGGCGCCGCAGCAGTACGCCACATGGCTGCTCGCCAACTTCACCACGGTCGAGGAGGTGAAGGCGCATTTCGACGACATCGTGCTGGTGGCCACCGAGTTCAAGCTGATGGGAGAGGTCATCCCGATGCATATTCGCGTTGTCGACAAGACCGGTGCCGCCATCGTCATCGAGCCGACCGACAAGAGCCTCAAGATCTTCGACGCCCCGCTCGGCGTCATCACCAACTCGCCGACCTACGACTGGCACATGACGAACCTCTCCAATTTCGTCAACCTGTCTCCCCTCAACGTTCCGCCGGTCAAGCTGGACGGCGTGGAACTGCAGGCGGCCGGCCAGGGCGCCGGCATGCACGGCCTGCCGGGCGACTTCACACCGCCGTCCCGCTTCATTCGCGCCGCCGTGTTTTCCCAGTCGGCGATCCCGGTCGAAACCGGCGCCGAAGTACTGGAACAGGCCTTCCACATCCTCAACACCTTCGACATCCCCTACGGGGCGGTCCGTGCCGAGGAAAACGGTAAGGTCGCGCCCGACTACACCCAGTGGACCGCCGTTGCCGACATGACCAACGGCACCTGGACCTTGAAGACCTACGACGCGCAGGACCTCCGCGTGGTGGACGTCAAGGCGGCCCTGGCGGCTGCGGACGGCAAGGTCGTCCATATCGATTCCAAGAAGTGGTCGCAGTCGTTCCAGGACATCTCGTCCGACTTCAAATAAGGCTCTCCCCAAAGGGCAATCGCGAGTCTCGCCCCCGGAGCGGTCCCGCTCCGGGAGCGTTTGCTTGCGCGGCCGGCGGGGACGGAGAGGTTGAATGGGGCCGGTAGCTGACTGTCCGAGCGACATTGCTCGGCGGATCGGTGCGATGAGCGCATAGAAGGGACATATCCATGAGCATCGGCCCTCAGCAGCATTTCTGAGGTATTTCCGCCCCGCAGAGACAGGGCGGCCGGTCCGCAGTTTGGCCGGATTGACAAACAGATTGGCGCAACAGCGAAATCTTGACTCTCTGACTCCAGTTTATTCAGGAGTTAATGCGGATCATTCGCGATTTGTCGACCGCAGATTACTCAAGGCGGGATGACAAATGACTGATTTGAATACCTATAAGCTGCCGGCGGGCCCCATATATCTGCTCGCGACGTTCCTTGCTTCGGGATGGGGCTGTGTCGCGGAGGCGCAAACGGCATCTGCACCGACAAAGCCTGTTCAAACAGGCGCCGAGGCCGACGTCACGGCCCTCGATCCTGTGGTGGTGACGGCTAGAAAAACAAACGAGGACCTTAAGAATGTCCCCGAAAGCATCACCGTGGTTTCACCGGAAAGCTTGATGGCTGCGCCATTCGATTCCGGCGCAGCCATTGCCGGCAACTCGCCAAATGTGCAGTGGATCAACAAAGCCACAGGTCAGCAGTTCTTTTCTATTCGCGGCGTGAGCTCGCTCGGAACGCCCGTCAATTATTCCGATGGCACGGTCGCCTTCAATGTCGATGGCGTGCCGAACAGTTTGATGAGTGCCTCCAACGTTCTCCTCGATGTCAATCGGATCGAGGTTATGCGCGGCCCGCAGGGCACACTATGGGGCAGCAATGCCCTGGGCGGCGCCATCAATGTCGTGACCAATCAGCCGGACGGGACGCGCGATATCCATGTGACCGGCGAGATTGGCACAAGCGGCTATCGCATGGGTGAGATGGTTCTGGGCGGCAATATCATCCCGGATGCGCTTGATGGACGCATGGCCGTACGTTTCGGTCACCAGGACGGTGACGTCAGCAGCCTGTTTACCGATGACCTCGGCAAGCGCGATATCGCGGCATTTCGTGGCGGACTGCGCTTCACCGGGATCGACAATACGACTGTCACACTGACTGGCAGCTACCTCCGGGATGAAGGCAACGCACCATTCTACCTCCTGCGCAATACGCCAGGATTTCCAGTCAGTGGAACCTTGACCGAACCGAAGTCGGCGACGACCCAGGGCGGCGCTACGCTGACCGTAGAACATGAATTTGACGCTTTCAGTTTCACCTCCGTCAGCGCCTATCAGCACAACAAGCTGGACAGCAGGACCGACAACGCGGACAAGCTGCTTTACGACCGGCTTGGATTTCCGGCTTTCAGTTCTCGCGGCCACCTCGACGATAAAGAGAACATCGTCAGCCAGGAGGTTCGACTGAGTTCGCTTGAAGGCGATCCGATCCGGTGGGTCATAGGCGCCAGCCTCGCGCGCACCGAGGGGAGCCGTGCATGCGTCAGCACGCAATGCGCGCCCCCTCCTTACTCCGACACCATTACAATGGATACCGACCTCAACAGCACCAACCTGGGCCTGTTCGGTGACGTTTCAATCCCATTCGCGGAGCGATGGGAAATTTCGGTCGGCGGTCGGTTGAACCATGATGACATCGAACTCAAGCGTGGGAACTCGCGGGATATTGCCGCTCTGACCGGCTCAAATTCGACCTCGGAAACCTATCCGACGGGCCGAATGGCACTGACTTACAAGTGGTCGGATGACGTCCAGACCTATGTCTCGCTGGCGCGCGGCCACGCCACGCGTGTCTATCCGTTGTTCGGTTACCCGGTGAATGGCGTCGTGGCCGATCCCTATCCGGCGGCGACCGGCTGGACATATGAGGCAGGCATAAAGGCAGGCCTGTTCGACGACCGCCTTGAGCTCGATGCCAGTGTCTATCACAACGACATCAAGAATGGCGTCATGACCTATCTTGATCCTGCGCTCGGGGCGTTTCGCACGACCTATCAGGATTATGAGACCAGCGGTTTCGAGCTTCAGGGCCGTGTGCTCGTCCTGGATGGCCTGACCCTGACGGGCGGCCTCGGCTACACTCACAGCGAGCTGGGAGCCAATGGTGCCAGCACCAACACCGTCGCCGGGAACGAGGTACCCAACACGCCGAAATGGACCGTCACGGCAGGGCTGCAATACGATACCGCTGCCAGCGTCCTGAATCTGCCGGGTTCGTTGTCCTTTGGGGCGCAGTATCAGTTTACTGGAAGCCGTCCCGCCGATGTCGACAATTCGTTTGACCTGAAATCTTACAACATTGTGGATACCCGTGTCGGGTGGAAGAACGATGCGGACGACCTGGAGATCTATGCCTTCGGACGCAATCTCCTCGACGAACGTGCCGAAACGTTCGGCGCGCTCTATTTGGGCGCCGAAACCGTCGCGGTCGGACCGGGCCGCATCGTCGGCCTCGGGATCACCAAGAGCTTTTGATCGTGAACACGCCACACGCCAAGACTACGACTTGCCGGAGCCTTCGCCATGCGGCGGTCGTGGACGAGACCCGGCAGTTGCTATCGCTTGCCATGATCGTGTGCGGCAGGCCTCAGCCGCTCGAGCAGATAGCGGCTTGGCGGCTTGCCGACCATCTTTCGAAACATGGTCACGAAACTGCTGGCGCTTTCATAGCCGAGATCCATCGCGATGGCCTGGACAGTCTGGCCGGCGCTCAGATGCCGCAAGGCAAGGACAACATGCAACTGCCGGCGCCAGCGGCCGAAACTCATGCCCACCTGTTCCGCCAGCAGACGGTTCAGGCTGCGTTCGCTGAGCGCGACGCGGGAGGCCCACTCCGCGACGGGCGCATGATCCGCAGGCGCCGCGATCAACAGGTCGGTGAGCTTCTTCAGGCGCGGATCGCCGGGGATCGGGAGGCGGAGGTCTTCGACCGGCGCCACTGCCAGCTCATCGAAGATAACGGACACGATGCGGCCGTCCGGACCGTCGACGTCATAGAGCTCCGGTAGCTCTATGGCCCGCATGAGCAACTGACGGAAAAAGCCCGACACCGTGATCGTGCAGCATTCGTTCGGAAGGATCGGAAACTCGGGAGGTTCGATAAAGAGGGACATGCACTCCACCTCGCCTGAGCCGAAAACGGTATGGGGCAGCCCGCCGGGAATCCATACGGCGCATTGCGGCGGCACGATCCAGACGGCGTCTTCAACCTCGCAGTTGATGACGCCACGGACCGTGAAAAGCAATTGCGCTTTCTGATGGTGGTGCCGCGGCGATTGCTCCAGCGCTTCAAGATTGGCGACAGCGTTGGCCGCGACGAGCGCGCGAGGAATCTCATCGACATAGGAAAGCCAATCGCTACGGACGTCTACATACATCAAAGGCCTCGGCGTTTTTCGTTCTGTCCGAATTAAAACATATAATGGCAGGATTGCGCAATGACGCCAATAGCCAACGGGCTTATTGCTTTCAGTTAGAAGGGGCGAGCGGCGATCACGATCGCCGCTCCTCTTCGAAAGGGGCAGCGCTCAACTGCCCTGTCGAATACAAATCGGATAGGAGTTTTGACGTGATCGACAACAACCCAGTTAAGCTTGCACTCGCATGGATCGTCCCGGCGGTCGGTGCCACAATTTTCGTCACGATCCAGTGCTTCTCTTATCTGAACGGCTACGTCAGCAGCGGCGGGACGATGCAGACCATAACGTTCGGCCCCGCAGCGTTATGGGGAGTATCTGTTTTTTACGGCGCCTGGGTCGTCCCCCCCTTGCTGGCGCTTGCGGGAAGGCGCGCGACCGACTGGGGCATGCTCGTCCTCGGCGGTCTCCTTTGCCTCATGAGCACGCTTGCCGGCGTATCGGACGGCTTGCGCGACGGTGCCCATCTCGTTGGCCTGGAACTGTTGGCAGTCACGCTTCCGGGCGTGGTCGCAGCGATCATGTCGTGGCGGCATATCCGCTCGAATTGAAGCCATCCATCCCAACAAGGAGACGGTACATGCCTATAGACATTACGAATCTCCCGCTCGTCTGGATGAGTTATGACGAGGGGCCCGATCACGACCACGACGAGGACTTCGAGGCGCTGGAGGAGAGTTTCAAGCGCGGAGCGCCATTCGTGATCTTGACCGACAACGCTCCGACCGAAGACCACGCGCACAGCCAGGAAGAAAAGAAACGCACCGCGCTGTGGATGAAGAAGCACAAGGCCGAACTGCGGACGCTCGTGCTGGCGATGATCGTGATTGAGCCAAGCGCCGCCAAGCGTCTGGCATTCAAGCCTTTCGGTGTGGCCTTTGCCAAATTCTGGGGCTATCCGATGACGCTCGCCTCGTCCCGCGAGGAGGGTATCGAGATCGCCGGAAAACTGCTGTCGGAGCACGCAGGGTCTGCAACAGCCTGACAAATCCCACGGTTCTCCCGCTCCCGGCCCTCTCCGTCGGGATGCCGGCCCGCGCACCAGTATCAGCATTGGGTCTCTTGACCCAGTCATTCAGCGTGTGCGCCGAGCAGCGGATCCTGTCAGCGAGATCCGTGCCGGCCTTCATTGTCCAGCACAAGGCGAACCCCTCGCTCGCGGACTTCAGGGGAAAATTTGTTCGTCGTTTTTCTCATGAGGCTCCATCCGACTCAGGCGTTGGAGCCTCAGGCAAAACCGGCGCGGTTCACTCCGAAGAACGCGTCCTCACTGGGTCGTCAAGCTCCCATCCCACACCAGCGAATCAGGCACGGTGGTGAATCGATCGTATCCACTTTCGGTTATCACAAAGGAGTCTTCGATGTTGTACGGTCCCGGCGCATAGGAGCCCTCCGCTGCCATGTACGAAGTCTCCAGACTCACGCACATGCCGGGTTCGAATTCGACATCAAAACCGGGCGCGAACAGGGGATGATCCTCGAGCAAAGGAGAGAGGCTGATACTGTGCCCCACGTGGCCTCGGGCATAGGTAGGAAGGAGTGGCGACTTTTCCACTTCTGCCCGTACTTCAGCATACATTTCCGACATCTTCACGCCAGGCTTGAGCAGCTCGAGGCCTTTCAGGAACCCGGCATACAATGCGTCATAGATCTCTTCATGCTTGGAGGTCGGCGAACCGCCAACGGCCCAGGTCCGCGTGATGTCACTGATGTAGCCAAAATGCGTCCCGCCGCCATCAATACGCATGAGATCGCCCTGTTTGATCTCATAATTTCGATTCGACCCGGATACGCCCCAATAAGGTCCGATTCCGATCTGGAAGGCCATGTTGGACATAGAGTATTCCTTGTCTTCTGCCCAGCCCGCGGCCCTGATCATATTTTCGAGGACCAGGGCATTCATACCGGGCTCAAGCTGCTGAGCCACGCGCGACATCATGCGCTCAGCGTGCTGGGCCGCCATGCGCAGAATATCGATTTCCCATGGCGTCTTGATCAAGCGTGCTTCATACAACAAGTCTTCGGAGTTTAGGGACCGATCCTCCGGCACCTGGCTGTTGAGATAGGCCAGAAGCCCTGCGAGCAAACTGCCCTTCTCGATCCCGATCTTGCCGTCGGAAGCCATGTCCTGGGCGGCCGCCAATGCATCTTTAAACCCGGCCAGAGGGTCAATGGTCGCGCTGCGTTCCTGACGCGACTCGGGTGTTCCGTCGTCTACGAAAACGAAACCCGGCATGGCCGTAACGTCCACGTCGTCTGTCATCCTTGGGGCATCATCACTCTCCATCAAGTTGATGAACAGCTGAGCATTCCCACTCGCCGGAATAACGGCGGCCGCCTGAGATCCCGCTGGAACACCGGGTCCATAGGCGAACCTGGATACGTAACCCGTAGAATAGGCTACATTTTCAGGTTTCACGATAACGAGCGCGCCAACTCCGTCGCGCTTCATGAGGCCTTGAATGCGGGCCAGAATAGCATTCTGATCGCGCTTGGCCAGCAAGGGATGGGTGTTCTTGCCCGGCGCGGGAGCGGCAAAGGAGTGCATGCCTGTTGCGGACTGTGCTTGGGCAAGCCCGGGAACCATCAAACCGGCGGCGGATGCTGTTGCCAATGTACCAAACTGTCGACGAGAGATTCTCATGGCATACCTCTGTTTTCATGTTTTCAGTTGGGGCTATGTCCGTATCTCGAAGATGATGAGGGGTGCGGACGCGCCACCCCAAACCCAACACGCACCGCTGGTGCGATTTCACTGGCATCGTCAGGATTGAATGCTCGTGGCTCCAAGAGGGCATTGATATCCATCCTGCCGTGGACGAAGGCCGCATTGAAGAAATGCCCGGAAACGTGGCGTGGCGACGATCATCCGCGCAGAACCAGCTTCCTCGATGCGCCATGGCGACAAAGGAATTCGCCAGGCGTTTGCGGCTCGACTGCGTCAGCGCGGTCATCGAGAAGGCAGCAAGGATATGGCGAAGAGGCGTTGCGAAGGACCGAAGCAGCAGCACCATTCCCAATTGCCCTTGAATTTCATGACCTGAAACCAGTCGCAACAACACATCCGAGAATATTGAAGCAGGTTCACCTACGTTACTTTGTCACTAAAATGGCCACCCCGCACAACAATGAAGGTGCAAATCATCCGATTGCGGTCGCTCACTGACCTGAGACCCGACTTTCATCCACTTCAGCGCGGAGTCCTTAGGTTGATTGGAGTGCTACCCGGCATACCCTCGGGACGGGCTAGAGTTTTCCGGACCAAATCAGGAACACGGGCTGGCTGCATGTTCTGATTTCATCAGGTCCATCGGCACCTTGTTGCCGATGGCACCGTGAGGTCTGTGTTCGTTGGAGTCCTTGCGCCAGTCCTCCAACCTTTCGGCTGCATCCGCAAGCGTCAGGAACCAATGGGCGTTCAAACATTCCGCCCTGAACCGTCCGTAGAAGGCTTCAATGAAGGCATTGTCCATCGGCTTCCCCGGCCTTGAGAAGTCCAGCGTAACGCCCCTTCTATAGGCCCACAAATTGAGAGCACGGGAACGCTGACGTCGTGCTCCAGAAACCGGGAACTGTGAGGGGCTCCCTCAGAGATCCCGAGAAAGCCCCACCGAAGAACGCGTCGCTATCCAGTCGCTATACGTTCCAGAATATCGAATCTGGGGCCATGGTGAACCGCTCGTATCCATCTTCGGTAATCACAAAGGAGTCTTCAATGTTGTACGGTCCCGGTGCGGGAGCTCCCTGGGCCGCCATATACGAGCACTCCATACTAATGCACATGCCAGGCTGGAATACGGTTTCCTCATTTACCGAGATCTTAGGAACGTCCTCTGCTGTCGGAGCCACGCTAATGCCGTGCCCCATGTGTCCTCGGGGGTAAACTGGAATAACCGACGACTTTTCGACTTCTGCTCGGATTGCAGCATAAAGATCCTTCATCTTCACGCCGGGCGCGAGCATCTCAAGGCCTTTTGCAAATCCGGCATACAATGCGTCATAGGTATCCACCTGCGCTTGATTTGGCTTCGAGCCACCAACAACCCAGGTACGCGAGATGTCACTGATATAGCCCAAATGCACCCCGCCACCATCAATACGCGCAACATCGCCCTCCTGGATTACATAGTTCCGAGGGGCTAAGCCGATGCCCCAATAAGGTCCTATTCCAGTCTGGTAGCCAAGAGTGCTCATGGAGTTTTCTCTATCTTCTTCCCAAGCGGCTATTTGAATTATCTTATCAAAACCCATGGCGTTCATCCCAGGTTTCAGTTGCTGAGCTGCGCGCGCCATGAAACGCTCCGCGTGTTGGGCCGCCAATCTCAGCATATCGACTTCCCAAGGAAACTTGATCAGGCGCGATTCAAACATCACGCCGCTACAGTCCGTTAGCGGCGTACCGTTTAGTTCACTTTCTATGTAATCCCTAAATCCTCCGAGCAACATGCCCGCCTCGATACCGATTTTTCCATCGGGGCCCAAGTAGCCCTGTGCAATATTTAATGCGGATTTAATGGTAAGAGCTGGGTCAAGGACGGGATCGCGTTCCTGATGTGACTCCGCCGTTCCGTCATCTACAAAAACGAAACCGGCTACGGACTCATACTCAACATCTATTGTCTGTCTTGGGGCATCATCTTTTTCGTACAAGCTAACGATTAGATGCGCCTTCCCTTCTGCCGGAATAACTGCCGCCGTCTGGGATCCTGCAGGAACCCCTGGTGCATAGGCGAATTTGGAAAAATAGCCCGTTGAATAGAGTATATTTTCCGGGTTAATCAGCAAGAGAACATCAAATCCTTCTCGTTGCATAATGCCTTGAAGACGGGAAAGAATATCGTTGTGAGGTCGCTTGGCCGCCAAGGGGTGCCAGTTCTTGCCGTCCTCGGGCGGCGTCACGGAGAACTGGTCCAATGATCCTTCGAACATGTTCGTTTGGGCCATCGCCGACCCGGGGGCGACCGCAGGAAGAAACAACCCGCCAGCCGTTGCCGCTGTACCAAGACCAAATTGTCTACGAGAAAGTTTCATATCATACCTCTGTTTTCATGTTTTCAGTTGGGGCTATGTCTGTATCTCGAAGATGATGAGGGGTGCGGACGCGCCACCCCAATCCCAACACGCACCGCTGGTGCGATTTCACCGGCATCGTCAGGATTGGATGCTCGTGGCTCCAAGAGAGCATTGATATCCATCCTGCCGTGGACGAAGGCCGCATTGAAGAAATGCCCGGAAACGTGGCGTGGCTACGATCATCCGTGCAGAACCAGCTTCCTCGATGCGCCATGGCGACAAAGGAATTCGCCAGGCGCTTGCGGCTCGACTGCGTCAGCGCGGTCATCGAGAAGGCAGCAAGGATATGGCGAAGAGGCGTTGCGAAGGACCGAAGCAGCAGCACCATTCCCAATTGCCCTTGAATTTCATGACCTGAAACCAGGCGCAACAACACATCCGACAATATTGAATCCGGTTCACCTACGTTACTTTGTCACTAAAATGGCCACCTCGCGCAATAATGAAGGTGCAAATCATCCGATTTCGATTACTTGCCCCAAAACCAGGTGCAGATTTTCCGATCTGAGTTAAAGTGTGGCCATCGTCAAAACCAACCGCGAGTGGAGATGGCTGACTTAGAGGAAAGATCGTCAAATCTCGAATATCTTGAGCGGCTTCCCACGGTTTACTCGGCAATTGTCCAACTGGATCCGGGTCATCTGGGCTTGACCAGCGTCGAAGTGCGTGGGCGAGACAGCTTCATCATTCGTTCCATGACGGGTGCCCGGTCAATCTGGACGACGGTTCCAGAAGCGGATTGGGTCGGTTACATCATTCCAATCACCTGGAAGGGCGAATTTATTCTGAATGGCATGAGCGCGACGCCATATACCGTCTTCAGTCTCGACGGCGCACATGAGTTCGACTTCGTTGCGGAGCATCGGGACGCCATCACCGTCGGTATACGCAAGTCGGTGCTGAGCCGGACGATCTCCGGTTTGATCGGCCGAGATTTCAGTCTTGATGCTGACACGCACCGCCAGCAGTACATTCCGACGTCCTACAGGGAGTGGCTGCTGAGGCTCTTCCGGAAGCCGCTTGCCTGTGCCTCGTCGAAGGGGCCGGGAGCCACCTTTGGCAGGTTGCCGCGTTCCGTTGAACTTGCGACGATCGAAGCCACTGCAGACTGGATCATCGAGACGGCTCAACTGAAAATTAGCGAGACGGCAAACTCCAGGCGCGAGCTGAAAATTGTTCGGGACTCCATTCGTAAAATCAGGGGCGCCGATTGTTCTCTCGTTACCGTTGCCGATCTCTGCCACATGTCAGGTGTAGGCAAGTCACGACTGCACCAGGCATTCTCTGATATATATCGAATGTCGCCGGGCGCGTACTTGCATCGACTTCGCCTCACATCGATCCGGGAGAAGTTGCTTTCAGAGGAAGCTCCTCCAAGATCCGTAAAAGACGTTGCCATTCAGCATGGTTTCTTGAGCAGTGGCCAATTTGCTCGCGCATACAGAGGCATGTTCGGCGAGTTGCCCAGCCAGACCCTTAGTGCAAGAAATAAATGATAGGCCTCAATGCGTCGCCATACGCCGAGAACCCGCTTGCGATGTCTCCCGAGTGTCGCCCCCAATACGAACAGGGTTCCGTAGTGAACTAACTGTTTGTGAGCCGAGAAGTAGTGGTGCAGATGCAATGTGCCGCCTGCCATAAGGTGCTCCATAGTCTGAAGCCAGATACGGTGTGAACTGGTGGGGTGGATGCCCCACCCAGCAACATCGGTCCGATTGCACCGAGCCTCACACTGTCAGCAACAGGATCCGCCTCGAACAGCAATGAAGATGCAGATAATCCGATTTCGCGCCACCCCCAAAAACAAGGTGCAGATCTTCCGATCGGAGCTGTCGAACGTCTGAACAACCTCGTCCTCTGGCCGGCTTGGGGTAGACTGGCCGGGATCACAAAGGACGCTCCCGATGCCCAAGCAGCCCGCCTTGTCCGGCCTTCGCAGCGCGATGAAGAAGTTCAAGAACAAGCAGACGCGGCGGGAGAAGTTCCTCGCCAAGATGGACGAGGTGGTACCATGGACCCGGCTCCTCGCGGTGACGGGCGCGCTCTTTGCTCTCACAGTTCCCTCGGTCTTGCACGCGCAACCTAAAATTGACTCGCTCGCCGGACCGGATTCTACGTCCGCCCTGCTTGCGGCGGACGATCAGGAACGGGACACCGTTCTGGACGTCAATTTGCTTCAGTCATGGTCGGATTGGAAAGCCTCGATAAAGGATCGCACGGGCTTCGATTTCGGGCTCGACTATATCGCGCTCGGGTATGTCGCGTCACAGAGTTTAGGCCAGGACACGGCCGCCACCGGTGTCTTTCGCCTCTTCGGAGAGTGGGAACTGTTAGGGCGCAGCTCCGGAAACACAGGCACCCTGCTTTTCAAGGTCGATAACCGCCACCGCCTGGACACCGTTCCGGTCAAGGATTTCGCCGGGGAACTTGGATATGCCGGTATTATCGGTCCCACCTACAGTGATCAGGGGTGGCGGTTGACGCATCTCTACTGGAACCAGAATTTTGCCGGGGGACGCGGGGCCGTTTATCTGGGTTTGCTCGATGTCACCGATTATACCGATGCCTATGCGCTTGCGAGTCCCTGGCAGGGATTCGCCAACCTCGCCTTCCAGACCGGGTCGGGAACCATAGGTGGGCTGCCCGACGCCGCGCTGGGTGTGGCCGTGGGGTCTTTCCTGAACGAGAAGATTTACATGGGAGGAGGGATCGTGGACGCCAACGCGGATGCGGCGAACCCCTTCTCCGACACCCTGTTCGACCAGGGAGAGACTTTCAAGTCGTTCGAGGTGGGGTGGACGAGCGGGTCCAAGGCGCGGTTCTTCAACAATGCGCACCTGACCTTCTGGCAGATTGACGCGCGCGAGCAGGCTGGCACGCCCGACGGTTATGGCGTGGCCTTCAGTGTCAGCCAAGTTGTGCGTGAGCGTTGGTTTCCGTTCCTGCGTGGTGGCTGGGCAGATGGAGGCGACGCCCTCTATGAGGCCTCTGTCAGTGCCGGTTTCGGATACAGCCAGGATCCCACCAGCAGTATTTTCGGCTTTGGCGTCAACTGGAGCCGACCGAACGAAGACACGTTCGGTAGCAAACTGGACGACCAGATCACTGTCGAAGCCTTTATGAAGTGGCAGCTCACCGAGGGCATCGAACTGACCCCGAGCATGCAATACATCCACAACCCTGCCCAGAACCCCGAAGGGGACTCGATCGCGCTTTTCGGCCTTCGGTTCCGAGCGGCCCTATGAACAGGAAAGCGCGATGATATCGTTTTCTGTAATCGACACGATCTCGCAATCCTCAATGCCAAGAAGCGCAACCTGATAAAAGCTGGTTTCCGGATCCATGACCCGGCCGTTCCTGATCACCAGATCAAAGGATTTACCGAGGGCCGATGGTGCGGCAAATGCAACAAGTGAATTGGCAATGGCCGCAATCCAGGTCTTCATCTGGTTCCGTCACCGCATTGGATATCAATGCGGATTCGCATGCTGTGATATGTGATCAAGCCTGCAATTCCGTCATGTCTCACTGCGGAAACAGGAACGTTACAGATGCCCGTGCGCCCCAATCCGGACCACCGTCCGGCTTTACCGCGTAGACACGCCCGCCAAGCTGAAAACTCACATGCTGCTCACCAATGGTGACAAGCTGCGACACCGCTGCGTTGATCGGGACTGTCCATTGCTGGGCATGCCAGTCGTAGGTCGACTCGGTGAGCAGAGCAAAGGTTGTGGCGGATTGCGTGGTGTAACTGACAAACGGCTGGAGGAAGGTGGTATTGACGCGGTCTCTGTCGTCAGGGTCCGTTACACCCCAAAGATGATTGGCCAAAAGACCGTAGGTCCACCCACCATGCTGCCTGAGGCCAACAGCCGTCGGCCCCAGACCGAGCTGACGGCCCTGAAAGGCTGAGTCCGTCGCCGTCGGTAAAAGCGCGACCGGCCCAGCCCCGACAATCCAGCCGCCCACGGGAGCGTTTGGAGATAGAAAGAGGGATTGAACCGTATCGCCGAGTCCGAAGGTGCTGTCGATCCGGTCTGCCGGCGTGTCCCGCCAGCGAACGGGCACTATCGTCCTGGAAATCAGATTCCAGTCCTCATTCAGTTTAAAAGGTATGACCGGCTGAATGTTCAGTGTGATGGCGTCGGCGTCCTTGGGGCCGATTCCCGTGTCCCAATTGAATTGGAAGGGGACACTGATCAGGCTAGCCACCGGATTGGAAAGCTGTTTGGCAAGGTCGGCCGCATCCTTGTCGCCATCGTTGTCAACATCCCTGTGCTCGGAGACGATACCGGTTTTTTGCGCATGCGCGAGTGTCGGAGGCCCGATCAGAGCAGCAACCGTCAGTGCTGCAACGAAAGCGCAGGATACCGAAGGTGCTATGCAGCTTCTTGTGTTTTCGTCACGATATCCGGACCCATGCATCATTTTCAAACATACTCACTGAGGTACCAGGCTTCCCAGGAAGCGGTCGCATCTGCTCAAGAAATCACGGTGAAAACGAACTTTAACCGCCAGCAACGCATTTTCTTGCGCAATGCCAGAATGCGGTTGAGATCGTGACTGAATATATGCCTAACACCAAGCCATTTGACGCAAGTCTCAAGAAAAACGAGGTGTATTTCTTCCGATGTTCGAGAAGCTTGGATCTATAATCAAGGACAAAGACTGAACACAGGGAACGGTAGGCTGGCGGAATGGTTCGAAGACCTGCGCCTGGCAGGCCATTCTTTCCGTATGCCCTCATTGCATGACCGGGTCATCCGGTTGGAGCCTGACGATCCAGTGCCCACCTTTTCACGCCTCTCGAATTGAGTGGCAACTTAGATTGCCCTGGCCTGGAAACAAAAGGCACCAAGAGAACCTTACGATTAGGAAGAGGCGTGAGCTAATGGGATGAACTGCCTTCCCATTCCCGGCCCCTTCTCGATCATGCGTTCGAGCCGCAGCGAATTCACACTTTCCGCCCCTTCAAGGCTCTCGATCAGCTTGCAGCGAACGGCAGCTTTGGAGATCAGACCGAGAACCGATGAACGACCGAAAGGGGGGCGCGAAGCCGCCGTTTACAATGCGCCCAACTCCTAACGTGTCCTGTCTTTCACGAGCAGGACTGACAAATGGAAGCCTTGGCTGTGCATGTCTGCAAAGCCGTTGGTAAAATCGAAGAAATAGAACATGCCGGGCATCGCTTCTGTCGATGTCCAGAACGTCGCTCCTTCGCCGAAGTCGGAAGCGGCGATACCTGGAAAGGCAACGGTGTCAATCTTTGGACCTTCGCACGTCCGGGCGAGAAGGGTTTCCAATTCCGGTCCGGTCGGGACGCGCCAGCCTTCCCCTGCTTTGCTGGCGTACTCAAGCGCCTCGTTCAGCCCGAGGCCGCGCGCCTCTCCGGAACACTTCTGCATTTCGGCGTCCCATTGCATGCCGACCGCGCATCTTTTCCAGGTCAACCCATGTTCCCGGCTCGTCGCCTCGTCCCCCTGCAAGACAAAGCCGGTGCCATGCCCCGTGATACAGGCCGCATTGGCATTGAGGGGAAGGAGAAGTGACAGAAGGAGGGCCGATAAGACTCTGGACCGCATGCGGATTTACGTCCCTGAATTGACCTTGATGGGAGGCGCAAGATGATGAGATGAAGCTCACTAAATTGGATTTGTGGCAGAACTCGGCGCATCTCCCGCGATTTCGCAAGAACGATCGTTTCGCCACAAGAAACGGCGGTTTGCGCAGCTCATTAGAGCGTCGAGCGATAGGCGCCGCCCCTGCCCTCATTCGAGCAGACGTCGCACTTCAGATATCGCTCACGCTTTGATCTCAAAAACCCGCTGCGCTCCACGACAGTCAGCCGCCGCAGGTCTGGCCGACGACCTTGTCCCAGTTCCGCTGCTTGAGGTCTTCCGGCTTGATGAAGAAATCGGCCTCCCCCACATCGCAGAGCATCATGTTCGAGCCATAGTCGGAGAAAAGCTGAAACAGCAGCATGTTCGGATCATTCACGGGAATATTGAACTGCACTGAAGACAGATACCCGAAGAGCTGGTGATAGGGCTGGCCCAGGCCGCGGGCCGGTTTCTCCGGCAGCGGCGCATCCTCGCTTTCACGCTTTATCAGCGGCTGATGTTTCCCGGCCAGATAAATGCTTTCGGGGAGCCGTCCGGCAAGAGCCGGATCGCTGCCGCTTTGATTGATCAGCTCATTCAGCGTTCGCTGGATCGCATCCACGATCAGCTTCTTGTGCTTGAATTCCGATGCGAGGAACCGGTTCAGATAATCGATGAAGTCTCGGGCGTCCCCGGCGTCGAGGTCATGCCCATGCTGCCGGCTGCACCAGTCCTTCCATCTGCCCAACCGGGAGAGGAAGTCCCGAAGATCGCTGTCGTCGGGAACCTCACTCCAGCGTGCCAGCCGTCCTTCTATATAGCGGCAGAACAGGTTGATGCAGAGCGGGCTGTAGGGGAAGCCGGTCTCGTCGTGTGGTTTCAACGACCTGATTTTCTCGAGGAACGGGGTGCTGTCATAGGCGCTGATATTGAATACGGGAAAGAAACGGGATGGGGGCCGGCCCGTGAAGACTTTTGGAAAGATCTTGTCGAACTGCCCGATGTAATAGCGGTCCCGCGCCTCCCTGTAGCCGTCGGGCGCCTTTAACATCAACAAGTCAGATGGCGCGGGCATGGTGGAAAACCCGGAAAAGACAAGCGGCCATTCCGGATAGCTGCGCATAACGGGCTGGTCCGGAGGGGAGAAATCTTCGTCAAAGAGGTTATTGGAGCCGTTGATCGCGCCAAGATCGTCCGGTGGCGGCGTCCTGATGCCATTCGACAGCGGATCATAAACAACTCTGGTGTCGTTGCGCGGATCGCCGCTAAAGTCTTCCCCCCACAGCATATCCTCATCGAGCCGGGCAAAGAACAACAGCGTGCCGCGCTCCGGGCATTCCTGCGGGCGCCAGGGGAGTTCCGACAGGTCGATCTGAGCCATGAAGTGCAGCGGCATACCTGCCTTCACATAGCGTGCGTCGCTGACCGTACGCGGCCATTCCATGCCCGCCGGAAGGTCCGGGTCCCCACCGACCTTGCTGCGCCCGACCCGTATCCGGGGAGGCGGATAGGGGCGATAGGCAATGACGGCCGGACGCGACATTCCATCGACAAAGTCGGCAAAAAAATCCGGTTCCCAAGGTGGAACCACCGCCTTGAACGGATCTGTTTCTTCTCGCATTGGGCCAAGTCGACCATTCGCCTGCGGCGCGACCGGGGGGAATGGAGCCGTTCCGGTTTCGCGTTCCGGAGCAACAGCCATGGGACGCGCGGGGCGATTCATGATCGCCTCGAGGCGTTTCGGATCGATAAGTGGCTGGCCGTCCTTCGGCAGGGACCTGCGGTCCGCGCGTGTCCGGACGCTTCCCGGCGCCCTGTGGGCTGCCTTCTCCTTGCGCAGAAAATACCTGGCAACCTGGTTGAGCAGCAGCATGATCAGGGCGAACAGGACAACATATTTGGCCGGGACCTGCAGGAATTCCGTCACGACCAGTCCCGCGGAAATGCCGATGACGATGTAGAGCAGGTATTTCATTGGCCGTCTTCTCTCCCGGCCGGACCGGCAGTTTGGCGCGTCAGTCCGGCGTCAATGTCTTTGAAGCCCGGCAAGATCGTGGTTCGCAAGAGGGCAGCACCCGTCGCGGGCAAAGGCGGCTGTGATACCGTGTCCCGGGGCAAAAAGCCGGCGATCATCATCTCGAAACGCGGGGAGATATGCCTGAAGAGATCGCTATTGGGAAAAACAGCCAGAAAGATGAGAAGTGCGATCGGCAGGATGGGGATGCCCGTGGGCGTGTCTTTCTTGAGGAGGGCCCGCACGATGATCAGCACCGGCACCGCCATGATCAGGATGGCGGCATTTATCGCAAGAAAATAGCCCAGCGCCTTGGTGAAGCCGAGCCAGATCGACAAAGAGGCGATCAGCTTGGCACCGCCGCCGCCGATATATCCAATCGCGAAGACCCCGAACAGGGCCACCATCACGACGGCCGCACACAAGGTGTTTCCCAGGATCATCGTGATCGGCGCGTCGAAGAAGACCGCGGTGATGTAAAACAGCAGCACGATGACTTGCGGGATGATGTTGGGAATGGCCATCCTGGCTGCTCGCTCGCGGTCGTCTGAGAGTGCAATTTCAAATGGTGTAAGATCTGCCGATGAATATTCGGTTGCAGTTTTTCCTTTTCCGGGTGGAGCTTTTCGCCTGTCTCCGTCGAACGTGTTTGCCAAGCCGCGCCACGTACAAGCCCCCGTCTGATGCGCTGACTCCCCATTCAGGCCGATGACATTGTCTGGGTTCGGCACGCGGTCGCCTAGGAAGAGACGGATATCAACATCGACTGGACCTTCGCGAAGAAGGCCACTTCGGTGGTGACCCGGGAGTTCCACCGGGAAACGGAACAGTGCGACCGGCTGCACGCGTTCAAGATCGGCAAGATGGATGGTTTTTTGGGGAGGGCTATAAAGACCCGCTTCACGGCAAAAGCAGATCTCTTTCATGGAACGAATTAATCAACGGTGGACCGTTAATTGTTCTCAGGCTTCAGGAGCAGAATATTGCCGGACTGCCCGATGCTCCATTACAACAATGACACAGCAGGCCAGCCCGAAGATCCAATACAAATTGCTTCGGATCACCGATGGAATGAATTTCAAAAACTGTATTGCATCGAACAATGTTGTTGACTTGGAGAATTCATACAAAGCAGAAACCTTGAGCCCTAGAAATGCCAATGGAACTGCGATCGTTGGACCTATCGCCTTCACAACAAACGGCGCAAGGAGGATGGCATAATAAACCGCACATATACCCGCAAGGATCCAAGCCACTTTTTCTGACATCTCAGGCGATCTGCGTACTTTTTTATCCGGCAAGGCTGCGATGAACAGAATGAATCCGAAAAAAAATGTCAGAGAATGAGGGTATCTCAATGTCAGGATTCCGGCGGAGAAATTCGCGCCCCAGAAATTGCCAATTGAGAACAGGAACTCCCAGCCTGCAGCTAAACACATAAAGGCAAATAGCAACCAACCAAAATTCATATCAAGTCCGCGCAGCCGCTTTCCGATCGGCACCAAAAACAGGCAAAAGACTACCAATAGGAAGAGTGGTTTGAGCAAGGAAGCCGTTACCAGCGCCACGGCACCTACGGTATCTCTGGCATGCGGACCTGTAAGGGACACAACCAACTTGATGAGAAACGGAAAGGCGAAAGTTCCTAAAACCAGAACAGTAAAACTGATGAGGGTACGAATAATGAATGATTTTCTGCGCATTAGTAAGCCATAGGCTAGTGCTGGATTAGACGGAATAGACGTACCCTAAACGACTAAAACACTGGTAAATTTAATGATTGTATATTTCACTTTTACACCTCCTGCTTATCAAGCGCAGAACCAAAAATCGGTTTGCGCCCGCAAGCTTTGAGGTGTCGCAACTACAATCCCCCGACTTGCTCTTTGGCTATTCAAAGAGGTTTGAACCATGACGCCGCAGAAAAGGTCCGGAAGTCCGCATCACAGCCATTTGTTCTGATCGCAACGAACGTCAGCTTTCGGGATAAAAAAGTGAAGCAACGATTGACCGAAATGAGGGCGTAAAGCGGCCATTCGCGCAGAGATCATCGAGGGCAGGTTGGGGACGAGCCCCCACGTTGCCCCCAATCTCAATCACAAATGCAGATACTGCTCCACGTGGTCGCGGTCCGCGTTGAAGGCTTCCGCGTCGCCGGTCCAGACGATTTCGCCCTTTTCGATCACGTAATACCGGTCCGAAATCCGGGAGAGTTCATCGAGGTTCTTGTCGATCAGCAGGATCGACAGGCCGCTCGCCTTGAGGCGGGCGAGCATGGACCAGATTTCCTCGCGGATCAGCGGGGCGAGGCCTTCGGTGGCCTCGTCGAGGATCAGGAGATCCGGGTTGGTCATCAGGGCGCGGCCGATGGCCAGCATCTGCTGTTCGCCGCCCGACAGCTGGAAGCCGAGGTTGCGCCGGCGCTCCGCCAGGCGCGGAAAGGCATCGTAGATCTTTTCCTCCGTCCACCCGCCCGGCGCCAAGCGCGCGGTCGCGCGCAGGTTTTCGCTGACGGTGAGCGAGGGGAACACCAGCCGCCCCTCCGGCACCAGCCCCAGCCCCGCCTGGGCGATCCGGTGGGGCGGTTCGCCGGTCAGGTCCTCGCCCTTCACCAACACCTTGCCTTCGCTGGGTTTCAAAAGCCCCATGAGGCAGCGCACGGTGGTCGTCTTGCCCATGCCGTTGCGGCCCATGAGCGTGGTCACCTGGCCTTCCGGCAAGTCGAGATCGATCCCGAACAGGACTTCGGCGTTGCCGTAGCCCGCATGCAGGCCGGTTACAGATAGGAGAGCGCTCATTTATGGGAGTCTCCGAGATAGGCGGCCCGCGCCGCCGGGTCGTTTCGAACGTGATCCGGGCTGCCCTCAGCCACGACCTCGCCGTTGACCAGCACGGACACGGTGTCCGCCAGCCGGAAGATCGCGTCCATGTCATGTTCCACCAGCAGCATCGGGATGCTGCGGCGCAGCTCGGCCAGAATGTCGATCAGCATGGCGCTTTCCACGCGCCCAAGGCCGGCCATGGGCTCATCCAGAAGCAGCAACCGCGGCGCACCGGCCAGAGCGATCGCCAGTTCCAGAAGCCGCCGTTCGCCGTGGGACAGGTCGGCGGCGGGCACAAGCGCCCGTCCGGACATGTTGAGGCGTTCCAGCGTCGCCATGGCGATGTCGTTCAGACTTTTCTCCCGTGCTACCGGGCGGAAGAAACGGAAGCTCGAACCGGATTTGGCCTGTGCGGCTAGCGCCACGTTTTCCAAGACCGAGAAGGACGGCAGGATCGAGGTCAGCTGGAACGTGCGCCCCAGGCCTGCCTGCGCCCGCTGCGATGGCGTGCTGGAGGTGATGTTGCGGCCGGCGAGGATGATCTCGCCCGAGTCCGGGTGAAGAACGCCGGAGATCTGATGGATCAGCGTCGTCTTGCCCGCGCCGTTCGGTCCGATCAGCGCGTGGCATTGGCCGTCGGGGACGCTGAGCGTGATGTTGCGGCTGACATGCACGGCGCCGAAGTGCTTGTTCAGGTCGCGGATCTCCAGCACGCTCATGATGCCTTCTCCCCGCCAGCCACGGGCACGCCCGTCTGCGCAGCCCCTGCCTTTTCCGGAAACAGCAGATGGCTCAGGCCTCCCTTGGCGTAGAGCGCCATCAGCACGAGGAGCGGCCCGTAGAAAAGCCGCCATTCATGCAGGAAGGACCCGAGCGTTTCCTCCACGATGACCAGGAAGAACGCGCCGAACAATGCGCCGTTGCGCGTCCCCAGGCCGCCCAGCACCACGACCACCAGCAGGTCGCCGGACCTTTGCCAGGTGGCAAGCGCGGGGCTGACGAACTCCGCCTGCTGCACCGTCAACAGGCCCGCGACGGCGGCGATCATACCGGCAATGACATAAGCGGTGAGCCGGTAGCGGAAGACGGAAAAGCCGATGATTTCCGTCCGCTCGGGATTGTCGCGCGCGGCGCGCAGCACCCGGCCGAAGCGGGATTCGCTCAGGCGGTTCACGCCCCACCAGGTGACCAGAAGCGTCAACAGGACGACGATGTAGAGATGACCGCCGCTCTGAACCACGTCACTGCCGAAAAGGGTCGCCAGGGACCAGAGCGTCAGCCCGTCGTCGCCGCCGTAAGGGGCCAGCGAGGTCAGCGTGAAATAGACCATCTGGCCGAAGGCGAGCGTGATCATCAGGAAGTAGATCCCGGAGGTCCTGAGGGCCAGCGCTCCGGTGACCAGGGCAAAGAGACCGGAGACGGCAAGCGCAATCAGCAGCAGAACCAGGATGTTCTCGATTCCGCTTTCCAGGCCGATGGCCGCCGCATAGGCGCCGATGGCGACGAAGGCCGCGTGACCCAGGCTGAGCATGCCGCCCTGGCCGATAAGCAGATCGAGCGAGATCGCCGCGATCGCCAGCAGCATCGCCTTGATCAGCAGGTTCAGGAGATAGGAATGCCCGATCAGCGGCAGGACGAACGGGGCGGCCAGCAGGAGCGCGAACACGAGCCCCATGACCAGGAAACTACGGTCAATCCGCATCATGCGGCCCCCTTCGCCGGCAGAAGCCCCTGCGGGCGGACCACCAGGATAACGGCCATCAGGATGTAGATCAGCATCGACGCCAGCGCCGGTCCCACCTGAGTGGAGACGGAGGGCGGAAAGACGAGTTCCAACCCTTCGGTCAAAAGTGTGCGGCCGAGCGTGTCGAACAGACCGACCAGAAGCGCTGCCAGAAAGGCGCCGCGGATGGAACCGATGCCGCCGATGATGATGACCACGAAGGCGATGATCAGGATGTTGTCGCCCATACCCGGCTCGATTGCGAAGATCGGGGCGGCGATCACGCCGGCAAAGCCCGCCAGCATCGCACCGACGCCGAAGACGACCATGAACAGTTTCTGGACGTTGACCCCGAGCGCGGACACCATCTCCGGCGTCGTCGCGCCGGCACGGATCAGCATGCCCACCCGCGTCCGCGTCACGGTGACGTAGAGCGCGGCGGCAACGACGAGCCCGGCCAGGATCGTGACGAAACGGTAGACCGGATAACGCAGCTGCTCGGTCAGCTGGATCGATCCGGCGAGAAACTCCGGCAGCTGGATCGACAGCGTGGTCGGGCCGAAGATCACCTTGGCCAGCTCATTCAGAAAAATGATGATCCCGAAGGTCGCCAGCACCTGGGTCAGATGATCGCGTTCGTAGAGCTGCCGGAAGACGAAATGCTCCAACAGCAGGCCGAGCAGGAGGGCCGCGGCCATCGACAAAACGACGGAGACTACGAAGCTGCCGGTCAGCTGGTGAAAGGCGAAGACCAGATAGGCCCCCACCATGTACTGCACGCCATGGGCCAGGTTGATAAAGCCCATGACACCGAAGACGAGCGTGAGTCCGGCGGCGATCAGGAACAGGAGCGTGCCGTACTGGAGCCCGTTCAGGCACTGAATCAGAAGGAGGGTGAAAGACACCGCGTCTGCCTTTTGGTGATGGGACGCACCCGCTCGCGAAGGAGACGGGCGCGACAGTCTACTGACAAAACCTTCGCCTCACCGTCGTCACCCCGGCCAAACGTACGCTGAGAGCCGGAGTCCGGGAGGCAAAAGCTTCGCCATTTCAATGGGATTAGAGCATCGGTTCGCCGTCCCGGATCGTCGCTGACGCTTCGTCCGGGACGGCGAAATCAGGGTTTGTCATCAACCTCACGCGCCCACCCCTGGAGAGGGCGGGCGCGGTCGGCTTCCTACATCTTGCATTCGCCGTGGAAGCTGTCGGCGTAGTCCTTCACGATGGTCCGCTTGTCCGTCGTCCAGTACTTGCCGTCGTCCCGCTTGGCGACTTCCAGCAGGTGGAAGTCCTGAACGGGGTAATGGTTGTTGCTGAAGGAGAAGGACCCGCGCACGGAGGGGAAGTCCGCGGCTTCGAGCGCCGCGCGCATCGCGTCCTTGTCGCTGACATCTCCGCCGGTCTTTTCCAGCGCGCTGGCGATCAGCATGGCCGTGTCATAGGCCTGAGCGGCGTAGCCGCCCGGAATGTAGCCGTACTTCTTCTCGAAGGCGCTGACGAAGGCCTGGTTGGTCTCGTTCTTCATGTCCGGCGCCCAGTTGCCGGCGGACAGGAAGCCGACGGCGGCATCCTTCTGGCCCGGCAGAGTGGTTTCGTCGGTGGTGAAGACGGAGGTGAACTTCATGCTGTCGCCGAGGCCCGTGGCCTTGAACTGCTTGACGAGGCGCACGCCCATGCCGCCGGGCATGAAGGTGAACAGCGCATCCGCGCCTTCCGTGGAGATCTTGGCAAGCTCGGACGAGAAGTCCTGATGGCCGAGCGGCGTGTAGATCTCGTCCACAACCTCGCCCTTGAAGGTCTGCTTGTAACCGGCGACGTTGTCGCGGCCTGCCTGATAGTTGGGCACCATCACGACGACCTTCTTGAAGCCTTCCTCGTTGGCGATCATGCCGCTCACTTCGGCGTTCTGGTTGTTCTGGTAGGAGGTGACGAAGAAATAGGGATTGCAGTTCTTGCCGGCGAAGGTCGACGGACCCGCGTTCGGGCTGATCAGGAAGGTCTCGGACTGGATCACCGGCTTAAAGATCGCCTGCAGCATGTTGGAGAACACGGTTCCCACCACGATGTCGACCTCGTCACGCTCGACCAGCGACTTCGCCTTGAGCAGGGCGACGTCCGGCTTGAGCTCATCGTCCTCGACGATCAGGGAAACGTCCTGCCCGCCCAGCTTGCCGCCGTTCTGTTCCAGCGCGAGATTGAAACCGTCAACGATCTGCTGGCCAAGGGCTGCCGGCGGGCCGGACAGGGTGACGACCATCCCGATCTTGACGTCCTCGGCGAGAGCCGCCGAAGACAGCGCGGAGCTCATTGCCAAAGCCGCTGCCAGGCTGGCGAAAGTGATTTTCGTCGTTGCTTTCATGGTCATTCGTCCTCTTCTGCCCCCCTCCGGGGCTTGTTGAATCTCAGTTTCAAACGTCGTTCGGAACCGGTTTTTCCGTTTTCATCTTTTCCCGGGCCCGGGCCGACGCCCGTCCATAAAGGTCAAGCGTCTTCCTTCGTGGCGAAGCCGGCCATCTTTGCGTAGCCTTTGACGATCGCCTTGCGGTCTTCGTATCCAAGCACATCGTCCACATTATCGAAACGGCGCGGGCTCAGTTTCTCGACCTCGTCGATCACGCGCTCGGGTCCGCCGATCCGGTTGGTGCGCACGACCTCGGCCGTTTTGGGCAGCCGGTCCTGCTCGTAACGGTAGAGCGCTTCGCGCGGATGCTCCGAAGCCGCCATTTCGTCGGCCAGGCAGCGCGCATCCAGAATGGCCTGCGCGGCACCATTGGAACCCACCGGATACATCGGATGGGCCGCGTCGCCCAGAAGCGTGACCCGGCCGTGGGTCCAGCGCGGCAGCGGATCGCGATCGGCCATCGGATATTCGTAGATTGCGCTGCTGGAACGCACCAGCGCCTCGATGTCGATGCCCGGCACGTGGAACCGTTTGGCGTAGGGCAGCACCTTGGAGAGCGGCGCCTGTTTCGACCAGCTTTCCGGCGGCGGCGGCGAAACGGAGGCATCGGCCACGCGCACGTTCACAACCCAGTTCATCAACTGCCGGCCGTCCTTTGCAGGCGCGATCGGATAGAGCACCAGCTTCGCGCCAAGGCCACCTGCGATCGCCATGGTCTCGCCGTCTTCCCAGACCGGCCATTCGGCGGCACCACGCCACATGACGACACCGGTCCAACTCGGCCCGCCCTCGTTCGGATAGAACCGGCGCCGGCCGACGCTGTGTATGCCGTCGGCGCAGACCAGCACCTCGGAGCGCAGGGTCGTCGAACTGAGGCCGTCTGCCGTGTCGGTGAAATGGGCGGTGACGCCGGCCTCGTCCTGGACGAAGCCGGACAGGCGTTTGCCCGTCAGGACCGCGTCTTGCCCCATGCGCTCGACCGCGGCATCGTAGAGCACCTTCTGCAGCCGGCCGCGGTGAATGGAAAACTGCGGATACTCATGGCCGGCATGAAGCCCGCGCGGCTCGCGCCAGACCTCCTGGCCGATGCGCGTCAGGTAGCGGAGTTCCCGGGTGCGCAATCCCACCTCGTCCAGCCGCGGCAAAAGCCCAAGCTCGGCGAGTTCGGCGATGGAATGGGGCAGCGTGTTGATGCCGACCCCGACCTCGCGCACCTCCGAGGCCTGTTCCACGACCTGCGCCTTGATACCGCGCTCGTGCAGCATCAGGGCCGCGGTCAGCCCGCCGATCCCGGCGCCTGCGATCAGGACCGTCATTGATCCGCGCCTTCTTCCGGCGGCAGGAAGTCGATGGCATGCGCGGCGGAGACGGCGACGATCTGCGCCGGATCCGCGTCCGGTCCCATGTTGTGGAGCGCCCAGAACAGATCATAGAGCTGCGCAGTCGGGGTAACCCAGAACAGCGTCTTGATGGTGCTGTCGGACTTGTTGAAGATGCCGTGGGGAATGCCGCGCGGCAGCTTCACCAGATCGCCCGGCTCGCCGACCACCGGCTTGCCGTCGAGCAGGAAATCGAAGCGGCCTTCCAGAATGTAGAGAAATTCGTCCTGATCGGGGTGAATATGCGGCGGCACGAAGGTTCCCGGCGGGAAGGTGGCGTGCCAGGAGAAGCATTCCTCGGTCATCTGCTTGGGCACGTAGGTCTGGCCCAGAATGTTCCAGCTGATTTCGTCGAGACCTTCGCGGGACTTGACGATCCCGGGAGCCATGGTGGTCATTATTGTCCCCTTACTCACTGTATTGCTTGAAGCCTGAGCCGCCTGCGCCTGGACCGGCGCGCCGTTGCCGGCCTCTTCGCGGAACGGGCCGACAAAGGCGGCGGTGATCGGCGAAGCCGGATCCTTCAGGCCTTCGATGATGGTGAAATGATTGTGGTCGCCTTCGACTTCGCAGCGCACCGGCACGTCCAGGCCGGCCCACATGTCGGTGAGAAGACGGGTCTGGCGGATGAATTCGGGCCGTTCGCCGCCGCCCACCCAGCAGGTCAGCGGCGTGGCGGCGGCCGGCTGCGCCAGAACCGCGCTTTCGGCGCGGGCCTCGTCGAGATCCAGGTGGAGGGTCTCGTTCATCTCGGTGTTGAGCAGCGGGCGCAGGTCATGCAGGCCACTGATGGACAGGACGTGGACGATGCGTTCGCGAACCTCGTCGGAGAGCGGACTGTCGGTGCACAGCATGCGTGTCGCCAGATGTCCGCCTGCCGAATGCCCGCTGAGGCGGATGGGACCGTCAATGAGCTTGGCCGCCGTGGAGATGGCACGGCCGATCTGGGCGGTGATCTCGTGGATGCGCGCTTCGGGTGCCAGGGTGTAGGTCGGCAGGCACACCGCCCAGCCTTCCGCCCGGGCGCCTTCGGCGAAATCCGTCCAGTGGCCTTTTTCCAGCCGCATCCAGAAGCCGCCATGAATAAAGACGGCCAGTCCCTTGGGGCTATCTTCCGGCCAGACGATGTCGAACTTTTCCCGCGGGTGGCTGCCGTAGGAGACGTCCAGGTCGAGCCGGTGTCCGCTCGCCTGCAGCTCCGCCCTGTAGGCGGCTGCCCGCTCGGCCCAGAAATCGGGAAGCTCGGCGGAATTCTCGACGTGTTTCATGTTGGCGAAGGCGTCGTCCCAGTCGCGCAACGGTGGCAATTTCATTTTCGGACTCATCGGGGCCGTCCTGTCGGATACTCGATACTGTTGGAGGCTGTCTGTCGGCTGACTTTTTGAAGGGCGCAGGATCCGTCTCAAGGCCCTGCGCAAGGGTCGAAAGGCCCTGCCCGGCTCAAGCCGCATCGGGCGGGGGCAGGAAATTCACTTCGCGCAACGCGGACAGGCGCACCAGTTCCTCCGGATCGGTCACACCGTCCAGTTCGGTGAACAACTCGAAGAGCTTGCGCGCCGGCGACACGCCGAAAACGCAGGTCGCCGTCTTGCCGGAACGGTTGAAGATGCCGTGGGCGATGCCGCGCGGCATCCGGATCGTGTCGCCAGTGCCGGCCTTGTCGTGCTCGTCGGGAAACTCGATCTCCAGTTCGCCGTCCAGCATGTAGATCCACTCATCCTGGGTCGGGTGAATATGCGGCGGCACGAAGGTGCCGGCGGGAATGGTCGCGTGCCAGACAAAGGCATCTTCCGACAGCAGCTTGGGCACATAGGTATGACCAACCACGTTCCACGCGAGGCCGTTCATGCCGCTGTCGGCCTTCATCACGCCTTTTTCCATTGTCCGGACTCCTGTTGTTGCGGATCGCAATGTGAAGCTCCTTCTACCCTGCAACGCTTTCCCGCAATCAGCTATCCGAAAAACGAACGCCTCTGCCGGCATAAATTTTAAGCTTGAAGTAAATGAGAACTCGTGCGCTAAATTGATCCGGAAAAACCCGTATCTGTCACGTTGGGGAACGAATGGCCGCACCAGAGGCTTTGGCGACGAGGGAATATTTCGCGCAGCACCCGGTTGTCCGCACGCGCGACATGGATGAAGCGCGGCACATCGTGGCCCGCAAGCTGTGTGATCACAAGCTGGAGGTCAACGGCCGCCGGTCCGGCCTTTTCGTCCGCCACAACGCGGTGACCGGCAAAAGCGTTTCCATCAATTACCTGCGGTATGGCGCCGACGTGACGGTGGACCCGGGACAGCTGGGCTCGTTCTACCTGTTTCAGGTGCCGCTTTCGGGATGCGCGAATATCAGCCACCGCGGCGAAGAAATAACCGCCACCACGCAAATGGGCGCAATCCTGAACCCGGACCGGGGCGCGGTGCTGCACTGGGCGCGCGATTGCAGCAAGCTTCTGCTCCAGGTCGACAAGACCCAGCTGGAAGAGGTGGCCCGGTCGATCACCGGCGCCCCCCTTCCCGGCCCCATCCGCTTCCAGATGCAGGTCGATCTGACCAACGGGCCGGGACGGCAGCTGAAACGCCTCGTCATGGCCTGTGCCCAGGCGACCGAAAACGGCGACCTGTTCCAGGGCCGGCTGGCCGCAAAGGACCTGAAGGCGGAGGAGGACCTGGCCCATGCGCTGCTGACCCTGCAGCCCAGCAACATCTCCCACATCATCGAGCGCTCCGACCGGCGCGCCAATCCGCGCGAGATCCGGATCGCGCTGGAATACATCCACGCCAACCTGGGCGAGCCGATCACGCTTGCCGACATCGCCCACGCGGCGCGCATGAACGTGCGGACACTGCAAAAGGGCTTCCAGCGGATCTATGGTCAAAGCCCGATGCAGGCCCTGCGCAACGCGCGGCTGGACACAGCGCATTACATGCTCTCCGCCCGGCGCAATCCGCCCAGCGTCAGCGAAGCCGCCTACTCCTGCGGCTTCTCCCACCTGAGCCGGTTTTCGTATTATTACAAGGAACGCTTCGGCCATCTCCCGAGCGATCCGCGCTAGAGTCTTTCCCGGCGTAACCCCCGTCAGATCTGCTCAATTCTGACCCATCGCATAAAAATTAGGCGATTTTGGTTTGGCGCAGGCCGGCCGATACGCGCATGACGTAACGAAATCCTTTGAAAAGCCTGGAGAATTGCCGTTTGGCGCGGGACTTGCTCAGCTCCCGCCGGAGGGCTAATGGAACTGCGTTTTTTCGAAATTTACCGAAACCATGAATATATCTCGCTGCTCCTGGAAGGGAGTTGTCTGAGCATCGCACTGACGGTCGGCGGCGGCATTGCCGGTTTTGTTTTCGCGACCGGCCTTGCCGGGGCGCGATACGCCAGACTGCCAATTCTGAGCCAGATTTCGGCGGTCTATGTGGAATTCGTCCGCAATACGCCGCTGATCGTGCAGATGTTCTTCGTCGCCTTCGGCCTGCCGCTGCTGTTCGGATACCAGTGGCCGTTCTGGGGGCATGCCTTCCTTGCGCTGACGCTGAATTTCGCCGCCTATTTCGCGGAAATCCTGCGTGCCGGCTTCGGCGCAATGAAACACGGGCAACTGGAAGCCGCCGCCGCACTGGGAATTCCGAAGCCGCTGGCTTTCTGGAAGATCACCTTCCCGCAGGCCGTCGCCTCAATGTACCCGTCGCTGTCCAGCCAGTTCGTCTTTCTCTTTCTGACAACAGGGATCATTTCCGAGATCGGTGTGCGCGACCTGACCTATGCGGGGCTCTTTATCGACAGCCGGAGTTTCCGCTCGTTCGAGGTCTTCTTCACGCTGACGGTGCTCTACATCCTCATCGCGCTCGGCTTCAAATACGCGCTCAAACTCATTCATGACCGGATGTTCCCCTGGAGGACCATACGTTGAAGGACCTGTTCGTCTCCGTCCTGGGCAAGCCATTCGGCATCGTCCTGTTCCAGCTCGTGGATGCGACCCAGTACACAATCTATCTCTCTCTGATCGCCTTCATCGGCGGCGGACTGCTGGGTCTGGTCGCAACGCTCGCCCAGGTGGTTCCGTCAAAAGCCGCCAACCGCATCTCCAGCGGGTACATCTGGCTGTTCCAGTCGGCACCGCTCCTGATGCTGTTGTTCCTGTTCGGACTGGGCGTCCCGCATCTGATTGACATCAATGTCGATCCCTGGGCGGCTGCCACCGTTGCGCTGGTGCTTTATGCAAGCGCCTATCTTGCCGACGTCTGGCGCGGCGCCGTTCAGGCCGTTCCCGTCGGTCAGTGGGAAGGCGGACGGGCGCTTGGTATGAGCTTCACCCGGATCCTCGTGCTGATCATTGCACCGCAGGCGATCCAGCTGGCGGTCGCACCGACTGTCGGTTTCCTTGTGCAGATCATCAAGGGGACGTCGCTGGCTTACATCATCGGTTTCCACGATCTCATGAACATCGGCAAACGTTGGGCCAATGCTCCGGTTCCCGGAACCCAGCCCTTCGTCATCTATCCGATCATGGCACTGATCTATTTCGCGCTTTGCTTTCCGCTCTCCCTCGCCGCCCGCCGGCTTGAGAAGCGGTTCGGCAAAGCCGGCAAAACGAAACAGACGGCCGCAGCGGCCGCGTGACTGGGCACACGGGCACCCCCGATCCGAATTCAATCGAAAACCAGAGAGGAAGTAAGATGTTAAAGGCTGCGAAACTGTTCATAGGCGGGGCACTCGCCCTGACCGCGATGTTCGCCACCCCTGCCAATGCGGAACTCTCCGACATACTGTCATCGGGCAAGGTCAAGATCGCCGTGCCGGAAAACTTCGTGCCGTTTGGCTCTCTGGGTGCCGAAGGCGAATACGAAGGCTATGACGTCGATGTCGCCAAGATGATCGCGGAGGATCTCGGCGTCGAACTGGAACTGGTTCCGGTGACGTCGAAGCAGCGCATTCCGTTCCTGGAGACCAACAAGGTCGACCTGGTGGTCGCCACGCTCGGAGCCAACCCGGAACGCGCGAAATCGATCTGGTTCTCCAGTGCCTACGCCCCGTTCTACTCCGGCGCCTTCGCCAAACCGGACGTCGACGTCTCCTCCATGGCCGACCTGGCCGGCAAGAAGGTTGCGGTCACCGGCGGCACGCTGGAAGACCTGGCAATCACCAAGAGCGCGCCCAAGGACGCGGAGATCATCCGCTTCGGCGACAACGCGGCGACCATAGCGGCCTATGTGTCCGGTCAGGCGGACGTCATCGTCACGGGCAACATGATCGCCTTGGGCATTTCCAAGGAACATCCGGATTTCGGCCTCAAGACCAAGTTCATTATCGCCAATTCGCCCTGCTTCATCGGCATCAAGACCGGCAACATCGACCTGCTGCAGTGGGTCAATGTCTTCGTTCTGCAAAAGAAACTGAACGGCAAGCTGAACGAGCTTTCCGAAAAGTGGCTGCAAACGCCGCTGCCGCCGCTTCCGGCCCTCTAAGGTCGTCCCGCCGATTGGAAGCGCTCCGTTCCGAACGGAGCGCTTTTTCATTTTCAAAAAATACATCTGGCGCCCGCATTTGGGCGCACTCTCACTTGCACGGCTTTGCCAGGCGAAATGCGCCCAATCAGGTTTTTGGGAACTCTTGTCCCGCCCGTCTTACGCCGCAGCGGTTTTCACGAAAATCCGAACAATGTCGCCGGATTGTCCACGAGGATCCGCTTCAGGTCCGCGTCGTCCGGTGCATAGCGGTAGAGAAGCTCCAGTATATCCGCATCGTTCGGCGGCTGCTTGACGGACACCGGGTGCGGCCAGTCGCTGGCCCAGACGACCCGTTCCGGGGCATGGCGTATGAGGCGTTGCGCCAGGGGCACGACGTCGTCCCAGGGCGCGCCCTGTTTGGAGATCTTCTCGCCGAGCGACAGCATGACCCAGAAGTTTCCGCGGTCGAGTAGCTGCAACAGTTTCTTCAGGCTCGGATCGTCATCGCCTTTCGCAAGATCGATGCGGCCCATGTGGTCGATCAGGACCGGAATATCGACGTTCTCGAAGCGCTCCGCGCTTTCCGCGATGCCGGTCTGTTCGGGCTGGATTTTCATGTACCAGCCGAGATCGCGGAGCTTGCCGACGGCACGGTCGAGTTCGGACTCGCTGAGCACGGCGCCCAGCGCGGCGCGGAAGCTGAAGCGCGCGCCGTTGACGCCGGCGGCATCCAGTTTCTCGATATAGGCATCGTCGCGTTCGTTGAAGACGAGCGCGTTGGCGCAGCCCTTGTAGTTCGGCCCCATCGCCGCAAGCCCGTCGAGGACGACCTGGTGGTCCGCGCCGTAGGTTGTCGTCTGAACGATGATGCCGCGCTCGATCCCCAACGTCTGATGCACATGGAGCGCCCGATCCCAGGTCGCCGAGGGCATCTGATAGGCAGCGCCCGGCCGGGTCGGGTAACGCTCCGGATCGCCCAGAACATGAAACTGGCTGTCGCAGCTTTTCGGCGGCGGCATTTTCTTCGGCGTGCGGGGATCAGGGTCGAACGGCAGATAGTCGGGCATGGGGGGTAAGGACTCCGGTTACTGGGACAGCTTGGCGACGAAATCGCACTGGATCAGCTTGCCGCCGTCGAGGTCGGCCTGCATCGCCTGGCGCACCGGACGGTTGTCCGGGTCGGGATACATGGACATCCACTCGGCATTCAAGGCGGCGCGGTCGGACCGGTCGAGCAGAAAGACATTCAGCTTGACGACATCGTCGGCGGTGGCGCCGGAGGCCTCGAGAATGGCCTTGAAATGCCGGAACATCAGCCGGCATTGCGCGTCCATTCCCTCGGCGGGCTTGCCGGTCTCCAGGTCGAGTCCGTAGATGATCCCGGACATCAGAAGTCCGTCGACAAGGGCGGCGGCGGGGATGGGGTTCTTGTGCGCAAATCCGTCGATATAGATGCTTTTTCTTCTGGACACCTGGGTTTCCTCCTCACTTTTGTCGCGCGAAATTTCCGGCTAGTCGAAACGGCACCCGACGGTGCCCATTTCGCCGAAATCCGCCTGGAAGACATCGCCCTTGCCGGCCGGGATCGGGCGAATGAAGGAGCCGGAAAGAATGACCTCACCCGCCTTCAGGCTTTCACCCCACTGGCTGAGCCGGTTCGCAAGCCAGGCAACACCGTTGGCGGGGTGGTTGAGCACACCCGCGGCGACACCGGTTTCTTCAACGATGGCGTTCTTGTGAACGATGGCGGAGACACGGCGCAGATCGAGATCGAGCGGCCGCATGGGCCTGCCGCCCGTGATGATCGCGCAATTGGCGGCATTGTCGGCGATCGTATCGAAGACCTTCCGCATGCGCCCCGTTTCCGGATCGACCCGGTGCATGCGCGCGTCCAGAAGTTCCAGCGCCGGCATGACGTAGGACGTGGCTTCGAGCGCATCGACGATGGTGCAGTCCGGCCCGCTCAGGTCCCGCGAGAGAACGAAGGCGATCTCGGCCTCGATCCTCGGCTCGATCAGGCGCGATGTATCGACCGGCGCCGTTTCGGATAAAAACATGTCGTCGAAGAGCACGCCGTAATCCGGCTCGTCGATATTGACCGCCTGCTGCATGGCGCGCGACGTCAGTCCGATCTTATGACCGAGGATGCGGCGGCCGGCGGCCAGTTTGATATCCGTCCAGGAGCGCTGAATGGCGTAGCTGTCGGCAATGTCCATATCCGGATGGCGCCTGGATATCTGCTCGACCTGGGTCGCGCTCCGCTCCGCTTCGTCCAGTTCTTCCGCCAGCGAACGGATAACGTCCGCTTCAAGCATCCGACGGCTCCTCGTCGCAAATGGTGTTGGACAGCGTGCCGATGCCGGACACTTCCACCTCCACCACATCGCCAGGCTTCAGCCAGACGGGCGGATCCATGCGGACGCCGGCACCGATGGGCGTGCCGGTCGAGATGATGTCGCCGGGACGCAGCGTGGTGAACGTGCTCAGATAGGAAATCAGGTAATCGAACGGGAACATCAGGTTGGCGGTCGTGTCCGATTGACGAACCTCGCCGTTGACGCGCGTCTCAACAGCGAGTTCGCCCATCGGATCGCATTCGTCCCGGGTGACGATCCATGGCCCCAGCGAGCCGGACCGGTCGAAATTCTTGCCCTGCGTGACGTTGAACTTGCCGTGATACAGCCAGTCGCGAACGGTGCCTTCATTGCAGATCGTGAGACCGAAAATGTGGTCCGCTGCGCGTTCCCTGGAAATATGTCTGCCGGTCTTGCCGATAACGATCGCGATTTCGCCCTCATAGTCGAGCTGTTCAGACACGCGCGGACGTTCCAGCGCCGCGCCATGTCCGACAAAGCTCGAGGCGGAGCGCATGAAGAGGCTCGGGTATTTAGGCAGGTCGGACCCGTCCTTGTATTCGGCATTCCGGTTGCCATAATTGACGCCGATGCACAGTATCTTTTCGGGCCGGGCGATGGGCGGAAGCAGCGTGACCTCGTCCAGCGACAGGCGCCTGCCCTTGCCGGCGGAGTTCAAAACCGCCGCGCTGCCTCGCTCCACAAGGTCCTGGAGCGACGAAATCCCCTCGACGGCGTCGGTCATGTCGACGACGGTCGTCTCTTCGACGATCCCGAAACCCGTTTGTCCTTCGAATTCGAAATTCGCTAGCTTCACGTTATTCCCCGTGCGGTTCGGTTTTGGTGGTTTTCGGCGTCTGGTAGACGGACCGCATCGTCACGACCTCGCCCAGCGTGGCGTAGTTGGGTCCGCCGAGACGGCATATCGGATTGAGTTCCAGAGTGGTGATCTTGCCGTTCTTCAGAAGGCCGTCACGAACGTGGAACCGCAGGATTTCGCCGACGATGAAGCGGCTTCTCGTATCGCCGAACTCGATGCACTGGCGAAAGCGGCACTCCATCGCAACCGGCGCGGCCATCACATAAGGCGTGGCGATCGCCTCACTCGGCGCGGTCTCTATACCGAGCGCCTCGCATTCGCTGACGTCTTCCGGCATCTCTTCCGAGCTGGCATGAACAAGCTCGGTCAGGCCCTGATCGGCGATATTGACGACGAATTCCTCTCTGGCGAGGATGTTGTTCGCGGTGTCTTTGTAAGTGTCGCCTTTCCGTCCGATGCTGATCCCGATCATCGGCGGTTTCGGCGAGACGAAGGTGAAGGCGCTGAAGGGTGCGAGGTTCACCTTGCCCAAACGGTTCAGCGTTGTAACCCACGCAATGGGGCGGGGAACCACGATGCCTGTAAGAAGCTTGTAGCTTTCTTCAGCGCCAAGTGTCTTCGGATCGACGATCATATAACCTCCAGGTCAGGTACCGAGTGTAAGGCCGCTGACGGAAAGCATACCTACGATCGTCGAACCAAACGGAAAACGGAAAACACATCAAAATTCCATATTATGGAAGTTTTAGCGTTTCTTCGTTGATTGCGGTTCTCAATGTCGTCACTCGTATGATGAGGTGGCAAGTGGCATTCCCATGTCTTTGCCGGAAGTAAAGAAGACATGCTTTAGGGAGGAATTATGCGTAATTTGCTCAAAATTCTGGCCGTGGCCGTCGCCAGCGTCGTGCCGATGGCCGCTCATGCTGCCGATTTCCCCACGAAACCGGTCACGCTCGTCGTTCCATATCCGCCAGGCGGCAATGTCGACAGCGCAGCACGTATTATCGCGCCGAAAATGGAAGCGGTGCTCGGTCAGCCGGTCGTTGTCCAGAACCGCGCCGGGGCAGGCGGCATGATTGCCGCGGAATACGTGATCAACTCCGGGGCGGACGGCTACACGCTGTTCATGGCCGCCAACGGGCCTCTGCTTTTCGCCCCCATGACGATGAAGCGCCCGAATGCCTATGAATGGAAAAAGGACTTTGCTCCGATCGGTGCGGTTTCCATTACGCCGATGGCCTTGAGTGTCCGCGCGGACCTCAAGATCAACGATCTGCAGACGCTTATCGACAAAGCCTCCTCCGACGGCCTGCTGATGGCGTCACCGGGCGCCGGGACGACCAATCACCTTGCCGCCGAATTGCTGATGGAGAAAGCCGGCAAGCAATGGCGTGTCGTTCAGTACAAGGGCAACGCGCCGGCTATCGCGTCTCTGCTCGGCGGGGAAACGGCCTTCAGCTTCGACCAGATTTCGGCGATCCTGCCGCATATCAAGGACGGCAAGGTCGTTCCGCTTGTCGTGACCTCCGATGAACGCGTGCCGGCCCTTCCGGATGTGCCGACCTTCAAGGAGGCCTCCGAACTCGGATTCCAGGCTGTGACATTCACCGGACTGCTTGCTCCGGCCGGAACACCCGAGGCTGCCATCGAGACCGTTTCGAAGGCTCTGAACGCGGCGCTGACCGATGAGGGCGTGCAAAAACAGTTTGCAGATCTGGGTTCGCTGACGAAAGTTACAACACCTGCGGAATTCAGCGACTTTCTGACTGAGATCGACGACACCTGGCGTCCGGTTGTCCAGACGGTCAATGCAAACCGCTAAACGTTAACGCGTTGGATTGTAACTCAAATGAGAAATTCCCTTCGGTTTGGCCGGGGTGCCGACCTCGTATTTTCCTATGCCCTCCTCATCCTCGGCGCTGCCGTTACGGTGACAGGATGGCAATACGGGCTGGGATATCTCAATGACATCGGGCCCGGCGCTTTTCCCGTCGGGCTCGGTGTTCTTCTGATGATTTTGGCGCTTTTGTCCTTGCGGGAAGCCTCCGGCTCGCCGCAAACACAGAGTATCGCGCCCGTGCTGTTCATTCCGCTTGGCGTGATCGCCTGGGCTCTGCTGATCGACACGGCAGGCCTGCTCGTCGCCACCTTTGCGCTGATCGCACTCTATATCTTCGGCGAGCCCCGTTTGAAGCCGCTCGGCGGTGCCGTTCTCGCATTGTCGCTGACGGCGGCCGGGTATGTCGTCTTCGTGCTTGGCCTGAAGCTTTCACTGCATGTTTTCTGGGGCTGAATCATGAGCGTATTGAGCGATCTTGCGTCCGGCTTCGAAGTCGCGCTGACCTGGCAGGCGCTCTCCATCTGTTTTGGCGGCGTTCTGCTCGGCACATTCGTCGGTGCGCTTCCCGGCATCGGCGCCCTGGCGGCGATTTCGCTCTGCCTTCCGCTTACCTATTACATGGAACCGGTTCACGGGCTGATCCTGCTCGCCGGTATTTTTTATGGCGCGCAATACGGCAGTTCGACATCGTCGATCCTTCTGAACATTCCCGGCACGCCGTCCGCGGCGGCGACCTGCCTCGATGGCAACCCGATGGCCCGGAACGGCCGGGCCGGCCAGGCGCTGTTTATCGTGACGCTGAGTTCCTTTTTCGGCGGGTCGGTCGCCATTCTGATCCTCGTTGCCTTCGCACCACCACTCGCACGGTTCGCCCTGAGCTTCGGCGCGCCCGAGTATTTTGCCGTCATGCTGCTCGGTCTGATCGCCGCTTCGACCGCGTCTCCCGGCTCCGCTGTCAAAGGACTGACGATGGTGGTGCTTGGACTGATCCTGGGCATGGTCGGAACGGATGTGACATCGGGCACCTATCGTTTTACGCTCGGTTTCATCGAACTGACGGACGGCATCAGTCTTGTCGCCATGGCGATGGGCCTGTTCGGTATCGCAGAGGTGCTGGCCAATCTGACCCGGCCCGAAGTCAAGATGCCGACAGGCAAGATCTTCGGGATACGGCACCTGCTTCCCACTCGAAAGGAAGCCAGGCAGGCCGTGAAACCGGCCGTGCGCGGCGCCTTGATCGGTTCCTGGGTCGGCGCCCTTCCCGGCACCGGCCCCGCCATCGCCGCCTTTCTGGCCTATGCGATCGAAAAGCGCGTATCGCGGACGCCGGAGCGCTTCGGCACGGGGGCTGTCGAGGGGATCGCCGCCCCGGAAGCTGCCAACAACGCATCCGTCCAGGCCGCCTTCATTCCGACCTTGTGCATCGGCATTCCGGGCGATGCGGTTATGGCGTTCATGCTGGGTGCGATGATCCTGCACGGTGTCGTTCCCGGCCCGCAGCTGATCCAGGAACAGCCGGACATGTTCTGGGGGCTGGTCGCGAGCTTCTGGGTCGGCAATGTGCTGCTGCTCGTCCTGACCCTGCCGCTGATCGGTCTCTGGGTGAAGGTTCTGGCCATACCGCGCCAGATCCTCTACCCGACGATCATTTTTCTCATCTGCGTCGGGGTCTACAGCGTCAACAACAATGTCTTCGACGTGTTTGTCGCCCTCGCCTTCGGCCTGGTCGGATACTTTATGTCGGTGCTGAGATATCCGGCGGCTCCGGTGTTGCTCGGCTACATACTCGGGCCGTTGATCGAGGAAAATTTCCGCCGGGCTCTTTTCATTTCCAACGGCGATTTCACCACTTTCGTCAGTTCGCCCGTATCCGCCGGCTTCCTGCTTCTGTCCGTTCTTGCCCTGGTCGTACCGCCGATTCTCAACCGCAGGCGCAAGCGGCAGGCAAACGACGGGCAATTGAACGTCAATCCGTCCGAATCCGCCTGAACCCGGCAGCCTCCTGTGGTCAAACCTTAAGGGAAGGCTTCTCGGAAGACCCGGCCTTGATCGCCTCCTGATGGGACAGCTCGGAGATGGTCTGAGCTGCCTTTTGCAGAAGACTTACCAGGTCGGGCACCCGGCTTTTGTTCTGTCGCGACAGGATTGCGATGGTGCTGATGGCCGCAATCGGCCGGCCCACGACATCGCAAACCGGCATACCGATCGCGCTTGTGCCCTTCACGATGGCCTGAGCGATGTGGACATACCCCCGCTGGCGCGCCGTCGCGATGCGCTCCTGCAATACGGCCCTTGGCGTTTTGAAGGGGGACAGCCTGTCCGCATTCTGTTCAAGAATGTTTGTGACTTCAGCTTCGGGCATCCGCGACAGCATGGCAACGCTGTTGGCGCTGATCCCCAAAGGACGGCGCGACCCGATCTCGATCGACAGAACCTGGATCGGAAAGCTGCCGATCTTGCGGTCCGCGCAGACCGTATCCAGACCGCTTCGCACCGTCAGAAAGACCGCGTCGCCGACCTGATCGCTCAGCCCCCGCAAAGTCGGCCCCGCCAGTTCCCGAAAACGGCGCACACCGGAAGAGAGGCCGAGCAGGGTCAGCTCACCGCCGATAATATAGCGTGCACCGCCCGGAATCCGCTCGATGAGCCCGCGCTCCTGCAGCTTTGCCAGGATCCTGTGCACGGTCGACTGGGCAAGCCCGGTTCCGCTGCAGATATCCTTCAGCCGAATCCCCTGCGGAGAGGCAGCTGCGATCAGATGCAGAATATCGAAAGCCCGGTCGATGCTCTGCGCACCCGCCAATTTGGTGTTTTCCGTCATGGACGCTCCCAAGTCTTCCATATTATGGAAGTTGACGCCCTTTTCAATCGCCGTCCTTATTGGGCATACTGCCGCATCAGGCCACCGATGTGACCTTCCGTTCGGCCTTCAGGGGAATGCCGACTTTCGCGCCGGTAACGGACCGCAGCATCGGCTCCAGGCTCGGATGCCGAAACATGAAGCCGGCAGCCAGAAGCCTTGACGGGATGACACGCTGACCGGCGAGCATCGTTTCCCGGCCCATGTCTCCCAGAACGCGCGAAAGCAGCCATGCGGGAAAGCGCAGGACCGCCGGACGGTACAGGGCCCGGGCAAGCGCGCGGGTGAAGTCGGCATTGCGGACCGGTTCGGGCGCGGTCGCGTTGACTGTACCGCGGAGACTGTCATCGCCGATGGCGCGGGCAATGACCCGGATCAGGTCATCATGCTCGATCCACGACATCCACTGCCGCCCGGTGCCGAGCACCCCGCCTCCGCCGAACTCGAACGGTGTCAGGAGATTGGCGAGCATGCCGCCGTCGACGCCGAGAACAAGGCCGATGCGGAGGACGACGACGCGGACGCCCTCTTCCGCGATGCTGTTGGCCGCCTGCTCCCAAGTGTCGCAGACCTCATGGACGAAGGCGGGCGCTGAAGCGGCGTCTTCGCTCAATGTTTCATCGCCGCGCAGGCCGTACCAGCCGATGGCGGAGCCGTTGATCAGGCATCCGGGCTTGTGCTCCAGGCGCCTGATCAGCGCGTGCACCGCCTCCGTCATTTCTACACGGGACCCGATGATGCGCGCGCGTTTCCTCGCGGTCCATAACCCGTTTGCGATCGGGTCGCCGGCAAGGTTCACGATGGCATCGAAACGATCCGCGTCATGCACCTGATTAAGGCCGGTGATCACGCGGACCGGATGGGCCAGCCCGTCCGCGTTGCGCGGATCGCGGGTGAGGACGGTCACGAAATGACCGGCCGCGACCAGTGCCTGCACCAGCCGCCGGCCGATGAAGCCGGTGCCGCCGGTGATCAGAATACTCTGGCGCGGCGGCAGGGCTGCCACCAGATCCGCCGGGTCTCCGCGATCCAGACGGTCGCTGCGCGCCGCGGCCATAAGATCGCGGGCGCTGAAGAGGCCGACGCCGATGGCCGACACGGTGGCCAGCACGCTCCACCAGCCGTAGCTGACGGGAACGAGCGCTGTCGGCAGAACCGACCACTGCCACAGGACCGGGGCGGCCAGGGCCAGGATCGCACCGTAGTTCAGCGCCAGAAGCGTGTGATTGATCCGCTCCGTCCAGGGCAGCTTGCGGGTCATGTCCTCCTCGACGAAATCCCACAGGGTTATCAGCACCTCGGCGAGGAGGATTGCTGCCAGCGTCACGGTGAAGGCGCCGTGCGGCTCAAGCCAGCCGAAGCAGACGAAGATCACCGCATAGAAGAAATTCCGCACCCCGTGCAGCCGCAGTTCGGTTTTCTGGGAGGGGCGCCAGGCGAGCCGCTCACTGCCTTCGTGATGCACGAGCGTGTCGAAGGCGCCCATGAAAATCTGGATGGAGATCAGCGTCCATAAAAGAGGATTGTCCATGATCATATCTCCATGTCGTGAAAGAGCGCGTCCTGGCGGATAAGTTCGCCCAGAAGGCGGCTCTTGAGGGTGAGGGAAAACAGAAACCGGGTATCGCCCAGATCGCGGTGGGTAATGGTGAGCGCACCGGGCTGGAGCCATGCGGGCAGCCGCAGCTTCTGCCCGGCGACCTGCAGAAAGTAGTGGTCGCTCTGGAAGGTCAGGCCGTAGCGGTCCGCGCTGACCCGCAGCGCGATGCCGATGCCGTATCCGATGTATTCTTCGATGCCGGTCGGGCCGGCAAAGCGTTTCGAGCTGTGAATGACCTGCGGAAAGCCTGCGGCCCGTCCGTACTGGCGGCTCCAGAACTGGCCGTCTCGGGCGCCGTCTTCGGTAACGGACACCACGGCCGGCTGATCGATCGACGACAGATCATAAGGGAGCGGTCCGCCGAAGACCCGGGCAAACTGGGCGAGCACGTATCCGGCAGGGTTCATCCGCATGGTCACGACGACGCCCTGATAGACGGTGCTCGCCCCGCCTGTCAGACGCTTGCCGAAACGGTGACGCACGGCGGGCGGAAGCGTGTTCCAGGCGGTTCGGCCCAAGAGGTCGCGGAAGCGGCGGTCGGCAAGGACCTGACACTGCGGGGTGGAGCGGTCGTGTTGCATGCTGCACCTTTTCCTATTTATCCGTAATTTCTGTATTTACAGAAATAATGAGCAAAAAAATTTTGAGCCAGTCACCCGAAGCTGAAGTTCGTCTCATTTTTAAGCACACTCCGAACGAACTTCAGATTCAAAGGGGTGACTCGCAAGTATAAGTTTCTCGTGTGGTTTTTGGATTTGAAATCCGCTCCGGTATCCGCTGTTGCAATAAGGCGCATTTCAAATCCACCACGCTATTTGGTTTTCTTGCCGCCGATCTTCAGAAGATTCAGGACCTTGTCCCCCATCTTCATCAAGGTGGCGAGTTTCGATTTCGGGATCGCCAGCATCTGTTCGTGCCAGCGGTCGGCCGTTTGCAGGAAGTCCTGCATGTTGCGCATCCGTTCGCGGACGACCGGATTGATGCCGGGTTCGCTTTCCGCTTCGTTGACGCAGATATCGATGGCCTTGATGGCGGGATCGATCTCGCGCTGTTTCCGGCCCTTGGTGATGAGCAGCGCCATTTCCCAGACGTCGGTTTCCGCGACGAAGTGCTCGCGCCGGTCGCCCGCGACCGGGACCCGCTGGATGAGCCGCCAGTTGACAAGCTCCTTCAGCGAGTTGGAGACGTTGGAACGCGCGATTCCCAGTTCCTCGGAAATCTGCTCCGCGTTCAACGGATGCGTGCTGAGATACAGCAGCGCATGGATCTGCGCCACCGAGCGGTTCACGCCCCACTGGCTGCCCATGTCCCCCCAGTAAAGGATGAACTTCTCTTTCGCCGACTGCCTGTCATTTTCGATAATTTCTGTCATGACAGAAATATCTGACATAAAAGAACACGAGTCAAGGGCTTTTTTCAACCGGAGGTGCAGTAGGTTCGGACGACGGCAAAGGGGCTTCCGGCTCATCTACAGGCAAAGCCCGATGCAGGCCCTGCGCAACGCGCGGCTGGACACGGCGCAAGACATGCTGGCGTCCCGGCGCAATCTGCCCAGCGTCAGCAAAGCCGCTTAGCCCTGCGGCTTGCCGACGCAAACCGGGCGAGGCAGATATTCAACAGGTGTGAATCGGCGCAGGGCTGACCCGACAGGCCCGCCTTTCCTCCATCAGGCGCAGGCTTGATGGGAAGCAATACTAACCGCGCGATGATTTCAGGTGGGAAACGACGACTTTTTTGGCTCACGGCGGGTCTATTCATAGACGCCACCTAAAAGGCAAACGGTGATGCGCCGAAAAATGTGACATCATCTGCTCAGGCTATACCTTGCAACTCAGATAGCCAGCGACGGCGCGATAGATGCGGTTTGCGAGCGCTTGCATGTCATGCTCACCATATTGCCCCGCCGCATCAACCATCCCCCTGATTATCGCAATGATATCCCTGGCCGTGGTCATATCTTCCATATGAGTTTCATAACCGACAGCTTCGACGCAGTTGTTGACGGTGGTTATGAGTTGCTCTGCAAGGCGGGATGGAACGATGTCTCGCGGCAACCGTTGTTCTTCAACGTCCAGTATCCGGGCCAATACGGGGCGGCGTAACTGATGCGTTACGGCGATCATGATAAGCGACCGCAATGGATCAGAGCTGCCTGGCGCCGCTTCAATTCTCGCAATATCCTTCCACAGTGCCTCCTGTTCGCGCTCGATCAGCGCGGCGGTGATCGCGTCCTTACCCGGGAAATATTGATAGAGCGAGCCAATACTCACACCGGCACGCCTGGCGATGGCATTGGTGGAATATCCATCGAAGCCGGAGCGCTCCAAAATGCGAGCGGCTGCTTCGAGAATGGCATCGACCGTCGCGCCTGACCGCGCCTGACGCGGTGTTTTCCGGGGCTTGTGGGGTGTTTTTCCGTCTGGTCGAGACATCGTGGAATGCGAGTTTTAAAAGTGAGCGATAGCTCATATTTATAGTCCATCGGCTTTAGGCACCAGGAAAATCGAAATGAATACCGATGTAACCGATCATGGTTTGCTCTCCGCAACGAAAGACGCCGTGATCGCCGCAGCCAACGCGATCAAGGCGCGATTTTCCATCGACACCCGCCCGACGGATCGGGCTGACATCAACGCACGCATCGAAGCAAATGACGCGGTTTCGATGCGTATCTTGCGAGAACATCTCGCCAAGGTGCGCCCTGAAGCGCGTGTGGTCGAAGACGAACTGGCAACCGGCCTGCTGCCGCTGGGGGAATGGTGGATCGTCGATCCGGTCGAAGGCGCGATCAACCAGATACATGGCATGACCGATTGGTGCATCAGCGCGACGCTGATCCGTGACAACAGACCTGTCGTCACCGCGGTGCATTTTCCCCTGACGGGCGATACCTACTCCGCCAGCAGAGGCGCCGGGTCGTGGCAGAACGACGTGCCACTTAACGTTTCCGCCAAGACAGAGATCAAGGCGGCGATGGTTGGCACTGGGCAAGCCAAGCCCGGAGAATCACGGAAGACCTATGAGCAGATCGGGGCGTCAGTCACGCGGATGATGCAGACCGCGCTGACGGTGCGCGTCTCGGTCCCGGCAACGGTGCAACTCGTGCAGGTCGCCGCCGGGCGGATGGATGCGTTCTGGCAGTTCAGTGATGTTCTGTCCGGGATCGTCTCAGGCGCGCTCCTGGTCGAAGAAGCCGGCGGTGTGATCACCGATGCCAATGGCGCTCCCTGGTCGTTCGAAAGCGAGCACTTCGTCGCAACCACTCCGGCGCTGAGCCGCGCCGTCACCACGGCACTGTCGCCACTCGTTTGAAGATGGCGAAAAGACAAGGACAATATCATGACCAATATCGCTATCCTCGGATCGGAGCGCGTCGCCTCGGCTATCGCTACCCGCCTCAAAGCGTCCGGCAAGGATTTTGTCGTCGGCATCGTCGATCCTGAAATGCCGAGCGACCGGTGGACCGGACCCGATACGAAATTCATGTCGACAAGCAAGGCCATCGCTGCTTCGGACATCATCTTCAACGCAACGCCGGGCGAAACGAGCGTTGCATTCCTTGGCCCCTTACAGCCGGAACTGGCGGGCAAGGTCCTTGTCGATGTTTCCAACGCCATGCGGCGCGACGAAGCCGGGATGCCGATCGGTCTTTTCTACCCGGACAGTTCCATCGCCGAACATTTGCAGGCAGCGCTTCCGGATACCGCGGTGGTGAAGACCCTCAATACGATGCTGTTTGCGGTGATGGCTAATCCGGATTGCCTCTCCTCCATGCCAACCGTCTTTCTTAGCGGCAATGAAGCGAGTGCCAAGGAACGGGTGCGTGCGCTCCTTCTGACCATGGGCTGGCAGGAGGAGGTCATTGAAGATCTCGGGCCGATCACCAGCGCCCGCGGACCCGAAGCCTTCATGCATTTCGTGCCGCATATCATCGCCAATCACGGCTTCGCCCCGTTCGCGCTATCGATTGCGCGGTAGCGCCCGTCCAGATGGCGTTTCGCCGTCGCAAACCAAGTCGACTTCGGCTTTCAGCCAGCCGCCGCAGCCGCCCGAACGACCGAAATGGGGCGCAAAGCGGAAGCTGACCGGAAAGACACTCAACGACTGAAGGCCGTCGATCCGGGCGCGGACGTGGGCGCACGCCTTTGGAGGCGATCAACGGAGCATATTTTTCTTTTGAAGAAAAACTTCTCATCGCGAGAAGGAGATGGTGGAGCCAAGGTCCACCAAACCAGTGTCCGCCGTTGTCTTCATCCGTCTTTATTACCCATTGAAATCAATTGGATATTTCCATCGACTGTTTTCTGATGTATGCCAATGTTCATGCCTTTCTCCGCGTTATGGTGGGGTAGTTGGTGGGGTAGGAACATGGCGAGACGGAAAAACCCGACGAATTTATTGCCCCCGAAAGCCGCGACTGCGGTCCTCAAGGATGGTCGACATGCTGACGGCGGCGGCCTCTATCTCCAGGTAAAGGGAAACGCCCGCTCTTGGCTGTTTGTCTATCGATGGGATGGACGCCGGATAGAGATGGGGTTGGGACGCGCGGGCGCCGACAAAGACGATGTCTCCCTTGCTGCCGCCCGCAATCTCGCGCTCGATTACCGGCGGATGCTTGATGAGCATCCGCCACGCAGTCCGCTTGAGGTGCGCCGCGCTGCCGAAGCCGCTCATGCCGCGGCGAAAGAGATCCCCACATTGGGCAAGTTCGCAGATGAGTTCATCGAGGGGCGCAAAAGCCAGTTTCGCAACGCCAAGCACCTTTATCAGTGGGAGCAAACGCTCGGCGACGCCTACTGCAAGAGCCTTCGGCGGAAGCGCATTGATACGATCAGCACGGAGGACGTTTTGACTGTCCTGCAACCCGTATGGGCAACGAAACAGGAGACGGCCTCGCGGCTACGAGGTCGCATTGAACAGGTGCTGGACGCGGCCAAGGTGAAGGGTCTCCGCGAGGGCGAAAACCCCGCCCGGTGGAAAGGGCATCTGGAACATCTGCTTTCGGAGAGAAAGAAGCTGCAACGCGGCCACCATTCCGCCCTGCCCTATCAGGAATTGCCGGCTTTCATGACCGATCTTCGTCAGCGTGAGGCCGTGAGTGCCCGCGCTTTGGAGTTCCTCATCCTGACTGCCGCGCGATCTGGCGAGGTCAGAGGCGCTGACTGGTCGGAATTCGATTTCAAGAACAAGGTCTGGACGGTGCCGGGCGAGAGGATGAAGGCAGGAGAGTCGCATCAGGTGCCCCTCACAGATGCCATGATCGCGGTACTTGATACGGTCGCACCATTCTCGGGCAAGAAGGGGCTTGTGTTCCCAGGCGCGAAGGAGGGGAAACCCCTTTCCGATATGGTCTTCAAGTCGCTGTTCAAACGCATGGACCGCGAAGGGATCACGGCCCACGGCTTCCGGTCATCCTTCCGCGACTGGGCTGGCGATAAGACCAGCTTTCCGCGGGAAATCGCCGAAGCCGCCCTTGCTCACAAGGTGGGCGATGAGGTCGAGCGAGCTTATCGCCGCTCGACCGCTTTAGAAAAGCGGCGGCGCCTTATGGAAGAATGGGAGCGTTTCCTGGGCGGCGAGATCGGCAGGATAATTGACATTCACAGACGGATTTTAACGAGTTCCCAATAGCAGCTACCACTCCCGATATTAATATTTTTTATTAAAAGAAATGTATTTCTTTAATATCTCCATTCTTTTCCTCAACCAATATTTTACCTCCTCTATCTTCTGCATCTTTTATAAACTTCATAATTGCCAACGCCCTAGAAATGACACCAACTTTAGAGTGAATACCCACCATTAGCTCTTCAAGAAGCGCATTCGTTTTCTTGGACATTCGAACGGTCATAGTTGAACTTCCGTCCCCAGAGCTCAGCTCAGCAATTTCCAGCTCGTCCTTCAAAAGCCCAATTTTTTCAAGATCCTCTGAGGTTAATCCCGCAATTTCCGAAAGCTTCGATGTATTTAGATGAGCAGATGACCGCACTTTTTTCATCAACTCAAAATCAAATACAGGAAATGACAATAATTTATTTTCCGTCATTTTCGTTTCCACTTATGGTCTTGCGATAAAATGAAATCTCTCCTCTTGCCAATATTATTTCATCGTCAGGCGGATCGAAACCGTCTTTCCGATTTTGTTTTTGCAATGCCTTAATAGCGAGAATTCGTTCTATTTGAGTAGTCTTTTCTTCAAGCAATTTATGAGCATCTTCGCCATCCACAACAGGTAAATAGACACAGTCTTTTGTAGCTGCCCTAATCTCAATGGTTGCCGAATATCGTTTAGCGACCTCTGCCTCCAGATAGCACAAAGGAGTATAGTCACCTTTGGTGTTACCATCGGAGGGTGGCGATAGATAACTCCCTCTTAGCAGACCATCTACCTGCAGAGGATCACCGAGAGTTTCATGCCCAATTTCCCAACGCATGCCTGCAATTCTCTGAACTAAATAAAGAGAAAATTCTGTCTCTTGAACATCACTGCTTGCGTCTGTTTTTGATTTTTCGCGACCACCTTTCATCGAAGCTGAAATCTTAAGGAACTTTAGTATTCCTTGAATATTAGCGCCGATCTCTCCCCTTCTTTCACGCTGAATTACGCTCTTTTCCTCAAGATTACGCTTAAGAAGAAGCTTAAACTCCTCCTTTGGAACACTTCTCTTGTAGCGTCCATCCTTGGCAATACGGCAACCTTTGGTCGATACATCTAGAAAAATTCTTTTAAATCCAATTTGAAAGCCAAAAGTATCATCGGTTGGATCTGTAATTGTTGAAACTGCCAATGAAACTTCGGCATCTAGTGGCATCCTTAGAAAATCAACGTGCCCTTGCCTTGGTCCAAAAATCTCTAATTCCACGCAAAGTGGTAATGCATGAGACAATTCTCGAACTGTATGCCCAATATCTTCCAAGCCTATCGCCTCCCATCCCATGTCAATTGCGTTGCCCGTAAAACTAACCTAATACGCACAATACGCAGTCGACAAAATAGTGACGAGCCGAGCACAATGCACGGCTTTATCTTGAGCATTCCGTCGCAGAATATTATTACTTACAGTTGTGCTCTCTCGAAGACTCCGGCAGACTGCTTTCAAAGAGTCGAGGGAACGATGGTCAAAGCTCCGGCTAAAGCTCAAGAAGCCGATTTTGCGCTAAGCAAAGCGAAATTAAAACGTCTCATCATCAGGAACTTTCGCTGCATCGGCCCCAATCCGGTTAGCATCGATCTCGATGATATTGTCGTGCTCGTAGGTCCGAACAACGCAGGCAAAAGCACCATCCTCAGAGCCTATGAGGTGATAATGTCCCACGGCAGCGCCGCGGGCAAACTTAAGCCAGAGGATTTCCCTAACGAGTGCGTGGATCCTGACCATTTGCCTGAGATCGAGCTGCAAACCTACGTTTGGGACGACCTTCCTGCCGAACATTGGCTGCACACAGAAGAAGGAACTGGCAGGAGGTACATTCGTGAACGCTGGCGCTGGGATGAACCCGATAAGGAACCGAAGCGCCAGGGCCGTCGAGCGGCCGACGAGGATTGGGACGAAAAGGTCCCTTGGGGCGCGCCAGGCGTCGCGAATGCGCGCCGACCGATCCCCCACCGCGTTGACGCCTTCGCGAACCCCGACGAGCAGGGGGAGAAGATTACCAAGCTGATACAGGAGGTCCTAACCGAGCGTGCGATGCAAGGTGCCGGCGAAGAAGCTCCGGCTATCGAAAAGCTATCGGATGAGATCCGGCGACTTCAGCAACAGATAGTAGAACAGAGCGAAGAGGAAATTGACGGACTGGAAGCTGCGCTTTCGGCCTATGTCGGCGAGATATTTGTGGGCTTCAAGGTGGAGCTTGACACACGACCCGACCAATTATCCGCTAAGGCTGTCAACCTATTTGCAGCCAAACCTGTGATCCGCATGGGCCTTGATGGCAGCCATATGGCGCCGCTCGACAAGCAGGGGAGTGGGGCAAGACGCACGTTGCTTTGGTCAGCGTTGAAACTCGCGGCCGAGCGTCAACCGAAGGTAAGGAAAGGGAAGCAAGCGCCGAAGAAAGCAGATGAGGCTGCTGAAGCCGAACCGCTCCATAGGCCGCACGTGCTGCTACTCGATGAACCGGAAATCTGCCTACATCCTGCTGCTGTGCGAGATGCGTGTAGAGTGCTCTATGACCTCGCATCAGAGCGGACGGGATGGCAGGTAATGGTGACCACCCATTCGCCACCTTTCATCGATGTATCGCGCGACAATACGACGATCGTGCGAGTTGAACGCGTGGATGGCGGAGAGATTGCTGGCACGACAGTATTCCGCCCAGATAAGGTTCGGCTCAGTCCAGAAGACAAAGAGCTGCTGAAGCTCCTCAACCAATGGGACCCCTATGTTGCTGAGCTATTTTTTGGTGGCAGGACGATCCTCGTAGAGGGCGACACGGAGTTCTCTGCCTTTCGCGAAATCATGGACCAAGAGCCAGAGTGCTATCGCAACGTTCATGTGGTGCGCGCCCGCGGCAAGTTCATCATCCCAATCCTCATCAAGATCCTGAACCATTTTGGCGCGCCTTACGCAGTGTTGCACGACACGGATCAGATGAAGAATGCTAAGGGAAAAGCAAATAGCGCCTGGGCTGCAAACCAGACGATCCTTGATGCCGTCAATTCCGCGCCTAATCGTGAAAGAGTGCGCCTCGCCGCGAGCGTCATCGATTTCGAGCATGCAATGTTTGGAACTTCGGCCTCTAGTGATAAACCTTTCCGGACAGTCATAACTATCCGCGAGAACGCGGACGCACGTGAACGGGTTGAGCATTTGTTCAATTATCTATTGTTCGAACGCGATGACCCGCCGGCATCCGTATTAGCTTGGGAGGCGGCGGAAGAACTGGAACGTGCTACAGCCGCGGTCCTTTATGAGGATGAGGAGCCCTTACCTGATGCTTCCGAGAAAGACTGACTAGCCAGCTCTTACTGAATAAGTGCAATAAAAGATTTTGCTTACCGTATGTTGAATAACTAATTACGATAGGCTAACTGAATTTCAAGAGAAATAAAATAACCATACTATTTCTCGAAGCTAATTATTATATTTTTTGGTGAGGTCTTCAATGCCGGATGGAAAGAATGAAAGTGACAAGGCAGAAGACACTAAAGGAGGTAAGAGCCTCGCTAGTATTAATGTAAATTTAGCTAAAGAGACAGATAAATCTGTCGGCGATGTTGTTCGAGCTTTACTTCTTCCATTTGCTTCTTCGTTGGGTAATTTAGCGGGAGATGGATTAGGGATTGCTTCAGACTGGGTTCGAAAGAAGAGGGACAGCAACCTTGAAGCTGGCATGAAGCAGGTGCATAAAAAATTAGAAGAAGCCAACGTACCCATTGATAGGTTGAATGATCCTTCTGAGGAAGAATTGCATTTTTTGATTAACGGCATTTCTCTAAGTGGCGATCCAGATATCAGAGATCTTTGGGCGGGTCTGTTTGCAGAAGCAGTAGACCCAAAAAGCAGCACAAAAGCGGAACGCCCATTCGTTTCAGTACTAGAAGCTTTATCTCCCAAAGACGCAATTTTTATTAAGTATATTTCTTTACTTTTGAACTTCAATTACTGGGTTGAAAGGAATACACATTTAAAAAGAGATAAAGAAATTATCGGCAAGCTGCGAAACCAAATTGAAAATATGGAGATGCGCAACAATCTAACCGCCCTTAAAGAAGGCTGGTCCAACAATTTATTTAGACTAGGAATTATTGAATATTTACCAAACTTGAATCTAGAAAGATTTTCTCCGCTAGATCATTTCGATAATTCAATAGATCATATTACTGAGCGTCTAGTTTACTTATACAACGAGCTTTTAGACGGATACGATAAGAGAGATGAGGTAGAACCTGAGCCAAACATTTTGGCACATAGCAGTGAAACCGGTTATAGACTTCGGATCAAAGTTACACAATTTGGAATGGAATTTTTAAAAGCTTGCGGCCTTTATGACAAATAGTATTTTAGAAATAGAAAATAAGGTTATTAGGTGAGCTTTCTGTCTCAAAGGCGTTCAAAATTTATAAAGTCGACGTAATATTCGTTCGCCAATCAATTGCGCAGCTCTTCGGGTGCGTATTTTGTGCCCCTCAAAATTCAGCGCGCACATTGCTTCCAAATGTATTTTGAAAATTCTCCTTGGATATTAGCTTACCTACACCAAAATTCCTCACCATCCGGCCACCGCCGGGCAAGGCGCTCATCAATCAGTATATCCCCGAGATCACGGCCATCAACGCGAATGGTGGCAAGCGTGCGATCGAACTTGTCAACTCCACCCCTCTCGATTGTCCAATCATTGTTATTGAGCAGTTCGAGCAGGCGGCTGCTCGCCTTATGGGCGAGCGCCACCTCGGAAGAGCCGCCGCAAATGTTGGTCTGAGGCTCTGGGGTGTCGAAGGCTTCCAGCCTGATTTTCTCACCGTTCAGCCAAAGAGTGTCGCCGTCGACAACGCAGGTCTTGTCGGACGTGTTGGGCTGGCCTGGGTAGCACAATTCCATGTGAGGTTGCCCGGCAGCCGCGGGAATGGAGAAGGCACAGGCCACCGCAATGCCGGCGGCCCGGAGCGCTACAGAAAGTGAGCGCGACAACCGACCGCCTGCGAAGCATTCGAGCTTGCCTTTGATTGTAAGACGCCTTGGAAACATCCTATTTCTCCCGTGATCCACATGCTTTCAAAAAGAAAAGCCCCCGCTAATCGGGCGGAGGCTTTTAAGTTCTATGGAACGCGAATTTATTTCGCACATAAGAGTCTCACGAAAACTCAATAAAATCTAGATCGAAAGCCTTATCCGCACAGCATTTACACGGATTGCCGGGCGAAGAACAATAAACCCATCGGCGGCGAGCCGGTTCAGTGCTTGCTCAACCTCCCGTTCGGACACATGAATGCCTTTGACGATCCGCCTGATCCGAACCTCTTCGTCCTGGGGTTCGATTACCCCCAGATAGGCGGCAACCTTCGAAGCCGGCTCAAGGCGCCCATAGGCGCGATATACCCGACCAAGCCACGTGACCAGCGGAAGGTCGAAGATCGCTCGCCCAGGCCCCGTTTTTTTCGGCTCTGACCGGATCTCAGCATTGAGGGCCGATACAAGTCGGCGTTCCTCCTCAGGTGAAAACCGGGTTGGGCTTTCATTCGTCATCGTCAATTCCCTTCCGCAATTTCTGTGCCTGCTCGCGCAGTGTCGCCGCTATCCGGTGAAGGGACGCATTGATCTCGGCCTCTATCACTCGACGCAATGGAATGTCCCGCGTCACACGGGCTGGGAGGCCGGCCATTTCCGAGCGCACCGCCGCGCAAATTGCGTCGCCCGCAGCGGTAGCGTCTTCGACAGGGACCAGCTCGCGTTCGCTCTTGGCCGTCGCCAGTTCCATCTTTCGTGCCTGGGCATTGATTGCCCGCGCTTTCGCCCTCGAATATTCGGTTTCCGACCGCTCCTGCTGAGCGTGATGGAGAAGCGCGCGGACGGACGTGGCAAAGGGCCAGCGACCGCGCGCGGCGGACTTCACGCCGGCATCAGCAAGCCGGTTTCTCGCCTGCCGGTCCGTAGTTTCCAGAATTTCCGCCAAAACGGAAATCGGAACCGTATTCGGCAAGGATGCGTCCGGGTTTTCGCTCATTGTTCACCTCTCATGTGAAACTGAAATGCGATTGTTCGACCTAAAAAAACGCTGACAAATCGGGGGTCTTTTGCCCCGCGCCTTTTGGCGGCGCCATACGGTCCCTAAAGAGGGGGGTGGGGGGCGGCCATGGGGCCGCCCCGCGTAGCAACGTCCCCCGCATCACCGACTCGCGTTGACCCGCTCCGTAGCTTTCGCCCAACCGGACGCAATAGCTTCGGCGGACGGTTCTTGCGTGGCGTCGTCAACAGCTTCTGTTGCCGTCTCAGCTCGATGGCCGTTCCTCGCGTTGACGGCTGCGACAGCCTTCGACCATCCTGCGGATGCATCAGGCTCAGTAGCCTGGGGCTCGGGCTCAGCCTCGCGAGCGGCAAGGCGCTGGCGAGTGGCCTCAAGATCCGCCTCACGGAGCGCCTTGGTGCCCTTGGCATCGGCAAGGGCGATGTCAGCCGCGACGGCTGCATAAGTCTCAGCCTCAAAGTCATCCGCTCCGACTGCCTCAGCATCAGCGAGAGCTGCACTGTGAGCCGCTTTCCATTCCGGATCTGTGAGTTTGCCGAGTGTTTCACGTTTCATATTTTCGCCTTTCAGAGTTGCTCGCGCCTTTGAGGCGCGGTTACGGGGCTGGAGAGGTGGGTGCCCCCATCCGGATCGCCTAGCTGCAACAGTGCTGTTTCCACGGCATCGCGAAAGCTGAGAAGGTGTTGCCGGACGGTCGGCATCGGTACTCCGGCATCGATCAGCGGAGCAGCGAGCTTGTTGAGGAGCGACTGCCACTGCCGCTTCGCTTGCGGCTCGGGCAGATCGGCCAGCATTCTGGCCGTTGTCTTCACAATGGGAACTGTTGCCCGCCAGGGCAGGAGTTCAAGTTCAGTGGGAAAGAGTTGGGTCATTTGGCGGCTCTCGGCTTTGGTGGATCAATCACAAGCAGGTCACCAATGCTGTCACCTTCGTCACCCCCCTCCCCCTTAAGGGGGGGAGGGGTGACTGGTGACTGGTGACTTTTGGCGGTGAAATCACCTTTTTTGTCACCGGTGACTTTTAAGGTGACTTTTTTTCCACGCTCGCTGACTTTCCCTTCTTTTTTCAATGAGTTGAGACCCTCATAAAAGGCTTTGCGGCGAGCGCTTTCTGACTTGTCCGGCCACTCTGCAAAAACAGCGATTTTCAGCTCATTTTTTGTCACCGCTTTTTCGACTGAGGTGACTTTTTCAAGAACGGCCAAAAGAACGTCTCTGTCAGTTGTCCGAGCGGGGTGTTTTTCAACGTCATCGACACACTCTTCGACGGTGATTTCACGAAGATTGTCGACGGTCTGGACATTGAAGACGTCGCAACCGAACTCGAAATCGACGCCCTCGATGCGATAGGCAAAGGCCGCGCCGTCGCGGCCATTGCGTTGCTTGGTGATTTTCACGACAGGGCCGCCAGCGGACTTGGTGACCTGCAAAATAGCATCAGCCCGATCCTCGAAGACTTGGCTGCCGCGAAGTTGCGTCCCGCTTTTTCCGGTGTGGTGGACAAGCAGCACCGCCGCGTTATGCGCGGCGGCTAAGGCGTGCATGCCGTTCATGAACCTGGAAACGACGTGAGCATCATCTTGCGAGGCATCGCCGAACACGCATGAAACCGTGTCGATGACGATCAGGCTGAGGTCGGCAAGATCGTCGGCATGTGCCTCAACAATTTCGGCGATTTCCGCAGCGCCACGCTGGCCCGAAAGGCTCGCGTCCAACTGACCCGCTACAACAACCGGCAAATCATGCTGGCCTCGCAATTTCGCGGCAACGTGCATCCGAGCGCGCACGCCGCTAGCGTCTTCTGCCGCGATGTACAGAACGCCGCCAAACTCAGTCTCGCGACCGGCCCAATCGTCGCCGGATGCGACGGCAAGAGCCGTCGCGATGGCGAGGCCGGTTTTTCCAGCACCGGAGGGACCGTAAAGAAGGCTTACACCGCGCGCCGGCAGGACACCCTCGATTGTGTATCTGGGAACAAGGAAACCAGCGGCAAACAGCCCAGGAAGGCTGCGGAGGGTGAATGTTTCGGCCATTAGGCTCGCGCCTCCACATCAGCGTTGGCGCCCCGGAGGGCTGAGTTGATTTCCTCAGTGAGAACCTCGCGAACAAGGCGGGCTGTTTCCACTGGACTTTGAGCGGCCTGAACAATGATGTCGCCGACGTTGATCGTTTGGCCGCCTTGCTGAGCCTGGGGGATACTTGATGCCAGCCTCGAAAAGCCGCTATCAATCTTGTTCTCGATGGCCGAGAGAGGCGTGACCTCGCCTGTCTGCTTTGGCTTGAAAACCTCAGGCTCTCCAGCATCTCCGACGAGATAGTCGCCGCCGCCCCATACCGGACCGCCCGTCGCCCGATGGCCCGAGCGCGCTGCCCGGCGATCCTCTGCGCTCATCCTGGGGGCGGGCTCGCTATCGCCGCCGCCGAGAAGGCCGCCCAAGCTCGGCATTGAAATCAGACTGCCAAGATCGATGCTGCCGACAGCATCGAGGATCTTGCCGGGCAGGCTGGCGAACCAATCGACAAGATCGCTGATCGCGTCCTTGATAGATTGGATCATCCTGTCGGCCATGTCATAGCCAGCTTTTCCCCATGCGGCTTTTTGCTCTTCCGTCAAAGCCTCCTTTTCGAAGAACGAGCCGATCCATCCCATAAAGTCGCCGATGGCCTTGCCGGCCATATCGAAAGACTTGCCGATAGCATCGACAGCCGGGGCGAACAGATCCAAGACGGGCTTCATCGCATCGAATGCCGGCTTCAATTCCTCGCCGATCCGCTGAGCAACGCCGCCGAGGACGGATGAGATCCGGTCCCAATACTTCCAAAGGGCGTAGCCGGCAGCGGCAACTGCCGCGACAGCAGCGGCGATACCCGCCCATACCGGGGCAGTGATCCCCGCCAGGGCAGCGCCAACGGCCGTCAGGGCGCTTGTCAGGGCACCGACGCCGGGGATGGCTAAGGCCATGCCCTTGAGCGCGTCCACGGCCATTCTCAGGCCGCCATAGTTAGCCCCCGCCATGGCCGCGAGGGTTTTCTGTAGGCCAACCATGCCGCTCGCCCCGCGAGCCGCCCCGATCGCCGCACGGCCAACCGTGTTGAAACCCAGGGAGAGCATTGAGAGAGCACTGCCACGGCCGAGCAAGCCAACGAATGTCAGACCGGCCGTTGCGATCTTAAAGCCGATGATAGCCGCAACGGCGGCGGTCACGTTCCGAGTGATGTCCGGATGCGCGGCCGCGAACGATGCCAGCATGTCGATGGCTGGCGTGATTGCATTCATCAAATCTGCAATAGCCGGGATAAGCGCCTCGCCAATTGACCGGCTGAGTGAACTCAGCCGGTTATTGAAGATGGCTATCGCGTTCTCGAATGTCCCCGCGCGGACCTCAAATTCCGCGAAAGACGATCCGGCATATTTGCTCTCATCGGAAACGAGCCCGATGCTTTTCTTGAGCAGATCCAAATTCGTGAGAAGCGGTCCCAGGGCGCGGGCCTCGTTCCCGAACAAATCCGAGGAAATCGCTGCCTGAGCCTCTTTCGGCACCCTGGCGAGCTTCTCCAAAACCTCGATCGTTGTCCCGACCGCGTCGCGTTGCATGTCTTTGGCGACTTGCTTCGCGCTCAGACCAAGCTCTTTGAAAGCTGCCTTTTGACGCCCTGTGGCCGCCGCCCCCTTTGTCAGGGCCATTCCCATATTTCGGAACGAGGTCGCGGTTTCGTCGCTTTTGGCACCGGCCGCGATCATGGCCGAGGCAAAGGCCGCCGTCTGTTCGGCCGTAAAGCCATAAAGTTTAGCCTGGGCGCCGACGCGCCGAACAACATCGAGGATCTCTTTCGCGCTCGATGCCTGTGAGTTGGAAAGGTGGTTCATGCCATCCGAGAGAAGAATGACTTGATCGAGCGTCAGGCCGAGGCCGGTCATCATCTTGGCGAGCGCGGTGCCGGTTTCGTCCGCTGACAAATCGAAAGCGACGCCGATTTTTGCGGCGGCCTCGGTAAACTTCACCAATTCATCGCCAGCAATGCCGGCTTGGCCCGCCGCTGCCGCGATCTGTGCAAGGCCGTTGGCAGTTATCGGCACAGACTTCGACAAAGCGTCGAGGTTGGTTTTGAAATCCTCGAAAGCCTGTTTTGAGCCAAAATCAATGACTTTGGTAACGTCTGACAAGGCGCTTTCGAATTCCGCCGCAGCCCGGACGGGGGCGGTGATCGCGCTTCGGAGGGCATAGAAGCCGGCGACGGCATCGAATAGCCGCCCACGCGAGCGATCAAGAGCTTGATTGTTGCGCTCAATGGCGTCGTTTAGCCGGGCGCCAAAGCCAGCGCCCCCGGCCTTTTGAAGGCCGAGAAGCGATGATGTCATTGCCCGAGCCGGCTTTGTGACCTGATCGATAAGCCGGACGACAAGGGAGGATGTTAAAGTGCTCATCATGCTGTTCCCCCGATTGTGTCCGTGATCGCGATCATCAAAGCTTTGGCGTCATCGTGGGACAATTGCGTGCAAGCGCCTTTGGGCAGGTTCGTCATGACTGCGATGTACGCGAGAGCTTCGTCCCGGGTGCCCAAATGGTTTGATTTTTCCACGCGCCTCGCCGCTTTCGCGAGACGCATTTTGGTCGGCCTCAAGATCCCGACGAAGGCAATCCGCCGCCGCCGAAAATCAAGCGGATCGCGGAGCTTGACGGTTGCCACAGTTGGTTGCCCGAGCATGTCATGCCTCCTCCCGTGCCAGCAGCGAGGAAGTGCGAGCAGCCCTCTGCACCTTCCGGGCACGCAGGCGACGGGCTTCCCGGCGGTGGAGCGTCATGACAGCTTTCCGGACCGACAAAAGGTCCGGCTCTGAAAGCTTCGCAAACGTGCTTTCAGAGCGGCCAGCCAGCCGTGCCGCGAAACCCGGAACGGTATGGATGGGAAGCTGCCCTTTTGCGTCCAGTTCTGCCGAGATCCGCTGAACGACAGCACGCGAAGGCGGGCGAATGTCGATGGCGAGCAAACGCTCGCCGCCGACCAGGATCGGGGATATGAGATTGATCGTGATCATGGCCGCCCTCCGACGATTTCGACGCCGAGAATTGCCTGAATCGACGCATCCGGACGGCGGGCGATCACACGGCCTTCGCTTTCTGCTTGCGTGATCAAAGCTTCCTCGACCCGTTCCAGGCGGAGGCGATCAGCTGCAAGCTGTTGCAACATCGCAGACCGCTCCTGATCGGAGATGGCGTCCGGATTGTCGGGGATCATTTCCGCCAGTTTAGCTTTGATTTGATCGGCCAGGACCCACGTGAAAAAGCTTGCGCCGCCGTCGCCGACAAAAGAACCTCCATGAACGCCAAGACGGATCTTGCTGGCAATTTTCGACGGATCGTCGTCGCGAATGCGAGGATCGACTTCTGGCCGGCCGCGCGCTGCGATCTCGTCAACCGCCGCGAAAATCGCGGCTTTCAGATCATCCTCCGGGGCCGGAGCAGTCTCGACGTCGGCGGTGAGTTTGATGTTTTTCGTGATCGCGGCACGCTTGGTTTCGACAGTCTCGCCTTTCGATGGCCGCGACGTGTCTTCATCGCGAAACTGCCCAGACACAGAGCGAAGAAAGCTCTCGCACCGCGCGTCTACCTCGATAATCGATGCGGTGCGCTCTTTGACCTCGGCGGCTCGGTTTTTGAGCCTTTCGTAATCCGCAGTTGCCTGCGCGATTTGGCCTTCAAGCTGATCAACGACGACCGCCGGAACGCCACCGGTGTGGTGGCTGTCGGCCTTTTTCCGGCGCAGCGCTGCCTGGAGTGCGGTCCGGGTGCGCGCTGCGTCGTTCATTTGACCGTTGGTGAGACGAACAAGCGCGCGCGCCTCATCGGCGGCATCCCGGATTTTGATCCATTTGGCTTTGGCCTGCGGCGGCAGACGATTGGCCAGTTCGGCAACAGGGGTTTGGAAGGTTCCCATCAGCTGATCTCCCCATCGGTTTCGATTGAGGAAATCACTCGGTCAATTTCGGATGCGGTAACGACCGTTTTTCCGAGCAGTTTTCCGAAGCGGATCAGGCCGGCAGCTTTCATCTCGTAGAGATGAGACCGCGACACACCAATAACTTTGGCGGCTGCGGATACGGAATAAACGCGCGGCGAAACCGCGCCTTGATCACCAATTAAATGAGGGGTCACAACCGCCTCCTTTGATTGAACGTGCACAAATGCACGGATTGAGACAGCGCTTCGAAAAGCGCGGCGATTGTCGGTCTCAATCAATCAATCAAAGGCGCCCACTCCGACATGTGAGCAGGCAAAGAATGCCCAAATTGGCATTCGAGGTCAACAGCGCACAGCCGCTAACGCAGCCGGATTATCCCTGATACATCGGCTGGGCAGCATCAAGATGCGTGTTTTTTAGCGTTGGTTATGGTGGGGTGCGTGGTGGGGTAGAAGCGGACTAAATTCGCGCTAAAGGCTAAAAACGCCTTAAAATCCAATATGTTATTGGAGGGGAGATGGTGGAGCCAAGGGGAATCGAACCCCTGACCTCTACAATGCCATTGTAGCGCTCTCCCAACTGAGCTATGGCCCCGTTTCTCCATGAGCCGGCTTGGGTTTCCGGCGTCGATGCGGGCGGAACATAGTCGCGCCGCCCGCATTGATCAAGCGGAAATTCAAAGGATTTCAAATTCGCTTTGTGGAAAAGGCTTCCTGCGAAAATAACCCTTGAAAATCCGTCGTTTAAGCTTCGCGGTCGTCCTCGCGCTCGACGCGGATGCCGGGAACAGCGTCGTCGTCTTCATCCTCGTCCTCGATGAAGACGTCGTCATCCGCGGTATCGTCATCGGCCAGTTCGACGTCTTCCTCGTCGTCGAGATCCGGCACGTCGTCATCGCCGCCCTCGGCTTCGGCGTCCGCCTCTTCCAGGGTCACGATTTCCGGCGCGTCGTCTTCCTCTTCATCCTCTTCCTCGGTGACTTCCGCCGCCTTGGCCGCCTTGGCGGCGCGGGAGGTCATCACGATTTCGAAAATCGTGCCGCATTTCGGGCAGGTGATCGGATCGCGGTTCAGATCGTAGTATTTCGCGCCGCAGCTTGGGCACAGCCGCTTTGTGCCAAGTTCAGGTTTTGCCACTGTGCTAACCCTTCGTCTTCTTGAATTGGTGGCGCCCCATAGCTCTGTTGCGCCCCGGTGTCAAAGGCAAATCAGCCCGTTCGTCAGACTTACCCATTGTTCTGCACGAGACGAGAGAAATTTCAAGGAGTGAGGCGGATGACGAACGCCGATCCACATGATAGGGAGATGCTCCCTTAAAAACAGTGCATAATTCGGGAACCCGCAATGTCCCACGGTTCAACACCGCATCCGCTCACCGCAGGCCAGGCCGGGCCTCTTGCCGGCACGATCCGTGTTCCCGGCGACAAGTCGATTTCCCACCGCGCCCTGATGTTCGGTGCGCTCGCCGTGGGCCGCACGACGGTGACAGGCCTGCTTGAGTCGGAAGACGTGCTGGCGACCGCAAACGCCATGCGCGCCGTCGGCGCCACGATCGAGAAGCAGGCCGACGGCAGCTACACCGTGGACGGCATCGGCCTCGGCAGCCTGCTGGAACCGGAAAGCGTGATCGATTTCGGCAATGCGGGGACCGGCGTGCGCCTGACCATGGGCATTCTCGGCACCCACGACATCGCCGCCACCTTCGTTGGCGATGCGTCGCTGTCCAAGCGACCTATGGGCCGGGTGCTCGATCCGCTGCGCGACATGGGCACCAACGTGATCGCGCGCTCCGGCGACCGGCTGCCCGCCTCGATCCGCGGCGCGCGTCAGCCATTGCCGATCACCTACCGGGTGCCGGTACCTTCCGCCCAGGTGAAATCCGCCGTGTTGCTGGCCGGGCTCAACGCGCCGGGCGAGACCACGGTGATCGAGCCGATCGCGACCCGCGACCATACGGAAAAGATGCTGGCCGGCTTCGGCGCGGACATCTCCGTCACCCTGAACGAGGCCGGCGAACGGGTGATCAGGCTGAAAGGCCAGCCGGAACTGAAACCCCAGGACCTGGAAGTGCCGGGCGACCCCTCGTCCGCCGCCTTTCCGATCGTCGCCGCCCTGCTCGTGCCGGGCTCCGATGTGACGGTTGAGAACATTCTGCTCAACGAGCACCGCACCGGGCTGATCACCACGCTGATCGAAATGGGCGCGGATATTCAGATCCTCAACGAGCGCACGTCCGGAGGCGAGCGGGTCGGCGATATCCATGTGCGCTACTCGAAGCTCAAGGGCGTTACCGTTCCGCCGAACCGCGCGCCGTCGATGATCGACGAATATCCCGTGCTGGCGGTGGCCGCGGCCTTTGCCGAAGGAGACACTCACATGCCCGGCGTCGAAGAATTGCGTGTCAAGGAATCCGACCGGCTGGCCGCCGTGGCCCGCGGCTTGGAGGCCAACGGCATCCCTTGCGAGGAGACGCACGACGCGCTGACCGTCACGGGTGGAGCCAGCGGGATCGGCGGCGGCACGGTGGAGACCCATCTCGACCACCGCATCGCCATGTCGTTCCTGGTGCTGGGTCTCGCCAGCGCCAAGCCGGTGACCGTGGACGACGGCGCGGTGATCGCCACCAGCTTCCCGACCTTCACCGGCCTGTTTGAAAATCTGGGTGCGACCATTTCCGGGTCGGAAAGCGAGGCGGCATGATTATCGCGATCGACGGACCGGCCGCATCGGGCAAAGGCACGCTGGCGCGCCGGCTTGCAAACCACTTCGGCCTGCGTCACCTGGACACCGGCCTGACCTACCGCGCCGTGGCCGCGGCCCTGCTTGCCAAGGGGCTGCCTTTGGGCGACGAGAAGATCGCGGTGGAGATCGCCCACCATCTGGATCTCGCCAACATGGACAAGTCCGTGCTGTCGGCCCACGAGATCGGCGAGGCGGCGTCCCGCGTGGCAACGCTCGGCGCGCTGCGCGAGGAGCTGGTGAAGCTGCAGCAGCGCTTCGCCGAGGCGCCTCCGGGCGCCGTTCTCGACGGCCGGGACATCGGCACGGTGGTCTGTCCCAATGCCACGGTGAAGATGTTCGTCACCGCCTCGCCGGAAGCGCGCGCCCGGCGGCGCACGGACGAGCTTTTGTCGAAGGGCGAGGTCGCGGACTACAAATCCATTCTCGCGGATCTGAAGCGGCGCGACGAACGCGACAGCCAGCGCACGGTGGCGCCGATGAAGCAGGCGGACGATGCGCACTTGCTAGATACGACAGAAATGGATATAGAGACCGCGTTCCAGGCGGCTGTGGATATCGTTACGCAGGCCTGCAACGCGTAAGCGCCCATCATATTCACGGGTGTCGCGGGGTTCACCGTCAGGTGCGCCCCCTTTCGTGTTCGGTCGGTATCGCCGGGTTTCCCGGTCTTCACCATCCCGGGAACACCATTCGGCAAGGCATGATACATGCCTTGAGCCGAGACCGGATTTTCCGTCTCTCGCCCCGCCGGCCCATCCCGCGCAATAGCTTGAAGGGATGGCAGGACGTGAATTCACGTCCCGGGGGTCTGAGGATCCGGAGTGCAACACAAACCCGCCGGCGGCTGCCAGGAATGGCATCAGGAGTTTCAATGTCTGAACTTAATCCCTCCACCGAGGATTTTGCGGCTCTTCTCGAAGAGTCCTTCACCCAGACCGACATGTACGAAGGTGCGGTCGTCAAGGGTACCGTTGTCGCAATCGAAAAAGACCTCGCCGTCATCGATGTCGGCCTGAAGGTCGAAGGCCGCGTGCCGCTGAAGGAATTCGGCGCCAAGGGCCGCGACGGCGAAATGAAAGTCGGCGACGAAGTCGAGGTTTATCTTGAGCGCGTCGAAAATGCGCTCGGCGAAGCCGTTCTGTCGCGCGAAAAAGCGCGCCGCGAAGAAAGCTGGGTTCGCCTGGAAGTCGCCTTCGAAGCGAACGAAAAGGTTACCGGCCAGATCTTCAACCAGGTCAAGGGCGGCTTCACCGTCGATCTGGATGGTGCCGTGGCCTTCCTGCCGCGCTCCCAGGTCGATATCCGTCCGGTGCGCGACGTGACCCCGCTGATGCACACCCCGCAGCCGTTCCAGATCCTGAAGATGGACAAGCGCCGCGGCAACATCGTGGTCTCCCGCCGTGTCGTTCTGGAAGAAACCCGCGCCGAACAGCGTTCGGAACTGGTCCAGAGCCTGGAAGAAGGTCAGACCGTGGAAGGTGTGGTCAAGAACATCACCGATTACGGTGCGTTCGTCGACCTCGGCGGTATCGATGGCCTGCTGCACGTCACCGACATCGCGTGGCGCCGCATCAACCATCCGTCGGAAGTGCTGTCCATCGGCCAGACCGTCAAGGTGCAGATCATCCGTGTCAACCAGGACACGCACCGCATCAGCCTTGGCATGAAGCAGCTTGAAACCGATCCGTGGGACGGCATCGAAGCCAAGTACCCGCTCAGTGCCAAGTTCACCGGCCGCGTGACCAACATCACCGACTACGGTGCGTTCGTCGAGCTGGAGCCGGGCATCGAAGGCCTGATCCACGTGTCGGAAATGTCCTGGACCAAGAAGAACGTCCATCCGGGCAAGATCGTTTCCACCTCCCAGGAAGTGGAAGTGATGATCCTGGAAGTGGACCCGGTCAAGCGCCGGATCTCGCTCGGCCTCAAGCAGTGCCTGCAGAATCCGTGGGATGCTTTCGCAGAGCAGTTCCCGGTCAACACCGAGGTCGAAGGCGAAGTCAAGAACAAGACCGAATTCGGTCTGTTCATCGGCCTCGAAGGCGATGTCGACGGCATGGTGCACCTGTCCGACTTGGACTGGAACCGTCCGGGCGAGCAGGTCATCGAAGAGTACAAGAAGGGCGACATGGTCAAGGCCGTGGTGCTCGATGTGGACGTCGAGAAAGAGCGTATCTCTCTCGGCATCAAGCAGGTCAGCGGCGATCCGATGGACTCCGCTGCTGCCGGCGAAATCCGCAAGAATGCGGTCGTCACCTGTGAAGTCATCGAGATCAAGGACGGCGGTCTGGAAGTCAAGATCGCAGACAGCGACCTGACGGCCTTCATCCGCCGCGCAGACCTGTCCCGCGACCGCGCCGAACAGCGTCCGGAACGGTTCGCCGTCGGCGACAAGTTCGACGCTCGCATCACCCAGTTCGACAAGAAGACCCGCCGCGTATCCGCGTCCATCAAGGCGCTGGAAATCGCAGAAGAGAAGGAAGCAGTCGCTCAGTACGGCTCCTCCGCCTCCGGCGCGTCCCTCGGCGACATCCTGGGTGCGGCCCTGAAAAAGGCCGGCGACGACGGCGACGAGGAATAAGACCGGCCCCGCCGATCTTACACACGACATGGAAAAGCCCGGTGGAAACGCCGGGCTTTTTTGTTGGCCCGCATATCCGGCATTCCGCACAGGATGCGCCGCATTTTGACGCGTCGAACACCCGCCACCCTTTACGCCGCCGCTCCGCCGCGATAGGAAAGGCGCCGAGATGTATACATGGCGGCTGCACCCGGCGGCCGCGGCAATGGAGGAAATACATGACCAAGCCTGTCACCGGAGCCCCTTATCGCGCAGATCACGTCGGCAGCCTGCTGCGCTCCGACGCCGTCAAGGCGGCCCGCAAGGGATACTTTGAAGACAAGACCGTGACGGCCGAGGAACTGAAGGCTGCCGAGGACGCGGCCATCGTCGATGTCATCAAGATGCAGGAAGAGGTCGGTCTCAAGGCCGTGACCGACGGCGAGATCCGCCGCTCCTTCTGGCACTATGACTTCATGGGCGGCCTGACCGGCCTCGACCTGGAAGAGCGCGACGAAGGCGTCCAGTTCGCCGGCGTCAAGCTGCGCCCGATTTTCCCGACGATCACCTCCAAGCTCGACTTCCCGGACGACCATCCGATGATCGAGCACTACAAGTTCGTCGCGGCAAACACCAAGGTCCAGCCGAAGATCTCCATCCCCGGCCCGTCCTGCTGCCATTTCCGCACCGATCCGAAGGACATCGGGCCGGCCGAATACAAGGACCTGGACGTCCTGTTCGCCGATCTGGCGTCGACCTATGCCAAGGCGGTCAAGGCGTTCTACGCCGCCGGCTGCCGCTACCTGCAGATGGACGACATCTTCTTCGCCTACCTGTGCGACCCCAAGCACCGCGCCGCCAAGCAGGAGCTCGGCCAGGATCCGGACATGCTGATCGAAAAGTATGCCTGGACCATGAACGAGGCCATCAAGGACCGTCCGGCGGATATGAAGATCGGCATGCACCTGTGCCGCGGCAACTTCGTCTCCACCCACGCGGCCGAAGGCGCCTATGACCTGGCCGCCGACGCCATCTTCAACAAGACCGGCATCGACATCTACTTCATGGAATACGATACCGACCGTGCCGGTTCGCTGGAGCCGCTGCGCCTGCTGCCGAAGGGCGACAAGCGCGTCCTGCCGGGCTTCATCACCACCAAGACGCCGGAGCTGGAAAGCCTCGACGATCTGAAGAAGAAGTTCGAGGAAGCCTCCAAGTACTGCGATATCAACCAGCTCGGCATCGCGCCGCAGTGCGGCTTCTCCTCCACGGAAGAAGGCAACAAGGTCACCATGGACGACCAGCGCCGCAAGCTGGAGCTCGTGGTCAAGACCGCCGAAGCCATCTGGGGCGGCGTCGACAAGTAAGCGGCCCGTTTCGAGAACATCGACAAGGGCGGTCCAACGGGCCGCCCTTTTTCGTTTTCCTGTTGCGCTTCGATCCGCTTACATTGCCGTGATCACGGGACAGTCCGGACAGCCATGACATCTGCCACACTCAGCATTTGCGATATCGACGAGGTGGTGCGCCGGGAAGCCGACGAAGCGGCGAAGAAATCCGAGGACGCCTGGTATTGGGGGGCGGTCGGCAGCCAGCAGGCCCATGCGGTTCACTGCGCCATCGGGATCATCCGGCAGCATCTGGATGAAAACGGCACGGTCGCGCTGGAACCGTGCCTGGCGGCGCTGAGACACCAGCGCCAGACCTTCATAGAGGGCAGCTACGACACGGACGGCTACGCGGCCGCGACCATCTGGGCGATCCTTCAGCCGTTCGAGGCCGCATTCGCTTCGAACACCGGCACCGGAAACTTCCGGCTGCGCGCGTTCTTGCGCAAACGGCGGGCCCGGCGGATCCTGGCCTCCTCGCCCTGGACGGGTTAGCAGCTGAGGCGATGACAGGCAGCCGAGCATTGCGCATTCACCTGGCTGGCGGAACAGCGGCAGCGTTTCTTGACATCAGCTGCCGCCTCTTCCATCCGGCGTTGTCAGAAGGCCCGCGAAATACCCACCATCAGGCGATGATTGCCCGCTGTACGCTTTGCCTGGGTGCCACCAAAGGTGTCTTTGTTATCGATAATGCCGGTCAGGCTATAGTCCGCCCGTAGGCGCCACTTGTCATGCATGGCAACTTCCAGGCCGGCGCCGAGAACAGCCCCAACACCGACGGAGTTCTTCGTCCTGCCATTTGCTTTCAGACTGTGGTCGGACGCCGCCAGTCCAATAGAGAGATAGGGCATGAAATTGTTGATCGGCAGTCCAACGCGCGTCTTGGCCGACACTGACCATGTAGAGCCGGTCTCAATAGAGCCTAGCACGGGATGCTGCCCTTTTTTATTTCGGCCCAAATAGGTTGCCGACCCTTCAACGCCCCAAATCACACGGGAAACTTCCCAATTGTAGCCTCCAAAGACACCGAAGGCCGCATCGAACCTGGAGAAGTCCTTCTTCTGGCCGCCTGCCTTAACATCGGCGAATGAATGTGATCCACCAGCCTCAATTCCAAGATAAGGCCCTGTCCAGATCGAACCGGCAGACGCAATCGGTTCGAAATCCATATTGTCTGCCGCCGGCATGTCAGCGGCCCTCGCCCCCCCGATCAAAATAGCAGACACGGCCACCAGAACAGCCGGGCGAACCAATGCGTGCGCGAACCGTCCGCTTTTGGAAACCTCCTGCATACAGGTCCCGGCAGGCAATGCGCGCGCCCTGTTCCGAGTGCGTACAAATTTCGTTTTCAAGTTTGTCATTTCCTATTCCCTTTGATTGGCACGGCATGAACTGCGATCAAAAATTATCGCAAAACAATAATTATTCGATCCTATAATTATATTTTTTTGTCAAATGCAATATTTTTTTATTGAAGAATGGAAAGGCTGCGGATATCTGAGAACCTGCCAAGCCTCATCTCGTTAGGAGCCTTCTGTGTTGGACAGACAATCCCTTGAAACCGAGCGGACAAAACGTTTGAGCCGCATTCGCCGCGTGTCATTCTTCATGAAATGGTTTGTGACAGGATGGGTCGCACTTATGGTAATTGTGGCCGTTCTGGTGCTCGGGATGTTTTTCTCCCCCGAGTTCGACGCCATGACCGACACCAGTCTCACGGAATTGAAGGCCATGTGGCAGGAGCTTGGGGCCGGGACGATTGATTTTGGGGACACAGAAAGAGAAGTCGCCGACATACCCTTTGTTCAAAGGGGCGCCTTGGCGATCATGGGTCTTTTTGCACTCGTCACTTTGATGATTTGCCTCTGGCAGATCCGCCAACTCTTTGAGAGCTTTCGCCAGAATGACTTCTTCTCTGGGCAAGCGCTTGCCAGAATGCTGGCGCTTGGATGGCTGCTGGTCGTATTTGGCATTTTCGACATAGTCTGCGACCCACTTGGATCGGCGCTCCTCACGCTCGATTATCCAGCTGGGCAAAGAGAAGTTTCGATTGAAATCGAAGGCGCGGAAATTTTCTTTGTGATTTTCGGGGCCATCATGATTCTGTTTGGCTGGATCATGCGGGAAGCCGCCAATATCGAGGAAGAAAACCGGCAATTCATCTGAAGCCAGGCCCGGGTCACCCGATCAGAGAAGTAAGTCGAATGCCGATTGTTATAGAACTCGATGTCATGCTCGCCCGCCGCAAAATGCGGTCGAAAGAGCTGGCCGAACGCATTGGAATTACAGAGCAAAATGTCTCACTCCTGAAGTCCGGCAAGGTCAAGGGCGTCCGCTTCGAAACCCTCGAGCGAATATGCGAGGTTCTGGATTGTCAGCCGGGAGATATTTTGATTTACGAACCGGAGACGTCCGGCAATTGACCTGCAGCAGAGACTTGGGGGCCCCAAACCGCAAATAAAGTTATGGCTCCCCAGCTCATTGCCGGCGAAGCGAAACCTCAGCCGGAAACTGTCCAACGATTGGGGAGCCGCTCAGGAGGGACACTGCCCCTGGTGTGAATAAACCGAGGCTCCGGCAGAAAAAGCGGTCTCCGCCCACCTTTGACATTTCGCCCATAGCCGTTACGCTTGGCGGGCGCCTAGAGAACCTGCGCTATACGCGCGGCCTCGCACACTCACCGTCCCCAAAAATCACAGACAGAATTGAGAGACACGCGATGACCGAAGTCAAAGCGGGCGATACCGTATCCATCCACTACAAGGGCACGCTGGAAGACGGGTCCGTTTTCGACAGTTCCGAAGGGCGGGATCCGTTGCAGTTCACTGTCGGCACCGGCCAGATCATTCCCGGTCTCGACAATGCCATTCCGGGCATGAAGGTCGGCGACGAGAAAACCGTTCACGTTCCCGCCGACAAGGCCTACGGACCGGTCCAGCCGCAGGCCCGCCAGCCGGTGCCGCGCGACCAGTTTCCGCCGGACATTCCGCTCGAGGTCGGCCGCCAGCTGCAGGTCCAGACCCAGGACGGCCAGACGCTGCCGGTGGTGATCGCCGAGATCGGTGAAGACGATGTCATCCTCGATGCGAACCACCCGCTTGCCGGCAAGGACCTGACCTTCGCGATCTCGCTGGTCGCGATCTCCTAAAGCCGTTAAACGCGCGCACCGGCCATCGGGATTGCGAGCCCGATGGCCGGTGAGACTGCCGCTTCATTTTAACGTAATCACGGAAACGTGAAGACGCCCTCCGGGCCGCCGGTGCGGGTGGTACGAAAGATCGCATGATGCCGCTCTAGGCATGCGCCTGCACAAGTGCGAGACTGCGGGCAAGCGTTACCGATGCGGGAACTTTCGCTAAAACATTCGCAAATAATTGCATTTCCGGCTGCCTTGATCCTATTTAGGGAGCGAGACCCAGATTCAATCCGGTTAGGGATGATCAATCAGACATGAGCCTTGATGCAGACGCCTTGGTGGATCGCAGACGGATGCGACGCAAATTGACCTTTTGGCGTGGCGCCGCCGTCCTCCTGGTCGCGCTCGTTGTCATCGCCGGCATCGCCTACGCGGCCGGATTTGCTGGTAACGGCAAGCGCTCCGCCCATATCGCACGCTTGTCCATCGATGGGGTGATCCTGGAAAACAGGGACCAGTTGAAGCTGATCGAGAAGATCTCCAAGTCGGCGGCAGTCAAGGGCGTGATCCTGTCGATCAACTCGCCGGGCGGCTCCACAACCGGTGGCGAGGCGCTCTACGAGGCCTTGCGCAAACTGGCTGCGAAGAAGCCTTTGGTCGCGGAAATCCGCACTGTTGGCGCTTCCGCCGGTTATATGATCGCCCTGTCGGCGGACCACATCATTGCCCGCTATAACTCGATTACCGGCTCGATCGGTGTCCTGTTCCAGTTCGGCAACATCGCCAAGCTGATGGAAACCGTTGGTGTTCAGATGGAAGCGGTTAAAAGCGCACCGCTGAAGGCCGAACCGGACTTCTATTCGCCGACATCGCCGGAAGCCCGCGCCATGCTGAAAACGCTGGTGATGGACTCCTACGACTGGTTCGTGAAGCTCGTGGCGGAACGTCGCGGCCTGAGCGAGGAAGAAGCCCGCAGCCGTGCCGACGGTCAAATCTACAGCGGTCACAATGCTCTGAATCTCAAGCTGATCGATGCCATCGGCGGTGAAGACGCGGCGGTCTCCTGGCTCGAGACGGAACGGTCCGTGGCAAAGGACCTTCCGGTGCTCAACTGGAGCGTGGACGAGGACAAGAACGGCCTGTCGCTGGCCGGCAGCATGAGCCAGGGCCTGGGCGAAGGCTTCGCAAAAGGTCTGACCGGCAGTCTTGGAGCCGCTAAAGGGCTGATTCCGCGAGGGCTTACGCTTGACGGTCTTGTATCGGTTTGGCAGGCTCCTGAGGCGGCAGACGAAAATCCATAATTCGAGGGGGCGCGGCCAATGATAAAGTCAGAGCTGGTTCAACATATCGCGGAACAAAATCCACACCTTTACCAGCGCGATGTCGAGAACATCGTCAATGCCATTCTGGACGAGATTACCGAGGCCCTGATGCGCGGCGACCGTGTGGAGCTGCGCGGCTTCGGCGCCTTCTCCGTCAAGAACCGGCCGGCCCGGGTCGGCCGCAACCCCAGAACCGGGCAGAAGGTGGAAGTCGACGAAAAATTCGTTCCCTTCTTCAAGACCGGGAAGGAAATGCGTGTACGCCTAAACGACGGTGTGGACCACGGCGACGACTAAGGGCTAAACAGGCGTGTACCCGTATCGCCGGTTACCAACCGCGGAGATTGGGGCGGATATACCGTCCCTGCATGACAACGGCTTCAGGAGGCCCCTGTGACCCGGTTTATCAAGAATATCATTCTTCTGGCCATTGCCGTGGTGCTTGTTCCCCTGTCTGTCGCCAACCGGCACACGGTTTCCCTGTCGCTCAATCCCTTCGATCCGCAAGATCCCCGTCTCACCATTCCGGACATTCCCCTTTTCTGGGTGATTTTCGCCAGCCTGGGCGTGGGCATCATCGTCGGCGGCCTCGGCGCCTGGGCCAAGCAGGGACGCTGGCGCAAGGAAGCGCGTGTGAAACGCCGCGAAGCTGCCAAATGGCACCGGGAAGCCGATCAGCTGCGCGAACAGACCGAAACCATGACACCCGGCGCGGCGTCCTCGGCTCCGAAGCTTTCCGGCCCCGACAGCAGGCACGCCGCCTGACTGCGCCGGCTTCATGCGTATCATTTCCAGCAACGAGATCGACAGCGCCCTTGCCTATCCGGAGTTGATCGAAACCCTTTTGCGCGCCTACCGGTCCCGCATCGTCGTGCCGCAGGCCGCGAATTTCTCCATCGAACGCCCGGATGAGACCGCCGGTCTCCTGAAAGCGCTCCCGGCCTGGTCCAATTTCGCGGCACAGGGCCACACCGACCGAGGCTATATCGGCTGCGGGATCACGCTCGAGCTTCCGCAGTCGGACGATGCGCCCGATCTCGGCTCCTCGCAGTCGGGTTCCGCCCTCTACCTGCTCCTGTCCGGCACGACCGGCCATCCGGTCGCCCTTCTCGACGGTGTACGCCTTGCCGTCTGGCGACGCTGTGCCCTGCATGCCCTGGCCACGCGCTATCTCGCACGCGAAGACACCAGCCGTCTGCTGGTCATCGGAACCGACCCGATGCTGCCGAGCCTGTTGGCCGCCTACGCGGCGGTGCGCGACATCCGTTCCGTTCTCCTGACGGCAGGCGCGGAAACTGTCCTCGACAGGCTGCAGACCCATCCCAAGCTGAAACGCATTACCTTCGGAACGACGGACGACATGGCCGGTGCGGTCGCGGGAGCCGACATGATCTGCTGTGCCTCCCGCCCGCCTGTCGGCCTGCCTGGCGCGGCCTTTTCGCCCGGTGTGCACATCGATGTTCTGGACCCCGATACCCGCCTCGAGGAAGACACTCTGTCCCAGGTGCGGATCTTTGTCGAAGACCGCAACGAGGCCGGAGCGCTTGCCGATGCGGATATCGCCGCCGACCTTCGTGAGCTCGCAAAAGGCGAGAAGGCCGGGCGGCGTTTTTATGGCCAGATGACCCATTTTCATCCGGGCGGGTCTTCCGGGCTGGCGGATCTCGCGGTCGCCGGACACGTTTTTTTGAGAAGCTGATCCCTGTCAGAAACGGTTTCTCTTTCCCATATGACTTCACGAATGGGGGGGAACAAACGACGTTACCGTATCTGCTTGAAAGGAACAGGCCATGCTCAGAACGCTGGTCTACGCGTCGGGACTGCCAATGCTGGCTCTCACCATCATCGGGCTGACCGCTTCTCTGGCTTCGATGTAAGGCCGGGGACATTTTGAAAAACCCGCCGGCCGTGAGGCCGGCATTTTCATGTCCGCGCCGCAGCCGCCACGCCCCAACGATTACGATTTCGGACTGCTGTAGCCAGGCAACGTCCAGCCGAACTGAATGGCGCCGCCACGCAGAACGAACGCCAATGCGGCCGCGGCTGCGGCAGCGACCCATCCCCCGATCCCCAGCGTTGCCAGAAGCACATAGCAACCGGCTCCGGCAAAAGCGGCAGACACGTAGATTTCGGACTTGATGATGGCGGAAGGCTCACCGGCGATGACATCGCGCAGGATGCCGCCGAAGGTCGCCGTCGCCACGCCCATCGACACAGCCACCAGGGCCGTATCGCCAACGCTGAGAGCCTTGGCCGCCCCCATGACCGAATAGGCCGATATGCCGACGGCATCCGCCCACCTGAGCGGCTTCCCGAAACCTTCCACGATATGGGCGGTAAACCACATGGCGACGCTGACCGCCACGCAGACCAGGAGATACGCGTTCGAGTGAATCCAGAAAACCGGCACGCCCAGCAACAGGTCGCGCAGCGTTCCGCCGCCAATTCCGGTGAGGGTGGCGAAGAACAGAAAGGCGATGAAGTCCATCTGCTTGCGCGACGCGACGATGGCGCCGGAGATGGCGAAGACGCCAACACCAAGATAATCCAGCACCTGTAGCAACATGCCCGCCCCCAAACAAAAGCCGCCTCCCCGTCGTCCGGGAAAGCGGCATTATAGAATTCAATAGGGCTTTAATGCCAATCCGCTCCGGAAAGCCTCAGGCGGTCTTGTCGACCGTCTGCCCGGCGTCCTCGTCGCCGTCCTTCGCTGCCGCCGAAGCGTCCTTTGGAGCTTCTTTCGGCCCACCCTTGGAAACACCGACCATGGCAGGCCGGAGGACGCGGTCGCCGATCTGGTAGCCGGCCTGAACGACCTGGACGACCGTGTTGTTCGGCACTTCCGTGTTCGGCACCTCGAACATGGCCTGGTGGAAGTTCGGATCGAACTTCTGCCCGGCCGGATCAAGCTTCTTGACGCCGTTCTTATCGAGCTGGTTCAGAAGCTCGCGCTCGGTCATTTCCACGCCTTCCAGGAGTGCCGTCAGCCCGGCATCCGCATTCTGGCGCATTTCCTCCGGCACGGCATCGAGGGCCCGGCGCAGGTTGTCTGAGACCGTCAGTATGTCTCGCGCGAAACCCGCCACGGAATATTGCCGGGTGTCCTTCAGTTCCTTTTCCGTGCGGCGGCGCAGGTTTTCCATTTCCGCCATCACGCGCAGGGCCCGATCCTTGAGCTCGGCGTTTTCCGCCTTCAGCGCCTCGATCGGATCAGCAGCCTCATTGTCCGCAGATGCGTCCCCGGCGGCGGTTTCCGCAGCCTGAGCGGCGGCCTCGGGCTCTTGATCTTCAGGGGTGGTGTTGTCGTTGCTCATATGTGGTCCGTAAGATTGCGTTCGGTCGGTTTAAACGGCTCGGGCGGATATGCCATAAGCATACCCGCCTGAAAACCGCCGATCATGTCACCCGCCGGTGCGGAGCGACAGGTCCAAAGGCCTTTTCGGCCCGTTATGGAATCAGAGCGCGCTCTTGATCCAGTCGGCGAGCTTACCCTTCGGGGCAGCGCCGACCTGGCTTGCGGCCGGTTCGCCGTCCTTGAAGAGGATCAGCATCGGGATAGAGCGGACGCCATATTTCATGGCCATGTCCTGGTTCTCGTCGATGTTGAGCTTGGTGATCTTCACCTGGCCCGACATTTCCTCCGAGATTTCCTCAAGGGCAGGAGCGATCATTTTACAGGGGCCGCACCATTCCGCCCAGAAATCGACGACGACCGGTTCGGAAGACTTCAGAACGTCTGCTTCGAACGTAGCATCAGTGGTTTTATTGGTAGCCATGTCTTGCCTCTTTCGATAGGTCATGCGGACGCTGACAAACGTACACACGCGTTGCGCCGAACGTAGGTAGCCATGGACGATCCGTCAAGCGGGCGAACCGTCGCTGCGCAGACGCGAAAACGTCTCGTCCAACAGGTCCGACGGTACCTGCATGAGCGACGGGGTTACGGTCCACAGGAGTGCGGCCTCCACCGGCCGGTCCGAATAGATCCCGCACAGCAACTTCCGATACACGCAAAGCTGGGCGAGATATTCTGGTGGAATCCCTTCCACCGTCAACGGCGGTCGCAGGTTGGTTTTGTAGTCGACGATCAGGATCCGGTCCGGTTCGACGACCAGACGGTCGATCTGGCCGGAGATGGACACCTCCTTGCCGTCGGACGCGATCAGATTGCCGACCACCGGAACCTCGGCCCGGGCCGCGCTTGAAAAGAGCGGGGAGAATTCTTCCGCCTTCAGAATTTCGTGAACTTCGCCGAGAAGTGCCTCGGCGTAGCCGGCAAATTCCTCCGGAAGTGCGGCGGCGATGAACCGTTCGGCTGCGGCTTCCCGTTCCCCCTGCGCAAGGTCTGGAAGGGTTTCCAGAAGCCTGTGAACAAGCCGGCCTTTCTCCAAAGGCCAGTGGGTCGGCTGGCGGCGGGCTTCCAGACGGGAAGCGGCGGGAACCGGTTCGATCCCCTCTTTTTCCTCCATGACCTCGAAGACGCGGGAGGGCTGCAGCCGGGGCTTTCGGCTGAAGGCGGGCGCCCTTTGGGTCAGCCAGGCCGGCAGTTCCGGCTGTTCGGGTTCGACAGGTGCAGCTGTTTCGGCGTCGCGCACGGGTTTTGCCTGTCCGGCTTGCGCTTGCGCCTTATCCTTCTGCCAGCGCCAGGCCGTCGTCTCGCCACCGGCGCCTTTGATCTCGTCCGCCTCCGGCCTCAGCGCGCGGGCGACGATGTTGTACCAGCAGTCGTCATGGGCACCGCGTTTCGGTTCCCAGCCGCAGACGACAAGACGATCCTCGGCCCGGGTCAGCGCCACATAAAGCAGGCGGCGGTATTCCTCTTCCTGCCCCTCCCGCAGACCGTCGATCGCCTCCGCATGCCAGGACGTCCGCTCCTCCTTGACCGGCAGCCAGACAAGGGCCGGCGGCAGCAGCGGGTTGCCGTGCCGTTGACGCGGCAGGAAGGCCGGGTCGTGGATCGCGCTGACCGGCGCCCCGCCCGGATCAACCAGGAAGACGATCTTCGCCTCCAGTCCCTTTGAGCCATGGACGGTCATGATCCGGACCATGCCTTTGGAATTGGTCAACTCGCGTTTAATCTCGGTCGGGGCGGCATCCATCCAGGCGAGAAAGCCTTCGAGCCCCGGCGTTCCGGTCTGCTCGTAGGCGATGGTGAGGGCCTGGAACTCGTCGAGCACGTCATCGACCTCGACGCCGAGCCGGGCGCGAAAGCCCAACCGGCCACCGTCCGCGGCAAGCAGACGGGCATAGAACTCGTAAGGCGGCATGAAATCGGCCCGCGCGCGCCAGAGCTCCAGCTTGTTGCGCACTTCGTCCCATTTCGAACTTGCTTCGGCCCTGCGCACCAGCATCTGCCACAGGGTTCCGGCCCGTACCTTCTCCGGCGTCTCCCGGGCGATTTCCAGGAGATCGTCGTCATTCAGACCTATGAGCGGGCTTTTCAGGACAGCGGCCAGCGACAGATCGTCTTCGGGCAGGAGCAGGAACCGTCCGAGCGCCGCCAGATCCTTGACCGCGATATGATCGGTCAGGATCAGCCGGTCGCTGCCGGCGGCCGGTATGCCCAGTTCCTTCAGTTCCCGGTTGAGCGCTTCCACGAAGGGGCCGCGCTTGCGCACCAGGATCATCACTTCGCCCGGATCGGCCGTGCCGTCGCGCATCCATTCCCCGATCGTCGCCGCGATCCGGCGTGCGACCTTGAGCATGGGGCTGCCGGAGCCGACCCGGTCGATCGGGACAACCCAGTCTTCCGGCTCAGCCATTTCCTCTTCGGTCTCCAGCGGCCAGAGCTCGACGATGCCCGGATCCTTGCGGATCGCCTCGTGCACCGGCGCCTTGACCTCCTGCGACAGCCCGCGATGGGCCTCCTCGTCCTTGAACACCCGGTCGACGGCGCCGAGCACATCCGGCGTGGAGCGGAAGGAAAGCTGCAGATCGACGGAATGAAACAGCCTTTCCGCGGCGGCCGACTGCTTGGCGAATTCCCGGCGCATCTCATCGAAATAGGCGGGCACCGCGCCCTGGAAGGAATAGATCGACTGCTTTTCGTCGCCGACGGCAAAGATGGTGCGCACCTGGCCGCGCGCGCCCTCGCCGGTAAAGAACTCCTCCGCCAGCGACCGGACGACCTCCCACTGGCGCGGGCTGGTGTCCTGGGCCTCGTCGACCAAAATGTGGTCGAGGCCCTGATCGAGCTTATACTGCACCCATTGGGCGGCTTCGGCTTCCTTGAGCATCTTGGCGGTGCGCACCACCAGATCCTCGAAGTCGAGAAAGCCGCGCGCGATCTTGGCCTTTTCGTAGTGACCGATCACCGCATCGGCGAGCCGGAGTAGCGCCGCCGTCCCCTGGAAGGTGACGGCCAGACGGCGTTCCTGAAGCAGCTCCATCAAGCGTGCCTGTTCGGCTTCCATCTGCTCGACGACGTCCGGCGCGGCTTCGACAATCTTCTTGGTTGCCAGCGACTTTCGCGGCTCGAGCTTTCCGGTCAGAAAGATCGGCAGCCAGACATCCTTGAACGCCTCGGGCTCGGAGAGCTTCCACGCCTGGATGAGCTGATCGGCCCTGGCCTGGTCTGTCTTGCTGCCCGCACCCAGGATTTCCGCGGCACGGCGGGATGCCCCTTCATCGAGAAGCGCTTCGTCGCGGAACCGCCGGTCCAGGTCGCGCAGGGTCGTCTCCGGACGAACGCCGAGATCCACCGCGAGATGGGTAAGCGCGGTTTCCAGATCGCGTTCATCGGCGGTCCAGCGGCGGAAGGCGTCCCGGTTCTGGATCAGTTCGTCGAGGGCCTTTTCCACCCCGGCATCGCTCATCAGATCGATGACGGCGGCCAGAGCCCGACCGAAGGAACTGTCGGGCTGCGTCTCGGCTTCATGGAAGACGGACGCCCTTGCATCCGCCATCAGTTCCGCGGCCTGCCGGTCGTCGAGAACGGTGAAGTGGCCGGCGACATTGGCTTCCAGCGGGAACTGGTGCAGCAGTGCCTCGCAGAAACCGTGAATGGTCTGGATCTTCAACCCGCCGGGGGTTTCGAGCGCGCGGGCGAACAAGCGCCTTGCCAGCGCGATCCGTTCCGCATCGGGCTTACGGCCTTCGACCGCTTCCAGTTCGCTTGCCAGCGCCTCGTTGTCCATGGTCACCCAGTCACCCAGGATCCTGAAGACACGGGTCGCCATTTCGGCAGCGGCCGCCTTGGTGAAGGTCAGGCACAACAGGCGCGAGGGATCTGTGCCGTCGAGCAGCAGGCGCACCACCCGGCGGGACAGCACAAAGGTCTTGCCGGAACCGGCATTGGCGCTCACCCAGGCGGAGGCCCGCGGCTGGGAGGCCAAATCCTGACGCTTGCGGGTAAGTTCCGGAATCTGGAAGCCGCTCATTCGCCGTCCTCCGATCCGACCGACCATTCCTGGACACGCGCCAGATGATCGTAAGGGCCGTCCGTCTGCCGTTCGCGCAGGACACGGGCCCGGGACAGATAGCCGGTCGTCTCCTTGCCGTAATGGGCAATCAACTGCTCCAGGCGCGTCCAGGCTTCCTCGATCAGATCGGCGAGATCCTTTTCCTTGGGATCGCGGCGCAGAGCCGCAACGGGATCGGCGCCACCCTTGAGCTGCAGGTAGAGGAGTTCGGAGACGGGTCGGTCGCCGGGCACATCCTTGAAGCCGAGCCGCCGGATCATGGCCGCTTCCAGCGGCATCTGCGGCGACAACAGGCTTTCCACCTGCTTGATCGAGGGCACCTGACCGGTCTTGTAGTCGAGAACGGCAATGGTGCCGTCGGTCATCAGGTCGATCCGGTCCGCACGGCCGCGGATGCGGAACTCGACGCCCGGCAGAGCCAGTTCAGCCCCACCGGACACTTCCAGGAACCGGGTTTCGACCGTCGGCGCACGTTGCGCCTCGAAGGCGACGAAGCCGCCGGCGATGCGTACGAAGCGCGGCCACCACAGTGCCCGGACCGCCGGGAAGGCTTCGAGCGGGGCGAACAGCTCCTCGCCGATCTCTATGAGGCGACGAACCGCGCTGTCGTCATAGGGGCCGGTCCATTCCCCTAAGAAATGCGCCAGCGCATCGTGGATGATGGTTCCCTTGTCGGCCGCATCCGGTTCGCCGCCGATCGGATCGACCGATTGCAGCTCCAGCACATGGCGGGCGAAAATGGCGTAAGGGTCGCGGACGAGGCGTTCGATCTCGGTGACAGACAGGCCTTTCGGCCTTGCGGCCAGAGGCGGCATCGGTTCCGGCCGGCGTGCGGACCGCACGGGACCTTCCGGGCGGTCAAGCAGGCCGGCAAGGGCGGTGTAGGTCGTCCCGCGCGCTTCCATCTCCTTTGCGATGTCCGGACCGGCAAGGGTCAGAAGCCGCTGCAGCCAGCGGGAGGCGACGGTCGGCGCGCCGTCGGCGCGGGCGGATCGGGAGAGCAGCACCCGTTTGGCGCCGAGCCCCTGAACGAAATCATGGGCGGAGGCGCCGATCCGGCGCTCTGGCGGATCGAGGCCAAGGTCGCGCTTCATCGGCCGATTGAGCCAGGGATCGTTGCGGGTGCGCTGCGGCCAGATGCCTTCGTTGAGGCCGCCGAGGATCACCAGATCGGGTGCCTGCAGGCGGGCCTCCATGGGCCCCAGGATCTGGATGCGCGGATCGCCGGGCAATCGGCGGCGCACGGCGGTGCCCGACATCAGCGCGGGAAAGACGGAGGGCCATTCGGAGGGCCTCAGTTCCAGGCCGCTGTTTCGCGCTTCCAGAAGGCCGGTAAACATCAGCGCAAGGGCCTCGCCGGTTTCGCCCGAATAAAGCTCCGCATCGGAGCCGGCTTCATCGCGGGCAATCCGGCTCAGCACTTCCGCATGAGCACGGGCAAGGTCGGCAACGTTCAAGGTGTCCGCGCTCTCGGCAAGATCCTCCAGCGACGCCAGAGCCTCGGCCAGACGGTCCACCAAATCGCCGATCGCCTCCCAGTCCGCGTCGTGGATCTTCTTCCAGCGCGGCGTATGGGATGCGGTCTCGACCGTCTCCCGGCTCGCAACCACCGCGTCCTTCAGGCCTTGCGTTCCCGGCCGCGCCCGCGGCCCGCGCAGGACGCCGCGTTCGAGCGCGCGGGCGGCGGCACGCATGTCCTTGATCGAGAGACCGAGGCGGGCCAGCGGATGTTTCAGGAGCGACAGCAAGTCGACCGGCTCGCAGCCGTTGAAGGCAAGCTTGGCGGCAAGGCTGGCGAGGATCGCCGGCGGCGTCTGGTCGAGCGGCCGTCCGGCACTGTCGTCGACCTGGATCTGCCAGCGGGCCAGTTCGCTGGCAACCCGGCGGGTCAGCATCCGGTCGGGTGAGACCAGCGCTGCCGTCTCGCCTCTTTCCAGCGCCTCGCGCAGGGCAACGGAAACGCTCAGCGCCTCGTCGGCCTCGTTGCGGGCGGTGATCACCCCGACACCTGACAGCGCCTGCCGTCTTTGGGCTTCGGGGAACCCTTCCAGAAACGACATCCAGTTTTCGGAGGTTTCGGCCGGACGCAGAGCCTCGGAGGCAATCACCTCCCGATCGATGAGGCTCTGTTCCGGAAGGGCGCCGAGAACATGGACCTCCCGGCGGGTGACGCCGAGCGTTTCCAGAAGCAGTTTCAGGCTGAATTGCGGATGGCCGGGAACCGATACGGACTTGGCTGCTTCCATGCCTACCGGACGGCCGCCCAGGGCCGTCCATGAGGCATCATCCATGTGCAGGTCGAGACCGGGCAGAACGATGACGCCGTTTTCCAGCCTGGCGACCGTTTTCAGAAGGGCTGCGGTTGCCGGGACGGAGCCGGTGGTGCCGGCAACGATTACCGGCCCTTTGGGCGGCTGGGTGGCAAGGCGTTCGGCTTCGCGGCGGATGAGGGCAGAGCGGCGCGCCTTGGGGTCCATCCGGCCCTGCTCGGCCAGATGCGCCGGCCAGGCTTCCTGAACGATCTTCAGAAAATCCAGGGTAATCTGCCAGTAGCGGGCATAGTCGTCCGGCACCAAACCGGCGAGATCGGACCAGTCCGCCTCCTCCACCTCGATCTCGTCCATCAGCGTCAGGAGATCGCCGGCTAGCCAGGCGGCATCGGCGGCAGACGCCGGCACGCCCAAAGGTTCGTCGGAGCGCAGGTTCAGGGCCTCGCGGCGCAGGGCCCCCTTCCACGCCATCACGAGCCGCGTCATCGCCAGATGGCGCTCCAGCACAGGCATGGCGGGCGGCAGGGGCTCGCCGTCGGCTTCCGCCGACAAGGCCTGAGCATCCTCGTCGACGTCACCAAGCGGGCGGATCGTCGGCAACAGGACCGGCCGGCCGCCGAAGACCTCCTCGAACAGGTCCGGCAGGAGGCGCGCGGCGCGGCGGGTCGGCAGGTAGAGGGTTGCCGCTGACAGGAGGAGCGGGTCGTCGAGCGGGCGGAAGCCCGGGATCAGTGTGCCGTCGGCCAGGGTTTCGACCAGTCGCCTCAGAAAGGGAACCGAAGGCGGGATGGTGAAGATACGCGGTGGTGTTCCCTGGCCCGGCATCGATCAGGCGGCGCTGTCGCGCACGGCGTATTCAGCGGCCCGGATCGCGTCCGGTGTGCCGATGTGCAACCAAATTCCTTCCATCTCCACCCCGAAGAGCCGACCCTCTTCGATCGCCTTGTCGAACAGGACATTCATCGAGAAGGCGCCATCCGGTGCGTCCTCGAAGAGCCGGGGATGCAGGATCGCGGCTCCCGCATAGGCAAACGGCGTCACGCTGCGTTCCGGGCGCCGGATCAGGGCCCCGTCCTTGGCCAGTTCGAAGTCACCGCGACCGGAATAGCCGACCGACTTCACCGTTTCGGCCACCAGGAGCAGCGCATCCATGCGGCTCTCGTCCCAGGCATCGACCAGGTGTTCCAGGTTGGGCTTCACACCCTCGATCCAGTAAGCCGTGTCGGCATTGAGCTGGAAGAACGGTTCGTCGCCCAGGAGCGGCAGCGCCTTCTTGATCCCGCCGCCGGTTTCGAGCAGTTCCGCGCGCTCGTCGGAAATCAGGATTTCCATGTCCTTGCGGCGGCGGGCATGAACCTCCACCAGGTCGGCAAGGTAATGGACGTTGACGACGCAGGAAGAAACCCCGGCTGCGGCGAGCCGGTCGAGCCCGTGGTCGATCAGCGCCTTGCCGTTGACCTCGATCAGAGGCTTCGGAGTGGTGGCCGTGATCGGACGCATCCGTTTGCCCCGGCCCGCGGCCAGGATCATTGCTTTCGAAGGACGAAACGTCTTCTCGTTCATTTCCCGTTCCAGTTTGGGTTTCCGGGCGCACCTGCGATCCTAGTCGCGGTTCCCGTCATACCAGAGCTTTAATTCCGACAGAACAGGATGCATCAGAACCCGATCAAGGTAAGATTGCATCCTTGGCAAGTGATCCAGATACGCCGGTTTGCCGTCCCGTTCCGCAAGGCGGATGAATATCCCCAGGATCTTGGTGATCCTCTGGGCACCCATGACCGCATAAGCAGCAGAAAAGGAGGCTTCGTCGAAATCAGGATCGGCGGATTGCCTCGCCTGCACATAGGCCTGATAGAGATCTTTTTCCAGAGCTTGCGGAATGTCGACGCGGGCATCCAGAAGAAGCGAGGCGACGTCGTAGGCAACAGGCCCGATCACCGTGTCCTGATAGTCGATCAGACCCACCCGCGATACCCCTTCCTGACCTTCCCGCCAGATCAGGTTGGGCGAATGATAGTCGCGCAGCACCCATCCGGTCCCGGCACCAGCAATGGCATCAAACGCGGACTGCCAGCGCTGGTGAAAGTCCTCGCGTGCAGAGGGGGACGCCGGGATCCTGGTTGCATGCGGTACGTACCAGTCGAGATAAAGATCCGCCTCCGTCTGCAACGCCTCGCGCGAATAAGTCGGAACATTGTAGTCGGTGCCGTCGGGCAGGCGGACAATGCCCGGCCACTGAACGCCATGCATCTCCGCCAGAACGAGAACCGCTTGCTCATACCGTTCCGCGATCGGCGTCCCGTTCGATAGTACGCTGCCGGAGCCCAGATCCTCCAGAACCAAGAGGCCTGCATCGAGGTCGGCCGCCAGGATGGCCGGTGCGGCAAAGCCTTTGCGACGCAGTTCCTCGCCGACGGCAACGAAGGCGCGGGCACCGGGTGCGCGGTGAACAAGGCGATTATAGGCAAGCGCCGACTCGGACCCGGCTTCCCCTTTCGGCGCCGGCCAGTTCATGACAACGGCGGATCGGCTCTCCGAAGAGACGCGTTCGTAACTGCGCGTGGAGGCATCACCGGTCAGATGACGGCGATGTCCCTCGCCGAAGTCGGATTTCGCCAGCAATTGCCGGATTTCAAGCGTCCGGTCCAGGCGCTCCGGCCAGCCGGCCTTGTCGGAGGCAAACAGGATACGGCGGCGGTCGTCGTCCTCCCCGGCCTCAAAGCGAAGCCAGAGGGCGCCGTCGGGTAACAGCTCCCCACCCTGCTCCGGCCATTCGACCAGAGCCGCTCCAGTTTCCAGAAGCTCGTCCAGCCCCAGTTCCTCCAGTTCCTCCGGCTCTTCCAGCCGGTAGAGGTCGAAATGGGAAACCGCGAAGCGGTCGAAATCATAGGTCTGGACCAGGGTGAAGGTCGGGCTCGGGACCTCCAGATCCTCGTCGTCAGCCAATGTCCGCAGGAGGGCGCGGGCGAAGGTGGACTTGCCGGCGCCAAGGTCACCGGAAAGCGCGATCAGGTCGCCCGGAGACAGAATGGCGGCAAGGTCTTCCGCCAGACGAACGGTCGCCGCCTCGTCCTCAAGGTCGAGCGACAGGAAGGGATCGGAAATGTCACGAAGTTCCGGGCCGGACATGGTCCTGCCCGCTCATTCGGCAGCAATGCGGCCGGTCAATTCCGGCTTGGCGGGAAAGATACAGGTGACCGTGGTGCCCTTGCCTTCCTCGGAATCGATTTCCACCTTGCCGCCGTGCAGTTCGACGAAGCTCTTGACGATGGCGAGCCCAAGGCCGGCCCCCTGCCGCTTGGAGCCGGTGTCGTGGCCGACGAAGCGGTTGAACACCTGCTGCAACACATCGGCGGGGATGCCGTGGCCATGGTCCTGGACGACGAAAACGACGTTTTCGTCCTTGCGGTCACAGCTGATATCGACCACGCCATGTTCGTCGGAATAGCGGATCGCGTTGGAAATCAGGTTGAACAGCACCTGACGCAGGCGCTTTTCGTCCGCCAGGATGGTGCCGACGTTGTCAGGCACATGGGTGTGCAGCGTGATTTGCGTCTCTGCGATCCGGTCCTTCAGTCCCTCGACGGCCGCTTCCACGGTCGCGGCGACATCGACCTCGCTCAGGTCCAGCTCCATGATGCCCGCATCGAGGGTCGCCAGATCGAGAATGTCGTTGATGATCGCCAGCAGGGCGGAGGAGGAAGAGCGGATGTAGTCCGCATATTCGCCCTGCTTGTCGGACAGTTCGCCGAACTTGGGATCGGTCAAGAGCTGGGCGAAGCCGATGATGTTGGTCAGCGGCGAGCGCAGCTCGTAGGACACGTGCTGGATGAACGCGTTCTTGAGCTGATCGGCCTGCTCCAACGCCTCGTTCTTTTCCACCAGGGCGCGCTCGACGTTCACGCTGTCGGTGACATCGACGAAGGTGACCAGCGTGCCGCCGTCGGGAAGCGGAACGGTTGCGTAATCCAGAACCGAGCCGTCATGGCGTTCCATGCGGTTGGCGGCCTGCATCCGGTTGTCGACAAGGCCGGTGACGCTGCCGGCAAGCTGCTGCCAGGCTTCGACCTCGTCCTCGCGCTTGGCGCAGGCACCGACCACGTTCTTCACATGCGGCATTTCGGAAAGCATGTCTTCCGACAGGTTCCAGATGCGGGCGAAGGCCGGGTTCCAAAGACGGAGACGGCCGTCTGAACCGAACACGGCGACGGCTTCCGACAGGTTGTCAAGGGTTTCACCCTGAACCCTTGCCAGGGCGTTGTAGCGGCTTTCCAGATCAAGCCGTTCGGTGACGTTTTCGTAGATATAGGTCACGCCGCCCTGGGGATGCGGGTTGGCGATAACGCGCAGGGTGCGGCCATCGGGCAGATGCCACCAGCTTTCCTGGGCCTCCAGGGACTGGTAGCTGTTCAGCATCTTGTTGCGCCAGACCCGGTAATCGGCCTGCTCGGGCAATTTCCTTGCGGCCCGCAGCGCATCGAGGACTGCGCCGTCTTCGGGGCTGTTTTCCAGGAAGGCCGGATCCAGATCCCACAGCTGGCGGAAGGCGGCGTTGTAGAACTGAAGCTTGCGGTCGGCGGAGAAGATGGCGACCGCGGTCGCAAGCTGGTCGAGCGTACGGCCATGGAATTCCTCGGCGCGAGCGAGTTCCTTGCGGACCTGTTCGAGTTCGCTGATATCGACCGCGACCCCGGCGCTGCCCACGTTGGCGGACACATCGGTAACCTCGAACACGCAACGCTTGCCGGCAGCCACGATCGGCATGCGGGAATGGAAGCTGCCATCCTCGTCCCGTTCGCTTGCCATGGCTTCCTGCGCGGCGGCGTCGAGGAACGGCGCACCATCGCGCAGCGCGGAAGCCGCATCCGGCGCGTCGACCGCATGGGCATAGGCGGCATTCGCCCAGATCAGCTTGCCTTCCGCATCACGCTGCCAGGCGGGAGCCGGCATCGCGTTCAACAGAGCATGAAGCATATAGAGTTCGCCCGAGATCCGGGCATTGCGCGCAGCCAGCTCGGCCTGCATCTGGCGTTCGCCTGTGAGATCACGCAAGCGGAGCACCACGGCGCCACCGGTCGTGCGACCAGCTGCTTCGACATAGGTGCCGGTGCGGGTTTTCAGGGTCGTCGAGAACGGTTCGCCGGTGTTGAACAGGGTGTCGAGGTAGTCTTCCAGATCGGCGGAACCTTTGGTGGTCAGCCAGTTGCCGAAGGAGAGCAGTTGCGCTTCGTTGCGCGGCACGCCGGATTCCTCGGGCAGCACGCCCCAGACCTGCGGCACCGCGCCATTACCGGTCCACACGACCACCCTCTGCTCGTCGGTATTGAGCATGGATTCCAGCCGGTCGACCTGGAACCGGAGGTCGCTGGTCTCCCGTTTCATCGCCTTGACGAATTTCGCCGACTGCTGCCTGTGACGCACCAGCGCGATGGCGGTGGTGACGGCAAAGGCACACATGCCGCCGACGGCACCGAAGAGGACCATCGTGTCCGGATTGATCTGCATGGAGGTAACGGGAAAGAGTTCGGCAGACCATGCCGGGGAGACGGAAAACATCGACGCGGCGGCGGCAGAGCCCACCAACCTTACCGATGTTAGAATCCTTCCCCGCAACGTCGCGTTACCACGCGCGCTGTCATAGCTGCCTGCCGGCATTCCATGATCCCCTTAGCCGCCGTTTTTTCCCGTGAATCCGGGCTGAATCGGTAGCGTGTGCCTCTTGGCTACTGATTCGCTAAAACCATAACCTTTTTGGGAATCGCGAAGAAGAGTCAGTTTCTGAAAAGTTAACGGAATTGCTAAAATCTTAATTTTCCGGCCCGAAAATCACCGAGCGGGATTTCACCCGCCCCACCAGATGTAGTGGGGCGGGTGATGTGTGTTAGTACTTGTAGTGCTCGGACTTGAACGGGCCGGTTTTGTTAATCCCCAGGTATTCCGACTGGGAATCCGTCAGCTCGGTCAGCGTCACGCTGAGCTTCTGAAGGTGCAGACGGGCGACCTTCTCGTCGAGGTGCTTCGGCAGCACATAGACTTCGTTCTTGTACTGCTCGCCACGGGTGAACAGCTCGATCTGCGCCAGAACCTGGTTGGTGAAGCTGGCGGACATCACGAAGCTCGGGTGGCCGGTGGCGTTGCCGAGGTTCACAAGACGACCCTGGGAGAGCAGGATCATGCGCTTGCCGTCCGGGAACTCGTACATGTCGACCTGGTCCTTGACCGGGCGGCACTTGGTGTTCTTCAGGGCAGCGACCTGGATCTCGTTATCGAAGTGGCCGATGTTACAGACGATCGCCATGTCCTTCATCCCCTTCATGTGGTCGAAGGTGATGATGTCCTTGTTGCCGGTGGCGGTGACATAGATGTCGCCTTCCGGCAGCGCCTGTTCGATGGTCTTTACTTCGTAACCGTCCATGGAGGCCTGCAGGGCGCAGATCGGGTCGATTTCGGTCACGATCACGCGCGCACCGGCACCGGCCAGAGACTGGGCCGAGCCCTTGCCGACGTCGCCGTAGCCGCAGACCACGGCAACCTTGCCGGACATCATGACGTCGGTGCCGCGGCGGATACCGTCGACCAGCGATTCACGGCAGCCATAGCGGTTGTCGAACTTGGACTTGGTGACACTGTCGTTGACGTTGATCGCCGGGAACGGCAGCTGACCCTTCTTCTGCATCTCATAGAGACGCATCACGCCGGTGGTGGTTTCTTCCGAAACGCCCTGGATCAGATCACGCTGCTTGGTGAACCAGCCCGGGTTCGCGGCCATACGCTTCTTGATCTGCGCAAAGAGGCATTCCTCTTCCTCAGACGTCGGGTTTTCGATGAGGCTCGTCTCGCCGGCTTCGACGCGTGCGCCCATCAGGATGTAGAGGGTCGCATCGCCGCCGTCGTCGAGGATCATGTTGGCGCCGCCGTCGAAGTCGAAGATCTTGTCGGCGTAGTCCCAGTATTCTTCCAGGGTCTCGCCCTTGACGGCGAAGACCGGAACGCCGGACTTGGCAATGGCCGCTGCAGCCTGATCCTGAGTGGAAAAGATGTTGCACGATGCCCAGCGCACTTCGGCGCCCAGGGCAACCAGGGTCTCGATGAGGACAGCCGTCTGGATCGTCATGTGCAGGGAACCCGCGATACGCGCACCCTTCAGCGGCTTGGACGCACCGAATTCCTCGCGGCAGGCCATCAGGCCCGGCATTTCGGTTTCAGCGATCTCGATTTCGGTCCGGCCCCAGTCAGCGAGCCCGATGTCCTTGACGATATAGTCGTTCATAAAAACGTCCTGAAGTTTGCCCGGACCGGCAACCGGCCGGGCCTGATGATGGGGATACGGGTTGCCGAACGGCAAGCCGCCTCATGGAGGCAGCACGCCTCCCGATGTATACAGGCGGTCTTATAGCGTGCCGTTCGCCAACTAGCAATGCGGATATAAAGATTTCTTTATATCGATTTGTTTACCATACGAAACATCGAGATCCGGTGTCTTTGCAAGACGGTGCGGGACGGCGATCGAAAGCAACGAAGATTGTTGGCGGCGGCCGTCCGGATAGATATGGTGCGGATCGAAAAGTAGATCCAAAGGAGGCCGTGTGGCTGAGATCTCAGATGCGAAATCCGGTAAGGCCACCGAACGGCTCGCCAATGCCATCCGCAAGGCAATCTCCCTTATCCGCCCCGAACTTGACGCCCATTTTTCTCTCCGGCTCTGGGACGGTTCAGTAGAACCGCTCGGCAGCAACGTGGTGCCGGGTCTCAATCTTGTGGTGAATGAGCCCGGTGTGCTGCCTTCGCTCCTCAGGCGACCGTCGCTGGACCGCCTGATCCGTCACTACGCCCACGGGCATATCGATATCGAAGGTGGAACCATCGTCGACATCGGCATGCCGTTTGCTGTCGACAAGACCGCGCGCAGGCGGCTGCGCCGGATCGGCAAACTGAAGCTCCTGAAAACGCTGTGGCCACTCCTGACCGCACGCGGCATTTCCCCGGATGAAACCCGGGGCTTCGGCGCCGATGCCGGTGGGGAAGCCCGCAAGGAAGGCGACAACAAGCGCTTCATCGGCTTTCACTACGATGTCGGCAACGATTTCTACCGGCTCTTCCTCGATCCGGAGATGCAGTATTCCTGTGCCTATTTTCCGACAGAAGATACGGACCTCGACGCGGCCCAGGTCGCCAAGATCGACATGACCTGCCGCAAACTGCGCCTGAAGCCGGGGGAACGGCTGCTGGACATCGGCTGCGGCTGGGGCGGGCTGTTGTGTCACGCGGTCCGTCACTACGGCGTGACCGGCCACGGGGTGACGCTATCTGAGGAACAGCTGGCCTTCGCCCAGGCCAAGGCCGAAGCACTCGGCATCGCGGACCGGGTCACTTTCGAGCTGAAAGACTACCGCGACCTCACCGGCCGCTTCGACAAGATCGTCTCCGTCGGCATGTATGAACATATCGGCCTGGACAATATTCCGGCCTATTTCGCAACCGTGCGCAAACTGCTTGCCGCGGACGGTCTGTTTCTCAACCACGCGATCTCCCGGCGCGCCAAGCGGCGCAAACGCCGCCTCATCAAGCGCCCGGAACAGCGCGCGCTGCAGAAATACATTTTCCCCGGAGGCGAGCTGGACGATATCGGTCACACCGTCGCCGAGATGGAGCGGGCGGGCTTCGAAGTTCACGACGTGGAAAACTGGCGCGTCCATTACGAAAAGGCGACGCGGATCTGGTGCGAACGGCTCACCGCCCGGCGCGCGGAGGCCGAAGTGCTCGTCGGACCGGAACTCTACCGGATCTGGGTTGCCTATCTAGGCGGCTGCTCGCTGACCTTTCACCGGGGATCGGCGCGGCTGTACCAGACGCTCGCCGGCAAGTCCGCCAAGGGAACGCCCGCGGTGCCGCTGTCACGGTCGGATCTTTATCGCTGATCGTCCGCGTTTACCGCCGCCCGTTCAGTCCACCTCGCCGAAGCCATCCTCGACGAGTGCGGTGATCGCCGCCATGGCCTCTTCCGCCTGGGCGCCCGAGACGGACACCCGGATGCAGCAGCCTGGGCTCGCGGCAAGCATCATCAGTCCCATGATGGAAGTTCCGTCGACGGTCTGTCCGTCCCTGGAGACATTGACCTCCGCATCGAACCCCTCGACCAGCTTCACGAGCTTGGCCGATGCGCGGGCATGCAGGCCGCGCTGGTTGACGATGGTCAGTTCCTTTTCGAGGGATTGGGCGTTCACGGGCCGTTGTTTCCGTCAGTTCTGGCCCGACAGCACCTGGCTCGCGACGGAAATGTATTTCTGTCCGGCCTGGCGCGCTTCATCCACCGCGTCCGCAAGGCCGCGGTCTGCGCGAACGCTCGCGAGCTTGATCAGCATGGGGAGATTGACACCGGCCACGACCTCCACCGACTTCCCGTCCATGACGGAAATCGCCAGATTGGATGGTGTCCCGCCGAACATGTCGGTCAACAGAACAACACCCTGACCGGAATTGGCCGATTCGACCGCTTTCAGAATGTCCTGGCGGCGCTGTTCCATGTCGTCGTCGGGACCGATGGAGATCGTCTCGACCTGCTCCTGGGGTCCGACTACATGTTCCAATGCCGCCTTGAATTCTTCTGCAAGACGCCCGTGGGTTACCAATACGAGACCGATCATACGTGCCCTGATCCAGCTTGATGAGGTGAAAACGGCCACGAGGCTCATTTCCCGTCTGGGTGCACTGTCGACAAGAGGCCCGCCCGTTGCAAGCAAAAAAGGCCATTCGGTCAGATGTAGTCGGGGCTTTTGGGGAAAAGCCCGCGCATCCTCCAGCGCAAACGGCGCAGATTCTCCATGGGCCGGCCTTCCTCGAGCCCGACAAACGGAAGGTCAACGCCTTCAAGTTCGACCGATAACGCGTCTTCCTCGGGATATCTTTCCAGTTCCCCGGAAGGGACGAGACCGGCGACAAGATGAAGCACCGCCTCCGGCTCGTTCGTCAGCTCAACGATCCCCAAGCCGCGCACTTCCAGTTTTCCGGCGATCGTTGGGGCAGGCGACGCGACGACCTTCCCATTTTCCCGGCGAAGACAGGTGCGGTCGTCGGAGACATGCGCTGCGAAGTGCCCCTTGTTTACGGCGGCTTCGACCATCAGGTCGCACAAGCTCGACTTGCCGGTACCGGATTTTCCACGCAGCAGAATACCGCGCGTACCGATAATGACGCAGGCGGCATGAACGGTCGGGGGAAGCCCGCCCGCCTCGCTCATTTCACGGCCTTGGCAGGCAGGGTAATGGTGAAGCGCGCGCCGGCAACCCGGCTCTTGCCCGTCGCGGGATCCTCTTCCGTCCGGTTTTCGGCGCTGATCGTTCCGCCGTAGGCTTCGATGATCTGCCGGGAAATGGATAGCCCCAAACCGGAATTGTTACCGAAGCCTTCCCCGTCCGGGCGGTCCGTATAGAAGCGCTCGAAGATACGGTCGGTGTTTTCGGCGCGAATACCGGGGCCGTCGTCATCGATGGAGATTCGGATCATGGGACCGGAACGGCTCAGGCCGATCCGTACCGTTCCGTTTTCCGGCGAGAACGAACGGGCGTTGTCCAGAAGATTGCTGATCACCTGTCCCAGACGGATATCGTGACCCATGACCTGATAGGGCGAAGCGCCCGGCGCATCGGCAACGGTCACGAGGATTTCGGCCATATCGCCTTCCGCACGCTGGTTGGCCGCATTGGCAATGGCCCGCAGCAGATCCGCAAGCTCGACCTTCTGGGCATCTGCGCGCGCCAGTTCCGCATCAAGCCGGGAGGCATCGGAAATGTCCGTGATCAGCCGGTCGAGGCGGCGGACATCGTGCTGGATGATTTCCAGAAGGCGCGCCTTCGACTCATCCGACTTGGCAAGAGGCAGGGTTTCCACCGCGCTGCGCAGCGACGTCAGCGGATTCTTCAATTCATGGGCCACATCGGCCGCGAACTGTTCGATCGCATCGATCTTGTTATAGAGCGCATGGGTCATTTCGCGGAACGCCCGCGCCAGATGACCGATCTCGTCCTGTCGCTCTGCGAATTCGGGAATTTCCTGGCGGGAGGTCGACCCCATACGGACGCGCTCGGCGGCGGCGGCCAGACGCCGGACCGGACCGGCAATCGTCCCCGCCAGCAGGATCGACAAGAGCGTAGTCACGGTCGCCGCGACCAGGAAGACGCGCATGATGGCGATGCGCTCGGCACGCACAATGGCGTCAATGTCGCCGCCCTGGGTCGACAGCAGCAACGTGCCGAGCACGGCGCGGAACCTCTGGATCGGCACGGCCACGGAGACGATCAGTTCGCCGCGCGAGGACACACGGACGACACTGGCCGGCGAGCCCGCAAGAGCCGCTTCCACTTCCGGATAGGCGCGACCGTCGCCGCCGCCGACTTCCTGATAAAGCGGCAGGTCGCCCCGCCTCAGCCAGAGTTTGACCGACTGCCAGATCTTGTCCCAGAGATTGTCCTCCTCCGCATTGGGCGGGGGAAGGTCGAAGCGCAGGATCTGCGCACTGGAATAGAGGTGGCGCGAATCGAGGATCAGGATGCCTTCCGGATCATAGATCCGGGCTCGGGTCTTGGTCGGGGAAATCAACCGCCGGAGCACCGGCCCGACGCGTTCCGGGTTCACCGGAAAGTCGAGCGTGTCGAGGTCATCGCTTCCCGGCGCGATGCTTTCCCCCGCCTGAAGCTGGAGCAGCCGTTCCGGATCGACGGTAATGGCACCGGTATCGACGGTAGCCGAGGCGGCAATCGCGCCGGCGATGATCTCGCCCTGGGTCAGAAGACTTTGCACCCGGGCATCGATCAGGCCGGCCCGGAACTGGTTGAGATAGAGAATGCCAATAACGAGCGCGATCAGGCCGACGAGATTGATCGCGACGATCCGCCGGGTCAGGGAAGAAAGCACATAGGTGCCGAAGATCCGGCCGAACCGGTTGAGAAGCCGGCGCCGGATCCGCCTGTTGCCAAGCCTGCGCAACTGGGACCGCTCGGGCACGCCCTCTGGCGCAGCCGTCACGTCCGCCTTCTCGCTCTCTACCGCCATGGACGGGGTCTTCAGACCTCCTTGAACCTGTAACCGACGCCGTAAAGCGTTTCGATCATATCGAAATCGTCGTCAACGACCTTGAACTTCTTGCGAAGGCGCTTGATGTGACTGTCGATCGTCCGGTCGTCAACATAAACCTGATCATCGTAGGCCGCATCCATCAGGGCGTTTCGGCTTTTCACCACGCCCGGACGCTGCGCAAGCGCCGACAGGATCAGGAACTCGGTCACCGTCAGGGTAACCGGCTTGTTGTTCCAGGTACAGGTATGACGCTCCGGATCCATGACGAGCTGGCCACGTTCCAGCAGCTTTTCGGTCGCGTCGCGCGGTGTCGAGGCATCGCGCGGCTGAACCCGGCGCAGGACTGCCCGGACCCGCTCCACCAGAAGGCGCTGCGAGAACGGTTTGCGGATGAAATCGTCCGCGCCCATCTTCAGGCCGAACAGCTCGTCGATCTCGTCATCCTTGGAGGTCAGGAAGATCACGGGCAGATCGGTGGTCTGCCGCAGGCGACGCAGCAGTTCCATGCCGTCCATGCGCGGCATCTTGATATCGAAGATCGCCAGGTCCGGCTGATCGCTCTGAAGCCCCTCCAGGGCCGAAGTGCCATCCGTGTAGCTCTGCACCCGATAACCCTCCGCCTCCAGGGCGATGGAAACCGAAGTCAGAATGTTGCGGTCGTCATCGACCAATGCAATCGTCGGCATAATCTGGATCCGTATCCTTCAGGTCAGAGGCCACGTAAAGGCCACCTCGACAGTTCTTTAGCCTTTGGCCTGCTAAATGCGCATAAAATATGGCAATCGTACAGTTCGCGGCACTTTGAGTTGTAGTCCGGGTACCAACAGCCACCCGCCGCCCGATATAAGTCTATTTACGTATGCTGTTCCAAGTGAACGGCAATTCTTTCTGCGAACCTTACACCAACTCCTTGAGATGATTTTATTTGGTAAGCAAATTAATCATCTCACACACGTTGATTGTATTTAATCGATTAAACCGACGATTCAATTGCCTCGCAGACTTGTTGGATGCCTGCGTATCCACTAGTTTCGCCACCGCTCGCAGGCGTGGCTTAACAAATTATTACTTGCCGCCCCAAGGGCAGGAAACGCCAAATTCACAAGGACAGCGGGATATGCAGGAAGTAGGTGTCAGGAATGGCTCTCACGGCGTCGAAACTTTCGGACTCGAGGGTCTGAAAGCAATCTATTGGAACCAGAGCGAGCCTGCACTTTACGAGCATTCGATCTCGCGCGGCGAAGCTCAGATTGCAGCGAACGGGCCGCTGGTCGCCGATACCGGCGCGCACACCGGCCGCTCGCCGAAGGACAAGTTCGTCGTCGTCGACGACAACACGGCGGATGCCGTGTGGTGGGACAACAATCAGCGCATGTCGCTGGACCACTTCGAAACGCTCTATTCCGATTTCCGCGAGCATGTGAAGGGTAAGGAACTCTTCGCGCAGGACCTTTATGGCGGTGCAGAGAAAGCCTACCGGCTTCCGGTTCGTGTCTACACCGAATACGCCTGGCACTCGCTGTTCATCCGCAATCTGTTGCTGCGGCCGGAACTTGCCGAACTCGCCAGCTTCGTCCCGGAAATGACGATCATCGATCTGCCGAGCTTCAAGGCCGATCCGGCACGTCACGGCTGCCGCACCGAGACCGTCATCGCCTGCGACCTGACCCGCAAGATCGTTCTGATCGGCGGTTCGTCCTACGCCGGCGAGATGAAGAAGTCGGTGTTCACGTTCCTCAATTACCTGCTGCCGCTGCAGGGCGTCATGTCCATGCACTGCTCCGCCAATGTGGGTGAAGCAGGCGACACCGCGATCTTCTTCGGCCTGTCGGGCACCGGCAAGACCACCCTTTCCGCCGACCCGAACCGGACCCTGATCGGGGACGACGAACACGGCTGGGGCAAGACCGGCGTGTTCAACTTCGAAGGCGGCTGCTACGCCAAGACGATCAAGCTGTCGGAAGAAGCCGAGCCGGAAATCTATTCCACGACCCAGCGTTTCGGCACCGTCCTGGAAAACGTCGTTCTGGACGAGAACCGCATTCCGGATTTCGATGACGACACGAAAACGGAAAACACCCGCGCGGCCTATCCGATCCACTTCATCTCCAACGCCAGCCCGACCGGCACGGCGCCGATGCCGAAGACGATCATCATGCTGACGGCGGATGCCTTCGGCGTGATGCCGCCGATCGCCAAGCTGACCCCGGCCCAGGCCATGTACACGTTCATTTCCGGCTACACCGCCAAGGTTGCCGGCACCGAGCGTGGCGTGACCGAGCCGCAGGCCACCTTCTCCACCTGCTTCGGCGCACCGTTCCTGCCGCTGCACCCGTCCCAGTACGGCAACCTGCTGCGCGACCTGATCGCCGAGCACAACGTCGACTGCTGGCTGGTCAACACCGGCTGGACCGGCGGCGCCTATGGCGTCGGCAGCCGTATGCCGATCAAGGCAACCCGGACGCTGCTGGCCGGCGCGCTCGACGGTTCGCTGAAGAATGCGACCTTCCGCACCGATCCGTATTTCGGCTTTGCGGTTCCCGAAGAAGTGCCGGGCGTCGATTCCAAGATCCTGAACCCGCGGGAGACCTGGGACGACAAGAACGCCTTCGATCGCCAGGCCGCCAAGCTGGTTCAGATGTTCATCGACAACTTCGCGACCTTCGAGCCTCATGTGGACGGCGACGTCCGCGATGCTGCCCCGGTGCTGCGTTCGGCTGCCGAATAAGACGAACACGATTTTTCAGACACGAAGCGGCGCGCCGGAAACGGGGCGCCGCTTTTTCATGCGCACTTTTCGCGACGCGGCGCTTTCATCTGAATTCAATGGGTCTATATTTCCCGGAAGGGAGAACGTTCGCATGACCCACAATATTCAGTCTTCAGCAACCGATGTGCTCGGCACAGCCGAGGAATGGCGCCGGTCCGGGCGGCAGGTCGCGCTTGCGACCGTGGTCGAAACCTGGGGTTCCGCGCCGCGGCCGGTCGGGTCCCATCTGGTCATTGACGAGGAAGGCAACTTCGAGGGCTCTGTCTCCGGCGGCTGCGTCGAAGGCGCCGTGGTCTCCGAAGCCATTGACGTGATCGAGAGCGGCAAGCCCACGACGCTGGAATTCGGCGTTGCCGACGAAACCGCATGGCGGGTCGGCCTGTCCTGCGGCGGACGCATCAGCGTCTATGTGGAACCGGTCTCCTAGAGCATGTCGCGTTCAATTACATTCACGCAACATGCCCTATCTATTTGTTTTGACGCATGTCTTTCTCCCAAAACCGGTATCCGCTTTTGGGAGACATGCTCTAGGATCGACTGATGCCTGCTTTCGACACCCTGATGGCCTTCGCCGCCGCGACCCTTCTGTTCGCCTATTTTCCGGGGCCGGCCCTGCTCTACACGGCCGCGCAGACGCTGTCGCGCGGGCGCGCCGCGGGCTTTTGGGCCGCCTTCGGCATCCACATCGGCTGTTATGTTCATGTGATCGCCGCAACCCTCGGGCTGTCGGCGGTCTTTGCGGTCGTTCCGGCCCTTTATGCTGCCTTGAAGCTCGCTGGTGGCGCCTACCTCGTCTGGCTCGGCATACAGATGATCCGAACCCGCACGGTGGCGGGACCGACACCCGATCTGCCGAAGCGCAGCCGCCGACGCGCCTTCCTTGACAGCGTGATCGTAGAAGTCCTCAATCCCAAGGTCGCGGTGTTCTTCATCGCCTTCCTGCCCCAATTCGTCGACGGCAATGCCGCCCTGCCCGTCTGGGGCCAGTTCCTGATCCTGGGTACGATCGTGAACCTGACCTTTTCATCGGCCGATGTTTTCACCGTGCTGTTTGCCTCCCAGGTTCAAAAACAGCTTCGCAGGTCTTCCCGGTGGCAGGATGTCAGCCGCTGGATTACCGGATCGATCCTGGTGGGGCTCGGGCTCAAACTGGCAACGGAGCGTAGCTGATCCATGGACCTTTCCTTTCTTTCCACGCTCAACGAGGAACGCACGGCCCGGCGGGCAACGATCGTCGTCACCGACATGGCGAGCGGCGAACAACGGCTGGTCAGGAAAAGCTCCGATTTTTCGGCCGACCCGTTGCACGAAGACTTGGCAAAGCGGTTCCGGTCCGGGAAATCGGGCATGATCGAAACCGAAAGCGGCAACATGTTCCTGACGGTTTCCGTCCCACCGCCCCGACTGGTCATTATCGGCGCAGTTCATATTTCCCAGGCTCTTGCGCCGATGGCGGAAATCGCCGGCTTCGACGTGACCATCATCGATCCGCGAACCGCATTCGCCACCGAAGAACGCTTCCCCGCGGAAACACTGATCGCCGAGTGGCCGGAGGACGTCTTGAAGGACACGCCGTTCGACACCTTTACCGCCGTTGCCGCCGTGACCCACGATCCGAAGATCGACGACCTGCCGCTGCAGGAAGCTCTGAAGGCCGGTTGCTTCTACGTCGGCGCCCTCGGCAGCCGGAAGACCCACGCCAAACGGGTGGAACGCTTCCTGGAAGCAGGAATTCCGCAGGCTGACATCGACCGGATCGATGCGCCGATCGGGCTTGATATCGGCGCCGCATCGCCGGCCGAAATTGCCGTCGCTGTGCTCGGCAAGGTAATTGCTGCCCTGCGCAAGGAACCGGAGGCCGCCTGATGGAATTCGGGCCCCGGCCGATCCTGGAAGCGGAAGGGTGCGTGCTTGCCCATTCCACCAGGACCGGTAGCGCCACGTTCAAGAAGGGCCGCGTGCTCAGCGCCGACGATATCAAGGTGCTAGAGCAGGCCGGTATCACCAGCATTACCGTGGCCTGTCTGGCGGCGGACGATCTGAATGAGGATGTCGCGGCGGACCGCATTGCGAAGGCGGCCAACGGCGGAGGGCTGACCGGCGACGCTCCCTTCACCGGCCGGGTCAATCTCTATGCGGAACAGGCCGGCGTCCTCGTGATCGACCGGCAAGCGGTCGATGCGATGAACCGGATCGATCCGGCCATCACCATCGCCACCCTGCCCGAATATACCCGGGTCCTGGCCGGGCGCATGGTCGCGACCGCCAAGATCATTCCCTTTGCCGCGCCCGATCGGCTGGTCGCAGAGGCAGCGCAGCGGATTTCGGGCGCCCTCAGGGTCGCCCCGTTCAAGGCCCACAGGGTCGGTCTGGTCGCGACCAGGCTACCGCACCTGAAACCGAGCACCATGGACAAGACACGGCGTGTGCTGGAAGCCCGCCTTGCAGCGAGCGGCAGCATGATCCTCGCCGAAGAACGTGTGGACCACCGGGAAGACGCCGTCGCCGAAGCCATGGCGAAGCTTGCCGACCTGGGGGCCGATTTTCTGATCCTGTTCGGGGCCTCCGCGGTCGTCGACCGAAAGGACATTCTGCCGGCAGCGATCGAGCGTGCGGGCGGGACGGTGGAGCAGTTCGGCATGCCTGTCGATCCGGGCAACCTGCTCATGACAGGGACCTATGGAGGCCTGCCTGTCATCGGAGCACCCGGCTGCGCGCGCAGCCCCAAGGAAAACGGCTTTGACTGGGTGCTCGACCGCAAGCTTGCCGGACTTGATGTCAGTGCCCATGACATTACGGGCATGGGCGTCGGCGGGCTTTTGATGGAAATTGGAACGCGGCCACAACCACGCGAGGTCAGGACCGTGCCGGACGAACCCAAAATCGGCGCCATCATTCTGGCAGCCGGCAAATCGAGCCGCATGGGCGGTCCCAACAAGCTCCTTGCCAAACTGGATGGCAAGACGCTTGTCCGGCATGCCGTGGAAGCCGCGCAAGATGCGGATCTGGCGCAGACCATTCTGGTCACGGGGCACATGGCCGACCGGATTGGGGCGGAAGTATCCGATTGTGAGATCGACGTGGTTCACAATCCAGATTTCGCGGAAGGCATGGCCGGGTCCATTGGCATCGGTATGGAAACGCTCGACCCGTCCCTGGATGCGGTCCTCATATTGCTGGCGGATATGCCGAGAATAACGTCAGAGACCCTGAAGGGCATGGTCGGCAGCTACGCCGACAGCCCCAATGCCCTGATCGTGACCGCTACGGCTGAAGGCAAGAGGGGCAATCCGGTGCTCTGGGACAAACGTTTCTTTGATGCGCTCAAGGCCCTGCACGGGGACATCGGCGCCCGGCATCTGATTGCGGAAAATCCGGAAATCGTCCTGGAATACGAGATCGGCTCGGCCGCGCGTCTGGATCTGGATACGCCCGAAGCCCTGGCGCAGGCTGGCGGCATATTATCCGAGAGCTGAGACGAGACACCGCAATTTGCAATAAATAACAGACTGGTAACGCTGTTTCTGCAGAAGTGCTTAGCTATAGCCGAAGCTATGCGTCAGTCGCAGAGCCTCCATGCAGAGCAACTATTGCAATTTTGTGACGACTACACTATGTAACCTTTGCGTTCGGCGCTCACCGCCCTACGGGCGGGTTTACGCGCGGCGAACGTGACTATAACTCCGATATTCGCAAAGGCTGTTCGGATCCTCGAATAGGGGATGCTCGAGCGCTTTTTGCCGCGCGTAGAAGAAGAAGGAAAAGAACATGACTTCATTGAGCCTCCCGCGTCCCGGTTGCTGCAAGTGGGCAGAAGGCGATGCCGGCAACTACACGTTCCCGTGCAACAACCGGGTTGAAGCCGGTGTGTCCTACTGCGACCAACACCGCGCCCTGGTTTACATTCCGCCGGAAGAGCGCCGTCGCAGCCGTTCGGGTGGCATGACCAATACCTTCAAGCGCATTGCCGCGTAACAGGTAATTGGAACTGAATAGACTTTAAAAACCCGGCCTTGGCGCCGGGTTTTTTTATGGGCCCCATATTTTATGGTCAGGCAAACTTCATCAGTGAGGAAAACAAAAAACGCGGCCTGGTGGGGCCGCGTTCTGAAAATCTATCCTCATGCGCAATGCGTGGGAAATCAGATCTTTTTCAGCGATTCCTTGATATCGATCAGCCGTGCTAGGGTGTCCTGGGCCTTGCGCAGGGTTTCGGTGTCCTTGGCATCCGCGACGTCATCTTCGGCGTTCTTGATCTGCTCGTCCAGGTGCTCGGCCTTCAGGTCTTCGACCGCGATCGCCTGTTCTGCCAAAATGGTCAGACCACCGGTTGCCACATCGGCAAACCCGCCGCGAACGAAATATTCGTCCAAGCCTGCGCCCTGTTCGCGGCGCACCTTCAGAATGCCGGCCTGAATGGTGGACATGAAGGGGCTGTGATCCTTCAGAACGCCGAATTCACCTTCGGTACCGGGAACAATTACTTCGAGAACCTGTTCGGACAGGAGCTGACGCTCCGGCGAGACCAACTCGAACTGGAATAACTCGGCCATTTGGCATGTCCCTTGTCAGTCTGGTGCGGACGGCGGTGAAACCGCCGATCCGAATTCCGGATCGGGCGCTTCGCTTCGAAAGCGCCCGATCTCCGTCTTATCAGGCAGCTTCCGCAGCCAGTTTCTGAGCCCTTTCGACCGCTTCCTCGATGGAGCCGACCATGTAGAAGGCCGCTTCCGGAAGGTGGTCGTATTCGCCGTTGACGAGCCCCTTGAAGCCCTTGATCGTATCTTCGAGAGCGACGAGCTTGCCCGGAGAACCGGTGAAGACCTCGGCCACGAAAAACGGCTGGGACAGGAAGCGCTCGATCTTACGAGCACGGGCAACGGTGAGCTTGTCCTCTTCGGACAGTTCGTCCATGCCCAGGATGGCGATGATGTCCTGAAGCGCCTTGTAGCGCTGCAAGGTCACCTGAACCGCACGGGCGGTTTCGTAGTGTTCTTCACCGATGATGCGGGCGTCGAGCATACGCGAGGTGGAATCCAGCGGATCCACGGCCGGGTAGATGCCCTTTTCCGCGATCGAGCGGTTCAGAACCGTCGTTGCGTCCAGGTGGGCAAAGGTCGATGCGGGTGCCGGGTCGGTCAAGTCATCGGCCGGAACGTACACGGCCTGAACGGACGTGATCGAGCCCTTGGTGGTGGTGGTGATGCGTTCCTGCATGCCGCCCATGTCGGTTGCCAGCGTCGGCTGGTACCCCACGGCCGAAGGAATACGGCCGAGAAGTGCGGACACTTCGGAACCGGCCTGGGTGAAGCGGAAGATGTTGTCCACGAAGAACAGCACGTCCTGGCCCTGGTCGCGGAAGTGTTCTGCAACGGTCAGACCGGTCAGAGCAACACGGGCACGGGCTCCGGGGGGTTCGTTCATTTGGCCGTAAACGAGGGCAGCCTTGGAGCCTTCGCCGCCGCCTTCCTTGTTCACGCCGGATTCGATCATTTCCCAGTAAAGGTCGTTGCCTTCACGGGTCCGCTCGCCAACGCCAGCGAACACGGAGTAACCGCCGTGCGCCTTAGCGACGTTGTTGATGAGTTCCATGATCAGAACCGTCTTGCCCACGCCGGCGCCGCCGAACAGGCCGATCTTGCCACCCTTTGCGTAAGGAGCCAGAAGGTCCACGACCTTGATGCCGGTGACCAGGATTTCTGCTTCGGTGGACTGTTCGATGAACTCCGGAGCTTCCTGGTGGATGGCGCGCTTGGCGTCATGCGGAATGGCGCCGGCTTCGTCCACCGGTTCGCCGATCACGTTCATGATGCGGCCCAGCGTACCGTCGCCGACCGGCACTTCGATCGCGCTGCCGGTGTCAACCACTTCCTGACCGCGAACCAGACCCTCGGTGGAGTCCATCGCGATGGTACGAACCGTGTTTTCGCCAAGGTGCTGGGCAACTTCCAGCACCAGGCGCACGCCCTGGTTATCAACTTCAAGAGCGTTCAGGATCAACGGCAGGTGGTCATCGAACTTGACGTCGACAACGGCGCCGATGACCTGGGTGATCCGTCCGACCTGTTTGTCAGCCATATCCCTAATCCTCGTCTCGATCCCGTTAGAGCGCTTCAGCGCCCGAGATAATTTCAATCAGTTCCGTCGTGATCTGCGCCTGGCGCTGGCGGTTGTAGCTGATCGTCAGTTTGTCGATCATTTCGCCTGCATTGCGGGTAGCGTTGTCCATTGCGGACATACGCGCACCCTGTTCGCTTGCAGCATTTTCCAGGAGAGCCCGGAAAATCTGGACGGAGATGTTGCGCGGTAAGAGATCCTCGAGGATCTCCGTTTCGTCCGGCTCGTATTCGTAGACCGCTGCGGCACCGCCCTTATCGGACGCACCTTCCGCTGCCTCGATATGGGCCGGGATAAGCTGTTGGGCCGTCGGCTCCTGAGCGATCACCGACCGGAACGTCGAATAGAACAGCGTGCAGACATCGAATTCGCCGGCGGCATACATCGACAGGATTTCCGTGCCGATCTCGTCTGCATTGGCGAACCCGAGGTTTTTCACGCTGCGCAGATCCACGGTCTTGATCACATGGGATCCGAGGTCCCGTTTGATCGCATCGTAACCCTTCTTGCCCACGCAGATGATTTTCACCGTCTTGCCCTGGGCGATCAGGCTACGCGCCCTTTCACGTCCCAGTTTGGCGATATTGGTGTTGAAACCACCGCACAGACCGCGTTCGGCCGTGGCAATCACCAGGAGATGAACCTGGTCGTTGCCGGTGCCGGCCATCAGCTTCGGTGCGTCGTCACGGCCTTCGAAAGCCGCCGCGAGATTGGCCAGCACCTGCTCCATGCGTTCCGCATAGGGCCGGGCGGCTTCCGCAGCTTCCTGAGCGCGACGCAGCTTCGCCGCGGCCACCATCTGCATGGCCTTGGTGATTTTCTGCGTCGCTTTCACGGAAGCGATGCGGTTTCGTAAGTCCTTCAGGCTCGGCATGGCCGCCCCTGCTCCTTATCCCGACTGCGTTCTCAGGCGAAGTTCTTGGCGAAGCTGTCGAGCACGGCCTTGAGCTTGCCCGTCAGTTCGTCATCGAGTGCCTTTTTCTCCCAGATCGCATCCAGAAGTTCGGCATGTTCGCCGCGCAGGTGCAGCAGAAGGGCCTCTTCGAATTCGCGAACCTTATTCACGGGAAGCGGATCCAGATAACCGTTCACACCGGCGTAGATGACCGCAACCTGTTCCTGGGTCTTCAGCGGCGAGAACTGCGGCTGCTTCAGGAGTTCGGTCAGGCGGGCACCACGGTTCAGCATGCGCTGGGTGGTGGCATCGAGATCCGACCCGAACTGGGCGAAGGCGGCCATTTCGCGATACTGGGCGAGTTCACCCTTAATCGGACCGGCAACCTGCTTCATCGCCTTGATCTGAGCGGAGGAGCCCACGCGGGACACCGACAGACCGACGTTCACGGCCGGGCGGATACCCTGATAGAACAGGTCCGTTTCCAGGAAGATCTGACCGTCGGTGATCGAGATCACGTTGGTCGGAATAAACGCGGACACGTCGTTGCCCTGGGTTTCGATGACCGGCAGAGCGGTCAGCGAACCGCTGCCGTTATCTTCGTTCAGCTTGGCAGCACGCTCCAGCAGACGGGAGTGCAGGTAGAAGACGTCGCCCGGGAAAGCTTCACGTCCCGGCGGACGGCGGAGCAGCAAAGACATCTGACGATAAGCAACGGCCTGCTTGGTCAGATCGTCATAGCCGATCACGGCGTGCATGGAGTTGTCGCGGAAGTATTCACCCATCGCACAGCCGGCGAACGGCGCCAGGTACTGCAGCGGAGCGGCGTCCGAAGCGGTTGCGGCAACGACGATGGAGTACTCAAGAGCGCCTGCGTCTTCCAGGGTCTTCACGAACTGTGCGACCGTGGAGCGCTTCTGACCGATGGCCACGTAGATGCAGTACAGCTTGACGTTTTCGTCATCGCTTGCATGCAGCGACTTCTGGTTCAGGAAGGTGTCGAGGATGATCGCGGTCTTGCCGGTCTGGCGGTCGCCGATCACCAGCTCGCGCTGACCGCGGCCGACCGGGATCAGGGCATCGATGGCCTTGAGGCCCGTGGACATCGGCTCGTGCACCGATTTACGCGGCAGGATGCCCGGTGCCTTCACGTCCACGCGGCGTTTTTCGGTCGCCTCGATCGGACCCTTGCCGTCCAGCGGATTGCCGAGCGGGTCGACAACGCGGCCGAGAAGGCCCTTGCCGACCGGGACTTCCACGATGGCGCCGGTCCGCTTGACCGTGTCGCCTTCCTTGATGGTGCGGTCGGAACCGAAGATCACGACGCCGACGTTGTCGGTTTCGAGGTTCAGCGCCATGCCCTGGATCCCGCCCGGGAACTCGACCATTTCACCGGCCTGGACCTTGTCCAGACCATAAACACGAGCAATACCGTCACCGACGGACAGCACCTGACCGACTTCAGAAACTTCGGCTTCCTGGCCGAAACTCTTGATCTGGTCCTTGAGGATAGCGGAGATTTCCGCGGCCCGAATATCCATCAGCCGACCTCTTTCATCGCGAACTTGATTGAATTGAGCTTGGTACGCAGAGATGTGTCGATCATGCGGGACCCGACCTTGACCACAAGGCCACCGATCAGAGCAGGATCAACCTTCGCTGCGATGTTTACGGACTTGCCCAGAGAAGAAGCCAGAGCTTCCGTCAGGGCTTTGACATGATCGTCCGAGAGCGGCGCGGCGGAGGTTACCTCTGCCGTTTCCTCTCCCCGCTTTTCGGCAAGCAGGGCGCGGAACGCCTTGATCATGTCAGGAAGGACGAAGAGGCGCCGGTTTTGGGCGGCCAGCTTCACGAAATTAGCAGCAAGACCGGAGATACCGGCCTTGTCCAGAAGTGCACTCAGAGCAGAAATCTGCTCCTCGGCACTGAACGACGGGCTCTTTACGAGACGGATGAGATCTTCGCTTTCATTGAGGTAGCCCTCAAATTTGCCAAGATCCCGTTCCACGTCGGCAGTCGCGCCTGTTTCCTCGGCTAGATCGAGGAGGGCGGACGCATATCGCTTAGCCACGCCGGATACGAGAGATACGTTGTCAGTCACCAGGTCCGAGCTCTCTGACGTCTTTCAAGCCCCAATAAGCAGTTATCTGCTCATAAGGCATTGAAATAATGAATGATTTCAGGGTCAGAAGGTATGACGGTTAAACCGTTCCCCCAAAGCCGCGCCTCACTTAGCACAGGGTTTCCCACTGTGCAACTTCGCCTAATGGCGGTGTTCGGCGATTTCTGGCTCTTTTTTCGTTCTTGCTCATAAAAAGTGCTGCGGATCGATGTCCACCTGCACCCGTAATCCCTTCAGCGGACGGGGTGCCTGTTCCAGCCATGTGCGCAGGTAAGCCTGCAGATCCATCTGTCTGGGGGCCATCGCCAACAGCCGGTAGCGATGGCGTCCGCGCACCATGGCAAGGGCCGCTTCCGCCGGCCCCAGAAGGGTGACTGCCTGATCCCTCGGCGCGGCACGGATGAAGGCACGGGCATAATCTTCGGCAAAGCGTTTGTCCGGTCCGGAGATCACAATCGCGGCCAGGCGTCCGAAGGGCGGCAGGCCGGCCGCCTGCCTTGCCGCGATTTCCGCCTCATAAAAAGCATCCCTGTCGGAGGAGAGCAGGGCCTTGATGACCGGGTGATCGGGCGAATAGGTCTGCAGGAACCCCTTGCCGCCACCGGTGACGCGCCCCGCACGGCCGGTGACCTGGGCCAGAAGCTGAAAGGTCTTTTCCGCCGCCCGCGGGTCGCCATGGGCAAGGCCGAGATCCGCATCGATCACCCCGACCAGGCGCATTTTCGGAAAATTATGCCCCTTGGCGACGAGCTGGGTGCCGATCACGATATCGGCACCGCCTTCCTCGACGATCTTCATTTCCCGGCGCAAGCGTTCCGGCCCGCCGGGCAGATCAGACGAAAGAATGAGCGTGCGCGCCTGCGGGAACCGGTCGGCGACTTCTTCGGCGACCCTTTCCACACCCGGTCCACAGGCAATGAGCGAATCGACGGAACCGCAGGAGGGACAGCTCTCGGGCACTTTCTCGTTGTGGCCGCAGTGGTGGCAGACCAGACGCCCCTGAAACCGGTGCTCGACCAGCCATGCACTGCAATGGGGACACTGGAACCGGTGTCCGCAGGTGCGACAAAGTGTCAGGGGGGCATAGCCGCGTCGGTTCAGGAACAAAAGCGTCTGGGCGTCGTCGGCCAAGGCCTCTTTCATGGCCGACAGAAGTTCCGGCGCGATCCAGCGTCCCCGCTCCGGCCCATGATGGCGCATGTCAATCGCCTTCAGATCCGGCAGGGCCGCCCCGGAGGCCCGCTCCGGCAGAAGGAAGCGCCGGTAACGGCCCGTGTCGGCGTTGACCCTGCTTTCGATCGACGGCGTCGCCGAGGCGAGCACCACCGGGAAGCGGGAAATGTGACCGCGCACGACCGCCATGTCGCGGGCCGAATAGGGGACGCGGTCATCCTGCTTGAAGGCAGAATCGTGCTCTTCGTCGACGATGATCAGGCCGAGTTCGAGAAACGGCAGGAACAGGGCCGAGCGGGCACCGATCACGACCCGGACATCACCGGAGGCAACGCCGCGCCACGTACGCGCCCGGTTTTTCGGGGTGACTTCCGAATGCCATTCGGCCGGATAGACGCCAAAGCGCTGTTCGAACCGGCGCAGGAACTGCTCGGTCAGCGCGATTTCGGGGAGCAGCACCAGCACCTGCTTGCCGCGCCTGAGCGCTTCGGCCACGGCCTCGAAATAAACTTCCGTCTTGCCGGAGCCGGTCACCCCGTCGATCAGGGAGACGGCAGCACCCTTGTCGAAGCTTTCGACCAGGCCATCGGCGGCTTGCCTTTGGGCGGGCGTCAGTTTGGGCTCGCAAAAATCCACCTGGGGCTTTGGCGGCGGCGGCGCTGCCGGAAGCGAAACGACCTCCAGGACCTCGTGATGCAGCAGGCCGTCGATCACGGAAGAGGACACCCCTGCGGCGTGGGCCAGACCGCTCTTGGTCCAGGCGAAACCGTCTTCCATGGTTTCCAGAACCCGGCTGCGCGCCGGTGTCATCCGTTCAGGTGCGGCGCCTTCAATCTTGCGTACACCGGCAACAGGCGGCTCTTCCTCCAGGGCCTCTTCGGAACGCAGCACCATGCGCAGAACCATGCCCGGTGCGGCCAGGGTCCAGTTGGCCACCCAGTCGATGAAGCGGCGCAGGTCCTTGTCCAAGGGCCTGGCACTCTCATAGACATGGGAAATACTCTTCAGCTTCTTCGGATTGATCGCCGGGTCCGGCTGGTTGTCCCAGACGGCGCCAAGCACTTCCCGGGGGCCGAGCGGAACGCGGACGATGGTTCCTGGCACGACACTGACGCCCGGCGGCACCTTATAGGTATAGGGACCGGGCACGGCGACCGGAACCATCACGCTTGCGATGGTCTCACGCTGCAACGGGTCGTCATCAAACAGCACCGGCTTTCTACGTCCTGCTTCCTAATATGCGCTCAGTGATTTTTGAGGTACGTACCGCAAAAATCGCACCCAATCTCGAATCGCGGGGTTCTTCTTAACCGCATCCTACGGTAAAGAAACCGCGAGCAGAGAAACATTCAACGGACCATTTGCCCGGTCCGCCCTATTTCGCCGCCTCAATGGCACGCCCAACGGGAGCAGAACCCCATGAAATTTTTCGTCGACACGGCTGATACCGCTGAAATCAAGGAGCTTGCCGCAACCGGCCTGCTCGACGGCGTCACCACCAATCCCTCGCTGATTGCCAAGAGCGGGCGGCAGTTCAAGGAAGTGATCGCCGAGATCTGCTCCATCACCGACGGCGACGTATCGGCGGAGGTTGCCGCCACCGACTACGACACGATCATCAAGGAAGCCAAGGAACTTGTGAAGATCGCCGACAACGTGGTCATCAAGCTGCCGCTGACCCTCGAAGGGCTGAAGGCCTGCAAGACGCTGACCGGTGACGGCCACAAGACCAACGTCACCTTGTGCTTTTCCGCCAACCAGGCGCTGCTGGCCGCCAAGGCCGGGGCCACCTACATCTCGCCCTTCATCGGCCGCCTCGACGACATTCACCTCGACGGGCTGGAACTGATTCGCGAAATCCGGGTCATCTACGACAATTACGACTTCGACACCGAGATCCTTGCCGCCTCGATCCGTACCGCCAACCACGTCCGGGATTGCGCCATCATCGGCGCCGACGTGGCAACGGTCCCGCCGGCAACCCTGAAGGCCCTGGTCAAGCATCCGCTGACCGACAAGGGCCTTGAAGCGTTCCTCAACGACTGGGCCAAGACCGGCCAGAGCATTCTCTGAGACCAAACAACAAACTTGAAATTGGTCATCCCGGGCGAACGCCAGTGAGACCCGGGACCGGCGAGCCGGTCAACAACTGCAGATTAGCCACGGCAGATCCATTTGTTCCCGTCTCCCCCCTTGAGGGGGAGATGTCACCTTGGTGACAGAGGGGGGTCGCGGCGTTTGTCCCAAACTCAAGCGCTGTAATACCCTGTGAAACCGGACACCCCCCTCTGTCCGTTGACACGGACATCTCCCCCTCAAGGGGGGAGAGGGGAGCAAGCGGCAAGGCCGCCATTCAATTCGGGCGGGCTTTTTTCGGGCATCATCGGAACCCCGTTAACCGAACGCTTGGGGTCATGGTCTTACAGTTGGCCCATGTCCCTTAAACCTGCCGATACCGACGCCCTGCTCGTCACCGCCCGCCCAGACCTCAATCAGAGGGTCGGGCTGTGGCTGGACCATCTCGCCGACGAGCGCCGGCTTTCCGACAAGACGCTGATCGCCTATGAGCGCGACCTGAGGCAGTTTCTGAGATTTCTCACCGATCACCTGGGCGGCGCGCCGGCGCTGAAGGATATCAAGGATCTCAAACCCGCCGACTTCCGCGCCTTCCTGGCCCGCAGGCGCCAGGGCGGAACGCAGAGCCGGTCGCTGGCGCGCGGGCTTGCGGGCATCCGGTCTTTCCTGCGCTTTCTTGAACGGCGCGGCGAGGTCAATGCGGCCGCAGCCGGTGCGGTCCGCCCGCCGAAACAACCCCGCTCCCTCCCGAAGCCGGTCTCCGCGCGCGATGCGAGAGACATTACCGGCGGCGATCTTTCCATGGAGAACGAGCCCTGGATCGAGGCCCGCAACGCCGCGGTGCTGACCCTTCTTTACGGCTGCGGGTTGCGCCTGTCCGAAGCCCTGTCGCTCACCGGCGGCACGGCACCGCGTCAGGGAACGAAGACGCTCAGAATCAAAGGCAAAGGCGGCAAGGAACGGCTGGTGCCGATCCTTGCCGTCGTCACGGAAGCGATCGACGCCTATCTGGATCTTTGCCCCTACGGGATTTCGAAGGACGGCCCGCTATTCGTCGGTGCGCGCGGCGGACCGCTCAATCCCCGGTTGGTGCAGCTCGCCATGGAAAAGCTGCGCGGCGCGCTCGGCCTGCCGAAAAGCGCGACACCCCACGCGCTGCGTCATTCCTTTGCGACACACCTTCTGGCTGGCGGCGGTGACCTGCGCACGATCCAGGAGCTTCTCGGCCACGCCAGTCTGTCGAGCACCCAGATCTACACCGAAATTGACAGCGCTCGGCTGCTCGAAGCCTATGACCGGGCCCATCCTCGCAGCTGAAGCTGCATAAAAATCAAAAAACTCCCTTCAATCAGCGATTTTCCGGGACTTAGGGGGTGCATTCTGCCGAGAAAGTGGTAGTGTCCCGGCCTTCATGGGAGGGGTATCCCTCCACTAACAAGCGCAGTGCCCGTTACCGGGGCATTCCACCAACCAGAAAGTCAGGAGACAACTTGCAAGTCCTCGTCCGTGACAACAATGTCGACCAAGCCCTCCGCGTCCTGAAAAAGAAGCTGCAGCGCGAAGGCGTATTCCGTGAAATGAAGACCCGCCGGGCCTTCGAAAAGCCGTCCGAAAAACGCGCCCGTGAAAAGGCTGAAGCTGTCCGCCGCGCCCGCAAGGCTGCGCGCAAGCTCGCCCAGCGCGAAGGCATCATTGCCGGCGGCCGCAAGCGTTAATTCGTTTTCGACACCTGCTTAAATCCCGGACCGCGCGGCTCATTCGGGCCTGCGCGCCGGGTTTTGGCGTGTCTGGGCGCAGCTGTGGTCCTGGCAGCCGGTCCCGGCCCCGGGACTGGTCGCCCATAAAGCTCCGCCGCGAAAATATCTTAACAATTCGTTCACACCAGGTCTGCATCCTTGGCGCGCGGAGATGCTCGATGCCAACCCGATGCGCTGCCCTTTTCCTGTTCCTGATCCTGTTCGGCCTGACCAGCCCGTCCGGGGCGCAAATCTACTGCCCGCTTCCCGAAGACGGCATCTGGGTCAACCCGAATGCCAAGCCGAAGGAAATCACCCGGATCGAAATCGAATCAAGCTGTCACGACGGCCGGGTCGACACTCGAATCCGCGCGTTCACGTCCTGCATCCCCCGTGACTGCAAATGGGGCTGGACCGCGGCCGAACTCCGGGACGGCGGCGGTCTGCAGGTGGCCCTTCTCGGTTTCCTGGGCGGCAAAGTGATCCGGCTCCGCCGTTTCGGCGACATCCTGGACACCCATGTCCTGGACATTCCCTACGACCGGTCGCTGCCGCGCGACGAAAAGATTTATAATCTCCAACGTAAATAGGCGCACAGCTCAAAGAGCGTGTGGATGGCCCTGCCGGAACTCCCGCAGCGCCTGAGCCAGGATCTGAACCGCGGAATTCAGGAACAAGGTCGCCATCAGGCCGGCGACAATCAGGTCCGGCCAGGCGGTTGCGGTACCCCAGACCCCGAGGGCTGCAAGCATCACGGCCACATTGCCGATGGCATCGTTGCGCGAGCACAGCCAGACGGAGCGAACATTCGCATCGCCATCCTTGTAGCGGACGAGCAGAAGCACGCTGGACAGGTTGACGAGCAGGGCGAGGAAGCCGACCGCCCCCATGACGCTCGCCTGCGGCATACCGACGACCAGCACCTGATAGACCGTCGACCCGCCAACCCAGAGCCCCATCAGCAACAGGCTCAGGCCCTTCAGAAGGGCTGCCGTGGAACGGATTTTCAGGGAGGCGCCGATCACCGCGAGAGACATGCCGTAGGTAACCGCATCGCCGAAGAAATCGAGCGCATCGGCCTGAAGCGCCTTGGAGCCGGCCGCTTGACCGGCGATCATCTCCACCAGAAACATGCCGCCATTGAGCGCGATGACGAGCCAGAGCCGGCGCTTGTAATCGGCCGAGACGCCGTTGAATGTCGCCGAATGATCATGTCCGCAGCAGGAACCCATGAAAGAATCTCCTTGTTTCCGGTGGTAAACCCCTGTCTGCATTCCCATCTACAACCTATAGCGACTAGAGGTTCAAGGGGTGATTATGGATTTTTCGATCGGCGACATGTCCAGGCAGACCGGCGTCAAGATCCCGACGATCCGGTATTACGAAAAGGAAGGCATTCTCGCCGCGCCCGTGCGCAGCGAGGGCAACCAACGACGCTACGGCGAGACCGACCTTGAGCGGCTTGGCTTCATCAAGCATGCCCGGGATCTGGGGCTGCCCATGGCGGCGATCCGCAAGCTGCTGGAGCTGAGCGAACACCCGGACCGCCCGTGCGCGGATGCCGACCGGATCGCCAACGAACAGCTTGCAGCGGTCCGGCAACGGATTTCCCATCTGCAGAAGCTGGAAAGCGAACTTGCCCGCATCGCGACAAGCTGCGACGGTCATCAGCAGATCGCCGACTGCTCCATCCTGAAAGCCTTCGGCGATCACGGCCAGTGCAGTGGTGAGCATTGACGGTCCGCGCCAATCGGAGATCCATGTTGCGGAAATGGAGCGACTTTGACTGACAAGAGCAGGAAGGCGCAAAGGAGTCTTACCAGACGCAGTTTCCTCAAAGGTTTGGGCTTTGCGGCCCTCGCATTGGCGTCCGTGCCCGCATATGCGATCGGTGTCGAACCGTTTCGGCTCGTGATCAAACGGTACCAGGTCAGCCCAATGCGCTGGCCAAAGGACATGCCGCTTCGCATCGCCATTCTTGCCGATCCGCATATCTGCAAGCCCTGGCTCACGGTCGACCATCTCGCGGGGATCGTCGAACGCGCCAACGCCCTGCAGCCGGACGTTTTTCTTCTGCTCGGCGATTACACAATTCACCACCGATGGACGAATGGACAGGAACCAAGGGCGAAGTGGGCCGCTGTTCTGAGCCGGCTCGAGGCCCCATTGGGCGTTCATGCCATCCTTGGAAATCACGACTGGTGGGAGGATCCGCAGGCGCAACGGACGGGCTCCGGTCTGACCCGCAACGGCGATGCCCTGATGCAGGCCGGGATTCCGGTTTATCACAACAAGGCGGTGCGCCTGCAAAGCGACCACGGTCCCTTCTGGCTCGCAGGATTGGGTGATCAGATCGCCCTCAGACCGGACAAAAGCGCCAACAGGCCTGGTTTCGTCGGTCTTCATGATCTGCGGGGGACACTCGATCAGGTCACGGACAAAGCGCCGCTCATCCTTCTGGCCCATGAACCGGACATCTTCCCGTTCGTCCCGGACCGGGTCACCTTGACCCTTTCGGGCCATACCCACGGCGGTCAGGTCCGGCTGTTTGGAAAATCCCTCATCGTCCCGTCCCGATATGGCAACCGTTATGCCTACGGACATATCGAGGAGCGGGCCTTATCGGGTGTCGGAACGCGCACGCTGATCGTGTCGGGCGGCCTGGGATGCTCCATCATGCCGGTCAGGTTGGGTGTCCCGCCAGAGATCACCCTGGTCGAGTTGGGCGCAGGTCACGCCCCCTCTCCCGCCGTGACCTCATGAAAAAGGCCGGGTGATTGCCCGGCCTTTTCGTCAATCCATTGTCTTCCGATCAGGTGTGGATCGGTTTGAAGAAGGTGGCCAGACCAGCTTCCTTGACCGCTTCCGACATGGTCGGGTGGGCGTGGCAGGTGCGGCCGAGGTCTTCCGACGAGCCGCCGAATTCCATCAGGACGGCAACCTCGTGGATCATCTCACCCGCGCCGAAGCCGACGATATGGGCACCGAGCACCCGGTCTGTTTCCGCATCCGCCAGAACCTTGACGAACCCGTCCGTGTGGTTCATGGCCCGCGCCCGGCCATTGGCCGCAAACGGGAACTTGCCGGCCTTGTAGTTGACGCCGGCGGCCTTCAGCTCTTCTTCGGTCTTGCCGACGGAGGCCACTTCCGGCTGGGTGTAGACAACGCCCGGGATGACGTCGTAGTTCACGTGACCGGCCTGCCCGGCGAGCATTTCGGCCAGGGCCACACCTTCGTCTTCGGCCTTGTGCGCCAACATCGGCCCCACGATCACGTCGCCGATGGCATAGATGCCGTCCACATTGGTGCGGTAGTGACCGTCGGTCTTGACCCGGCCGCGCTCGTCGAGCGCGACACCGGCTTCTTCCAGGCCGAGGCCTTCGGTGTAGGGCCGGCGGCCGATGGCGACCAGCACGATGTCGGCGTCGATGGTTTCCGCGTCGCCGCCGGCAGCCGGTTCGACCGTCACGGCCAGCCCCTTGCCCTTCTTGGCAACGCCGGTCACCTTCGAGGACAGCTTGAACTCCATGCCCTGCTTTTTCAGCATGCGCTGGAACTGCTTGGAAACGTCGCCATCCATCGGTCCGAGGATCTTGTCCATGAACTCGACCACGGTGACCTCGGAACCGAGACGGTTCCACACCGACCCAAGCTCAAGCCCGATCACACCGCCGCCGACGACAACCAGCTTGCCCGGAACCTTGTCCAGATCCAGTGCGCCGGTGGAGGAGACCACCTGCTTTTCGTCGATCTCGACACCCGGCAGCGGCATAACATCGGAGCCGGTGGCGATGACGATGTTCTTCGCGTCGATCTGCGAGACCTTGCCGTCCTCCGCGGTCACTTCGACCTTGCCGGCAGACACGATCTTGCCGACACCGTGGAAGGCATCGATCTTGTTCTTCTTTATCAGGAAGCCGACCCCGCCGACGTTGGCGTCGATCACATCCTGCTTGTGCTTCATCATGACCGGCAGGTCGAGCTTCGGCTTGTTCACCTTGATGCCGAGGACGTCGAAGCCGTGGCCGGCCTCCTCGAACATTTCCGAGGCATGCAGCAACGCCTTGGACGGAATGCAGCCGATGTTGAGACAGGTGCCGCCGTGGGTGGCGCGCTTTTCGACAACAGCGACCTTCAGACCGAGCTGGGCCGCCTTGATCGCACAGACATAGCCCCCCGGGCCGGTTCCGATGACGACGAGATCGTATTGGGACATTTCGGTTGCCTCTGCCTTTGCTCTTGGTTCTTTTTCCGTTCGGATCAGGGAAGAATGGCGCGGCCGCCGGAGACGTCCAGGATCGCGCCGGTTGTGTAACTGGAGTCGTCGGACAGGAGCCACTTGATAGCCTTGGCCACCTCGTCCGCCGTGCCCGCCCGCTTCATGGGAAGCGAGGATTCGATTTTCGCCACCCGGTCGGGCGCGCCGCCGGAGGCATGGATTTCGGTATCGATGATGCCGGGACGGACAGCATTGACGCGGACGCCTTCGGTCGCGACTTCAAGCGCCAGACCGACCGTCATCGTGTCGATGGCGCCCTTGGAGGCGGCATAGTCCACATACTGGTTTCCCGATCCGATCTTGGAGGAGGCCGATCCGAGATTGACGATGGCGCCTCCCTTGCCGCCATGGCGGGTCGACATGCGTTTCACCGCCTCGCGGGCACACAGGAACGACCCGACCAGATTGATGGCAAACATGCGGTTCAGCCGCTCCAGGGTCATCTCGTCAACGCGCTGATGACGGTCCACGACGCCGGCGTTGTTGACCAGCCCGACGAGCCGGCCGAAATCATCGCATGCAGCGAACATGGCAAGCACGTCCGCCTCGGACTGAACATCGCCCTGCACAGACCGGGCCTTGCCGCCGGCGCGCTCGATCTCGGCGACGACCTCTTCGGCGGCCTGCCTGTTCGAGACGTAGTTCACCAGGACCCCGTGGCCGAGTTCGGCGGCCCGCAGACAGGCGGCCGCGCCAATCCCCCGGCTGCCGCCGGTTACCAGAACCACATTTTCGGTGTGCGTCACTGTCTTGCCTGCCGGTTGTTGTTCTATTGAAGCCGTACAAGGCGCTCGGACGCCCTGCTGCCGGCCGAGACACCGTTCAGATTGTCATCCGGATTGCCCTGATTGACCGCCTTGAAGGCTGCTTCGGCGCGGTTGCCGTCAGACGGAAGAAGGCCGAAAGATACGCAGACCTGCCCCAGAAAGACGGCAAGGGAAAAGAAGGCGCTGCGGAGGACCACTCGACAGGCGCGGCCTGGCAGATATCGTCCGGGAGCCTTCCTTGTCACGACGCCGTCCTCTCCCGTCACTGTTCCGCCAGGGCCAGCCGCAATCCGAAAGCGGCGAAGGTCGCGGCGATGGAACGGCGCATCCATGTCAGCACCCGCTCGCTTCCAAGCACCTTTTGGCCGACGAGACCGGCGAACTGGCCGTAGACGATGAAGACGCCCAGGGTCATGGCCATGAACACGCCCCCCATCGACACCATCTCGGCAACCGGGTGGGCGGCGTCATGGGCCACGAACTGTGGCAGAAAGGCCAGGAAGAACACCGTCAGCTTGGGATTGAGAATGTTGATCAGGGCACCGGTCACGGCGATCGAGACCGGTGATTTTTCAGCGCGATCATCTGCCTTCAGATCCATCGGGCCCCGGTCCTTCAGGGTCTGCCAAGCCAGATACAGCAGATAGGCAACGCCCGCGTATTTCAAGACCTGAAACACGAGGGCGCTGGTATGCAGAAGAGCGGACAGACCAAGGACGGAGGCCAGGATGGACGGCAGGATGCCGAAAGTACAGCCGATGGCCGCCGCCACGCTTGCCAACCGTCCTTTTCCGAGCCCGACCGCCACGGTGTAGACGACGCCAGTACCGGGCACCAGGACGACCACAAGGGCGGTGATGAGAAATTCCAGGCTCATGATCCGGTTCTCCCCGGGTTCAGGTCGTAGAGCATGTCGCGTTCATGCGACTTCACGCGCCATGCTCTCTCCAGTTTCGACGCACGTCCTATTGCGAAAAACCGGTCTCCACCTTTTCGCGACGTGCTCTAGAGATCCAGAACGAGACGTTGCGGATCTTCCAGGCTTTCCTTGACGCGAACCAGGAAGGTCACGGCTTCCTTGCCGTCGACGATGCGGTGGTCGTAGGACAGCGCCAGATACATCATCGGGCGGATGACCATCTGACCGTTCACGGCCATCGGACGGTCCTGGATCTTGTGCATGCCCAGGATGCCGGACTGCGGCGCGTTCAGGATCGGCGACGACATGAGCGAACCATACACCCCGCCATTGGAGATGGTGAAGGTCCCTCCGGTCATATCAGCCATGCCCAGCTTGCCGTCCCGGGCCTTGCGGCCGAGGTTGCCGATTTCCTTTTCGACTTCGGCAATCGACATCTGATCGGCATCGCGCACGACCGGAACCACCAGGCCCTTGTCGGTGCCGACGGCCACGCCGATGTGGCAGAACTTCTTGTAGATGATGTCCGTACCGTCGATTTCCGCGTTGACGGCCGGGACTTCCTGCAGCGCGTGGGTAACCGCCTTGGTGAAGAAGCCCATGAAGCCGAGCTTCACGCCGTGCTTCTTCTCGAACAGGTCCTTGTACTGCTTGCGCAGTTCCATGACCGGACCCATGTCGACCTCGTTGTAGGTGGTCAGCATGGCCGCCGTGTTCTGGGCGTCCTTCAGGCGGCGCGCAATGGTCTGGCGCAGCTTGGTCATGCGCACGCGTTCCTCGCGCGACTCGTCTTCGGCAGCAACCGGACCGCGGGCCATTGCCGGTGCGGGGGCCGGAGCACCCGAAATGCCGGACTGGACGGCGGCGATCACGTCGCCCTTGAGCACCTGGCCGCGCTTGCCGGAGCCGGCAACCTGATCGGCGGAAAGGTTCTTTTCGGCCATCATCTTGGAAGCGGACGGAGCCGGCGGCATGGACGTACCGCCCGCTGCGGCCGGGGCCGATGCGGGGGCTGCTTCAGCCGACGTTGCTTCTGAGGGTGCCGGAGCGGCTGCGCCGCTGGCGTCGATCTGGCACAGCAGGTTGCCGGGCTCAACCGTGTCGCCGGTCTGGGCGACGATCTTGACGACGGTTCCTGCGACCGGGGCCGGGATTTCCTGGGCGGCCTTGTCGGTTTCCAGTTCCACCAGAACGTCGTCGGCCTTGACCGTATCGCCGACCTTCACGCTCCATTCGCCGACTTCCGCCTCGGTGACGGATTCGCCGGCGCTCGGCGTGACGACATCGACAAGTTCGGCGGCCTTCGAGTCGGCTGCGGGCTTGCTTTCAGCCTTGGTTTCCGACTTGGCTTCGGCCTTGGCGGGCTTCTCCGCCGCGGCAGCGCCGCCTTCGGAGATCTGGCCGAGAAGGGCCCCGACCTCGACCGTATCGCCTTCGTTGACGACAATGCTTTCCAAGGTGCCGGCTGCGGGAGCCGGAACCTCGACGGTGACCTTGTCGGTTTCCAGCTCTACCAGCGGTTCGTCGGCCGCGATGGCATCGCCTGGCTTCTTGAACCACTGGGCGATGGTAGCTTCGGATACGGATTCACCCAGTGTGGGCACGCGAATTTCGGTTGCCATGGTCGCCTTCTCTTAAGTTTGCCTGGCCGGTTCCGGTAAACGGGAGGCCGTTGCCAGCCTCCGTAAAGTTATTCAAACGCCTCGTCGAGGAATGCCTGCAACTGGGCGAGGTGCGAGGACATGAGACCGGTTGCTGTCGACGCCGATGCCTTCCGCCCAGCGTAGCGCGGCCGGGCCGTCTTCGAGCCGATCTGCTCCAGCACCCATTCGATATAAGGCTCCACGAAGAACCAGCTACCCATGTTCTTCGGCTCTTCCTGACACCAGACCATGTCCGCATTCTTGAAGCGGTCGAGTTCCTTCGCCAGAGCCTTCTTCGGGAACGGATAGAGCTGTTCGACGCGCAGCAGATAGACATCGTTGATGCCACGCTTCTCGCGTTCCTCCAGGAGGTCGTAATAGACCTTGCCGGAGCACATGACCACGCGGCGGATCTTGTCGTCGGCCACCAGCTTGGTTTCCGACGCGCCCATTTCCGCATCGTCCCAGAGCAGGCGGTGGAACGACGTGTCCTCAGCCATTTCGGTGATCTTGGAGATGCAGCGCTTGTGCCTGAGCAGCGACTTGGGCGTCATCAGGATCAGCGGCTTGCGGATGTCACGGTTCAGCTGCCGACGCAGGACGTGGAAGTAGTTCGCAGGGGTCGTGCAGTTGGCGACCTGCATGTTGTCTTCCGCGCAAAGCTGCAGATAACGCTCCAGACGGGCGGAGGAGTGCTCCGGCCCCTGGCCTTCGTAACCGTGCGGCAGCAGGCAGACCAGGCCGGACATGCGCAGCCACTTGCGTTCGCCCGACGACAGGAACTGATCGAAGATGACCTGCGCGCCATTGGCGAAGTCTCCGAACTGGGCTTCCCACAGGGTCAGCGCCTTCGGCTCGGCCAGCGAATAGCCGTATTCGAAGCCGAGAACGGCCTCTTCGGAGAGCATCGAGTTGATGACCTCGTAACGGGCAGATCCTTTGCCGAGGTGATTCAGCGGAATGTAGCGGCCTTCGTCCTCCTGATCGTAGAGCACGGAGTGGCGCTGGGAGAAGGTGCCGCGTTCGCAGTCCTGGCCGGACAGGCGCACCGCGTGGCCTTCGCGCAGCAGGCCGCCGAAGGCGAGCGCTTCAGCGGTCGCCCAATCGATCCCCTCGCCGGTTTCGATCATGCGCTCACGGTTTTTCATGAAGCGCGCGATGGTCCGGTGAATGTTGAAGCCGTCGGGAACCTGCGACAGCTTGCGGCCGATGTCCTTCAGCTCCTCCATCGGGATGCCGGTAGACCCGCGGCGCGGATCGTCCTCGCCCTCTGCACGCTTCAGACCCGACCACTTGCCGTCGAGCCAGTCGGCCTTGTTCGGCTTGAAGGCCTGTCCGGCTTCGAACTCGTCATCGAGATGCTTGCGCCAGTTCGCCTTCATCTCCTCGACTTCTTCCGCCGAGACGACGCCTTCATTGACCAGACGCTCCGAGTAGATCTGCAGCGTTGTCGCGTGCTTGCGGATCTTGCGGTACATGATCGGCTGGGTAAACGCCGGCTCGTCGCCCTCGTTGTGGCCGAAGCGGCGGTAGCAAATCATGTCGATCACGACCGGGCGGCCGAAGATCTGACGGTATTCGATGGCGATCTTGGCGGCGAAGGTCACCGCTTCGGGATCGTCGCCGTTGACGTGGAAGATCGGCGCCTCGATCACCTTGGCCATATCCGACGGATAGGGCGAAGACCGCGAGAAACGCGGGTTCGTGGTGAAACCGATCTGGTTGTTGATGATCACATGGATCGAACCGCCGGTGCGGTGGCCGCGGAGCGCCGACAGGCCGAAACACTCGGCAACGACGCCCTGGCCGGCAAAGGCCGCATCGCCGTGCAGGAGCAGCGGCAGCACCTTGGAGCGGTCCACCTCCGTGGTCTCGACCCAATGCCCGTCGACGGCAGAAAGCTGATCCTGTTTTGCGCGGGACTTGCCGAGCACCACCGGATTGACGATCTCCAGGTGCGACGGGTTGGCCGTCAGCGACAGGTGGACGTCATTGTCGTCGAAGGTCCGGTCGGAGGATGCGCCGAGGTGATACTTCACGTCGCCGGAGCCTTCCACTTCGTCCGGCGCGTAGGAGCCGCCCTTGAACTCGTGGAAGATGGCGCGGTGCGGCTTGGCCATCACCTGGGACAGAACGTTCAGGCGGCCGCGGTGGGCCATGCCGAAAACGATTTCCTTCAGGCCCAGCTGGCCGCCGCGCTTGATGATCTGTTCCAGCGCCGGGATCAGCGCTTCGCCGCCATCGAGGCCGAAACGCTTGGTACCGGTGTACTTGACGTCCAGAAACTTTTCGAAGCCTTCGGATTCGATCAGCTTGTTCAGGATTGCCTTCTTGCCTTCCTTGGTGAAGGCGACCTGCTTGTCCGGCCCCTCGATGCGTTCCTGGAGCCAGGACTTCGCAGCCGGATCGGAAATGTGCATGAACTCGACGCCAAGGGTCGAACAATAGGTCCGCTTGAGGATGTCGAGCATCTCGCGGATCGTGGCGTATTCCAGACCCAACACGTGATCGATGAAAATCCTGCGGTCCCAATCGGCTTCGGTAAAGCCGTAGGAGGCCGGATGCAGTTCCTCGTGATCCTTCATGGCGGCAAGGCCGAGCGGGTCGAGGTTTGCATGCAAATGGCCGCGCATGCGGTAGGCACGGATCATCATCAGCGCGCGGACGGAATCGCGTGTCGCCTGATGGACTTCGGCCTCGGAGACCGGCGCGCCCTTGGCTTCCGCCTTCTTCTTCAGCTTGTCGCCGAGCTCTTTTTCGATCGGCGCCCAGTTGCCGTCAAAGGCGTTGACCAGATCGCCGTTCGCCGCAATCGGCCAGTCCTTGCGTTTCCAGGGAGCGCCGCGCGCTTCCTTGAGCACGTCTTCCTTGGCGTCCTGGAAACTGGCAAAGAAATCCTGCCACTCGGCTTCGACCGAGTTCGGATTTTCCTTATATTGCGCGTAAAGATCTTCGATATAGGCTGCGTTGGCGCCGTAAAGCAACGACGTCAGTGCGAAGACTTTGTTCGCTTCCTGCCGTGCCATGTCCATCCAGCGGAGGTCTGCTCCGCCCTTTTACTGACGGTCGGACCGGAAGGCCCGAACTGGGTTTCCTTTTCAGACCGGCGTATTTGCCGGTCCCCTCGAATGCGGATCGAGGCACTTTCGCGCCTCGCTCCAATCCTGTCACTATGCCTTACGAAACGTAAACAATTTCCGTTCCGTGTGGGGCATTAATATTGGTCAGCCCTTCAGGACTTCAAGAAGCGTCTCGCCAAGCTTCGCCGGAGACGGCGAAACCTTGATGCCGGCCGCTTCCATGGCCGAGATCTTGTCTTCCGCTCCGCCCTTGCCGCCGGAGATCACGGCACCGGCGTGACCCATGGTCCGGCCCGGAGGGGCGGTCCGGCCCGCGATGAAGCCGGCCATCGGCTTCTTGCGGCCCTTCTTGGCCTCATCGATCAGGAACTGGGCGGCTTCTTCTTCCGCGGAACCGCCGATTTCACCGATCATGATGATCGACTGGGTTTCGTCGTCGGCGAGGAACATTTCCAGCACGTCGATGAACTCGGTGCCCTTGACCGGGTCGCCGCCGATACCGACAGCGGTGGTCTGGCCGAGGCCGGCGTTGGTGGTCTGGAACACGGCCTCATAGGTCAGCGTGCCGGAGCGCGACACGACGCCGACAGAGCCCTTCTTGAAGATGGAGCCCGGCATGATGCCGATCTTGCATTCTTCAGGGGTCAGGATGCCCGGGCAATTCGGGCCGAGCAGGCGCGACTTGGACTTCTCCAGCTTCGCCTTGACCTTGACCATGTCGGCAACCGGGATGCCCTCGGTGATGCAGACGATGAACGGGACTTCCGCGTCGATCGCTTCGATGATCGCGGCCCCGGCGCCTGCCGGCGGAACATAGATCACGGAGGCGTCTGCGCCGGTTGCTTCCTTCGCTTCACCGACGGAAGCAAAGATCGGCAGGGTCGCGGAGGCGTCGACACCGGAAGTCCAGGTTTCGCCGCCCTTCTTCGGATGCACGCCGGCGACCATCTTGGTGCCGTAGTACTGCAGCGCCTGTTCCGTGTGGAACGTGCCGGTCTTGCCGGTCAGGCCCTGAACGATGATTTTCGTGTCTTTATTGACGAGGATGGACATTCATTCGTCTCCTACGCGGAGCTGATGGCTCCAGATTTTCGTAACGTGATGTTCCGCGTTGTGGGCAACCGAGATAAGAACCGTGGCCTTGTTCTTGTCGCCCCCGACCCAACCCACATCTTCCCAGCCGTCGCCGGACTCCAGGGGACGCTCGTCTGAGCGGTTCAGCTTTCCTCCGAGAATGTCGATCACCCGGCTGACAAACCGTCGATCGGTTCCGTAAGTCGAAACCGACAAATAAAGGCTGTTTGCAATCGGCGGATGCAGATCCTGATCCAAGATTGCGAACAGCGTTTCCGACCGGTCAGCGTATTCAAGGTAACGTTTATCTTCGGCGTTATGCTTCGATATCAGCTTGAACCCGACGCCTCTGAAGTACGCTTCAGCTGCAGAGTCATCGGGGACAAGCTTGCGGAACTCCCAAAAGACATTGGCTGCATATTCCGGCGTGAGGGCACTACCGGAAACCGCCGCGGAAGGCGCCAGAAAACAGAGCATTGCTATCAACGCTTTCCGCAGCATGCTGCCAATTATCCCTTGACGGCTTTCACAATCTTCTGGGCGGCGTCGTCCAGATCATCCGCGGCGATCACGTTCAGACCGCTTTCGTTGATGATCTTCTTGCCGAGTTCCACGTTGGTGCCTTCCAGGCGGACAACGAGGGGAACCTGCAGGCCGACTTCCTTCACGGCCGCGACCACGCCTTCCGCGATCACGTCGCAGCGCATGATGCCGCCGAAGATGTTGACCAGGATGCCCTTCACGTTCGGATCGGAGGTGATGATCTTGAACGCGGCCGTCACCTTCTCCTTGGAAGCACCGCCACCGACATCGAGGAAGTTCGCCGGCTCGGCGCCGTAGAGCTTGATGATGTCCATGGTCGCCATGGCAAGGCCGGCGCCGTTGACCATGCAGCCGATGTCGCCGTCGAGAGCGACGTAGGCGAGGTCGTATTTGGACGCCTCGATTTCCTTGGCGTCTTCTTCGGTTTCGTCGCGCAGGGCCACGATGTCGTCATGGCGGAACAGGGCGTTACCGTCGAAGGACACCTTGGCGTCGAGAACGCGCAGGCGGCCGTCTTTCATGACGATCAGCGGGTTGACCTCAAGCAGGCTCATGTCTTTTTCCATGAACGCCGTGTAGAGGATCGGGAACAGCTTCATGCCGTCTTCGCGGGCCGCACCTTCAAGCTCCAGCGCATCGCAGAGCTTGCCGGCATCGGCTGCCGTCACGCCTGTGTCCGGATCGATCGGCAGGGTGACGATCTTGTCCGGGGTTTCCTCGGCAACGGCCTCGATGTCCATGCCGCCTTCCGTGGAAACCACGAAGGCCGGACGACCGACGGTGCGGTCAACCAGGATGGAGAGGTAAAGTTCGCGCTCGATGTCGGCGCCGTCTTCGATGTAGAGACGGTTGACGACCTTGCCGGCCTCGCCGGTCTGCTTGGTCACCAGCGTGTTGCCGAGCATTTCCTTGGCGTTGGCAATCACTTCGTCGAGCGTGAAGGCCAGGCGGACACCGCCCTTGGCATCCGGGCCGAGTTCCTTGAACTTGCCCTTGCCGCGGCCGCCGGCGTGGATCTGGGACTTCACGACCCAAAGCGGTCCGGGAAGTTTCTTCGCAGCAGCTTCCGCCTCGTCGGCGGAGAAGATGGCGACGCCTTCAGCGACGGGCGCGCCGTATTCCTTCAAGACCGCCTTGGCCTGGTATTCATGGATATTCATGCGTTTCCTCCGGTTGCGGAGGACCGCCGCCGTTTTTCAGGCGGCGGTCTTCGGGTTCCGTCTGGCGGCTCAGGCGAGCGCCGGCTGGATCTTCTTGCAGGCCTCGACGAGACCCTCGACAGAGGCGACGGACTTGTCGAACATCGCCTTTTCGTCTGCGTTCATGTCGATTTCGATCACGCGCTCGACGCCGTCGGCGCCGATGACAACCGGAACACCGACATAAGTGTCCTTAAGGCCATACTGGCCGCTCAGCGCTGCCGCACAGGGCACAACGCGCTTCTTGTCCTTGAGGTAGCTCTCGGCCATGGAAATGGCGGAAGAGGCCGGTGCATAGAAAGCGGAGCCGGTCTTCAAAAGGCCAACGATCTCCGCACCGCCGTCACGGGTGCGCTGGACGATTTCCTCCAGGCGCTCCGCCGTGCACCAGCCCATCTTGACCAGGTCCGGCAGCGGAATGCCGGCAACGGTGGAGTAGCGGGTCAGCGGCACCATGGTGTCGCCGTGGCCGCCGAGCACGAAGGCCGTCACGTCTTCCACGGAGACGTTGAATTCGTCTGCAAGGAAGTAACGGAAGCGGGCGCTGTCGAGCACACCGGCCATGCCGACGACCTTGTTCGCGGGCAGGCCGGAGAACTTCTGCAGAGCCCAGACCATGGCGTCGAGCGGGTTTGTGATGCAGATGACAAAGGCGTTCGGCGCGTATTTCGCGATGCCGGCGCCGACCTGCTCCATGACCTTCAGGTTGATTTCGAGAAGATCGTCGCGGCTCATGCCCGGCTTGCGGGGAACACCTGCGGTGACGATGACAACGTCGGAGCCCTCGATGGCTTCGTAGTCGTTCGCGCCGGCCAGCTTGGCATCGAAGCCGTCGACCGGGGATGATTCAGCCAGGTCCAGCGCCTTGCCCTGCGGAACACCTTCCGCAATATCGAAGAGAACAATGTCTCCAAGTTCCTTCAAGCCAGCAAGATGAGCGAGCGTACCGCCGATTTGACCTGAGCCGATCAAAGCAATCTTGTTCCGCGCCATATCCGAAAGTTTCCCTTTACGTAAGATGGAACCTTATGCCATCCGCTGATGACGGGGATGGCACTACTCCCTTTGGCTTCCCTGCGCAAGCTAATCTAAAGACTATTGCGCCTGAAACCCGAAATTCCTGTCTGGACTCACGCTGAGATCATTGACCTATACGTAATGCATACTCAGGATTGTCCGTGATGATTTTCTCCCGTCAGGTAGGCCTCCGACCGCATCTCGATCAACCGGGAAACGGTCCGGTCGAATTCGAAGGCTTCCGTGCCGTCCTGCGCCACGTAAAGCCCGGTCGGTTCCGCTTCGGCCGAGATGATGACCTTCACCCCGCTGTCGTAAAATGTGTCGATCAGGGTGATGAACCGCTTGGCCTCGTTGCGGCGCGGCTTGTCCATGACCGGAATATTCTCGATAAACACCGTCCGGTAGGCATGGGCTATCCGCAGATAGTCCGAAGCGCCGAGAGGACGGCTGCACAGTTCCTCGAAAGTAAACCGTGCGGCACCGGATGCAACCCTGCCGATGGAAATCTTCCGTCCCTTGTTCTGCAGTTCTTCCGCATGGAGCGCCATACCATTGGTGAGCTTGCGCCAGAGATCCTCGACTTTTTCGTCCGCGTCCTTCCCGAGCGGGGTGACATAGACAGGCGCACCGGCAAGTTTGTCGAGGCGATAGTCGGTCGGACTGTCGAGCTTGATGACCTCGGCATTTTGGATCAGCAGATCGATGAAGGGCAGGAACAGCTGGCGATTGAGCCCGTCCTTGTAAAGATCCTTCGGATCCACGTTGGAGGTCGCCACAACCACGACTCCGAGTTCGAACAGCCGTGTGAACAGGCGGCCGAGGATCATGGCATCGGCAATGTCGGTGACGGAGAATTCGTCGAAGCACAAAAGCCGGGTCTCGACGGCGATCTGCTCTGCGACGGGGACGATCGGATCGTCGCCCTTCACTTCGCCGCGCTTGAGCGCCTGGCGGTGGGCGTAGATGCGGTCGTGGATGTCGGCCATGAATTCATTGAAATGCGCCCGGCGCTTGCGGCGAATGACGGTGATCTCGAAAAAGAGATCCATCAGCATCGTCTTGCCGCGCCCGACGCCGCCCCACATGTAGAGGCCGACCACATCCTTCCAGAGATCCTTGTTGCGGCCGAAGAGCCAGCCGAGCGAGCTTTTCTTGGAGGCGAGCCGTACCTCGGCCAAACGGCTGTTCAACAGATCGAGCTTGCGGACCGCTTCGATCTGCGCGGCATCCCGGGTGATTTCGCCAGTAGCGACCAGCGCGTCGTAGCGCGCTTCCAGTGCTCGGTTGACCGGCAATTCAAGTTTCAAATCTGGCGCTCCATGCGAGAATGCCACATCCGCAGTCCTGGCGGTCCGGACGGCGGGTACAGATTGTCGCATGGCGAATACGGTCTATTGCGTCCGGATGCAAGGCCGGGCACGGACCTAATCGGTTGATTGGCCAAAAATAGTTTTCATACGGCTAAAACGGTCCGCCAAAAGCCGGACACGGCCTTTCGGCAGCGCCCTACTCGGGAAGAAGCTTTGCGATCCGTCCGGCCTGCAATTCCTGAAGATACAGCAACTGGGCGACCAGGTTGCGTTCGGTATCATCCTCGAAATTCGCCTTGCGGCCGCGACCGTCAGTCAGAAGCCAGGCATTTCCCGCCTTGACGACATCGCATTCGACCGGCGTCGATCGGTTCAACCCCAAAGAGACCAACAGGGTGCTGTCGTTTTCCGGACCATCGTCCTTCATCGCCTTTCGCAGGCGGCCGTAGCAGGTTTGAACGGAACCGGCCGGAAAGATCAGGGAGCTTGGCTCGCCTTCCCTGAGGCTCACCGCCCTCACGATGCCGGGGCCCTGGGGAATATTCGTCGCCGAACAGGGAACCTTGTGCAGATTGCCCAGTACGGTCCATTCCGCACGAAGCGTGACCGTCACAGGCTGGCGCAGGGCCGGCATGGCCTTGGCCAGCCGCCGTTCCGCCTCGCTGCTTTTCCCGCGCGATTCCTGCCGCGCCGCACCGTTGTTGCCGGCAAGCGCGGTTCCGCCAATTCGCAAGCGGCGGAATACGACCACGTTGCGGTTCAGGTCGGTTCTCTCCACCCGCCAGCCCGCATCGAGCCAGGCATTCTGGTGGACGAGACCGCCGCCCGAATTCGCCCACCACGTGCGATGCTCGCGCGCGCTTTTGGGCAAATGAGATCCAAGAATATCTTCGACATCGTCGAGTTTGGCGGCCCAGACCACATCTTCCAGGCGCGCCAGATGTTCACGCAACGGATCGTATTTGGACATGTCTCAGCTGTCTCCCTTGATGAATCAAGTTTACAGCCTTAACGCGTGCCGTCTAGTGAAAAATACCTCAGGTTGTTAACGGTAAAGCGACGCCGGCACGCCTTGCGCGGTCTGTCCATTGAACTGCTGCGCGGTCGTTGCGTAGAGCTGAGCGACGGTTTGTCCGTTCGCATCCTTCAACACCACCTGCTTTCCGCTCAGATCCCAGGCGGAAATTCCGCTCAGGAGCGGACTGGCACATCCACGGGTATTGGCGCGGTAGCCGCCGGACCATGTGGTCAGCGTCATGAAGGCCATGCAATTGTCCGTTCCCGAACTCAGCTTCCAGCCGCCGAGCATATCGCTGCGGCTCACCTCGATGGCGCCCGTCGGTTCGGCAAGCGTATTTGCGGCGACATCCGTGCCGGTTGCCGTATCGCCGTAAAGTCCGCCCGGAACGGCCCCGTCAAGCGGTTGCAGATCTCCCTGACCGACCGGTGTCGTCGGCGTCGCCGGCAAGGGGGCCGCGTATTGCCGGCTTCCCGATAATCTCTGGCACCCTGTCATGCCGACCAAAATACACAGCCCGACAACAATCGTCGCATTCCGCATCATATCTTTCCGTCCCGTTCCGCCGCGGCCAATCTTTACCAAGTCTTAGCCCACAATTCATGAAAACGCCAAAACCCGACTCAAGTTTAATAATTGCGCTATTGAAAAAGGCCAGATACGGCCTTTATATGACTTCTAACGTCTGGGAGGACGCCTTGGGAGGGCTATTTTTGACAGGAGCCTTCCATGCTGCAGTCCTCCAAATCATGGTTCCAGGCCAAACGGCAGAACAACGGTACCGCAGCGTTTTCCGCGCTTTCCGGGACGTTTCGCCCCCTCCGCGGCGATGAAAAGACTGCCTTCCGTGATCTTCTTCTACGCCTGGATCCCGAAAGCCGGCGAAATCGATTCGCGATGAC